>DASRXR010000832.1:0-2829 GCA_035687405.1 Polyangiales bacterium
CCGAAACCGGTGATGCGTGTGACGAGTTCGTCGACGTCGGTACGAGCGGCGTGGTCAAGACCTGGGCATGGGTCACCGAGTCACGCCCGCGTTGTCCGCTGCAGCGGCCGTTCGCCTGGGCACTAGTTCAACTCGACGGCGCCGACACCGCGATGTTGCACGCGGTCGACGCGGGCTCGATCGAGAACATGCGCACCGGCATGCGCGTGCGCGTGCGCTGGGCGGCCGAGCGTAGCGGGCGGATCGAAGACATCGCCTGCTTCGAGCCGGAAGCGGGGCAGCCATGAGCGGCGAGCCGATCAAGGTCGTCCCGATGCACGTACGGCTCGAGTACACGGTGACCGCCGGTTGCACGTATTCGCGCTATCTGCTGGCACTCGCAAAAAAGCAGATCATCGGTGGGCGTTGCCCGCGCTGCACCAAAGTCTACGTGCCACCCCGCGGCTCCTGTCCGACCTGCGGTGTGCCGACCGGCGAAGAGTTTCCGATCTCGCACGAGGCGACGGTCACGACGTTTTGCATCGTCAACATTCCGTTCGGCGCGATGCCGTTCCCGCCGCCCTACGTCGTCGCGGCGCTGCTGCTCGACGGCGCAGATCTTCCGATTTTGCATCTCGTGCGCGGCGTCTCACCGGATCAAGTCCGCATGGGTTTGCGCGTGCGCGCGGTTTGGGTGTCGGATGCCGAGCTCGCGCCCACGGTCGAGAGCATCCGTTGGTTCGAGCCCAATGGTGAGCCCGACGCAGACTATTCGACCTACGAGGCACACTTGTGATGGCTCGCCTCGATCGCAAGAATAGCCCGCGTCGCATCGCCGTAGTCGCGTTCGCACAGCTTCCGAACGTGCGGCGCGACACCGAACACGAAGAGACCGAGCTCGTGCTTCCAGTCGTGAACGCCGCGCTCGAAGCGGCGCGGTTGACGCGAGCCGACATCGGCTTCACGTGCTCCGGCAGCTCGGATTTTCTGCTGGGAAGGCCGTTTTCGTTCGTGTCTGCGCTCGACGCACTGGCGCCGTGGCCGCCCGCGAGCGAGTCGCACGTGGAGATGGACGGCGCTTGGGCACTCTACGAAGCCTGGGTGCGTTTGCAGTGCGGCGACGTCGACACCGCGCTCGTTTATGCGTACGGGAAGTCGTCGCTCGGTGATCTGCGTGACGTGCTCGCGCAACAGCTCGACCCGTATTACTTGGCTCCGTTGGTGCCCGACTCGATCAGCTTGGCCGCGCTACAAGCGCGAGCGCTGCTCGACGCCGGTGGCTGCAGCGAGCGAGACCTCGCGGAGATCGCTTCGCGGAGTCGCCGCGCCGCGCTCGACAATCCGTACGCGCAGGTGCGCAAGCAAAGCGACGTCGAAGAGCTCCTGGCCCAGCCCTATCTGGTCGCCCCGTTGCGCAAACACGACTGTCCGCCGATCTCCGACGGTGCGTGTGCAGTCGTCCTCGCCGCGGAGCCTGCCGCTCACCGCTGCAGCGAGCGGCCCGCGTTCATCACCGGAATGGATCACCGGATCGAAGCCCATTCGCTCGGTGCGCGCGACCTCACCCGGTCCAGCTCGACGCGGACGGCGGCGGAGCACGCCGGCGCGACCGGCCGCTTCGATCTCGCCGAGCTGCACGCGCCGTTCACGCATCAAGAGATCATCTTACGGCGCGCGTTGGGGCTGGCTCCCGACGTCGAGATCAATCCCTCGGGTGGTGCGCTCGCCGCAAACCCGATGATGGTCGCGGGCCTCGCGCGCATCGGAGAGGCCGCGATGCGGCTGTCGCGCGGAGCGGGGCGGCGCGGGATCGCGCACGCCACGTCGGGCCCGTGTTTGCAACAAAACTTAGTGTGCGTGCTGGAGACTGACTGATGGAGCCCTGTGCAGTCATCGGCATTGGCCAAACCCAGCATCGCGCGCGGCGTGAGGACGTCTCGATCCCCGGGCTCTTGCGCGAAGCGGCGATGCGCGCACTGTCAGACGCCGAGCTCACCTGGAAAGACATCGACGCGGTCGTGATCGGCACGGCGCCGGATATGTTCGAAGGCGTGATGATGCCCGAGCTGTTCCTCGCGGATGCGCTCGGTGCGGCCGGCAAACCGATCTCACGCATCCACACGGCCGGCAGCGTGGGCGGCTCGACTGCTTTAGTCGCCTCCCACCTGATTCACGCGCGCATTCATCGCTGCGTGCTCACACTCGCGTTCGAAAAGCAGTCCGAGAGCGATGCGATGTGGGCGCTCTCGCCGACGATCCCGTTTCAGCCGCAACTGACTGCCGGTGCAGGCGGCTACTTCGCGCCGCTAATCCGCGCGTACATGCGGCGTTCCGGCGCGCCGCGTCACATCGGGCATTTAGTCGCAGTCAAAGACCGGCTGAACGGCGTCAAGAACCCTTACAGTCACTTGAAGTTGCCGGAGATCGATCTCGCGAAGGTCGAAGCTTCACCGATGTTGTGGGATCCGATTCGCCACCTCGACACGTGTCCGTCGTCTGACGGCGCGGTTGCAATGGTACTGAGTGACGCGGCCGGCGCAGGCCGCACGCCGCGCCCGCCGGCTTGGATTCACGGCGGGGCGATGCGAAGCGAACCGGTGATGTTTGCCGGGCGTGACCAAGTCAATCCGCGCGCAGGCATCGACTGCGCGACCGACGTCTTCGCGCAAGCCGGCATCCGCAATCCGCGCCGCGATCTCGATGTCGCGGAGATCTACGTGCCGTTTTCGTGGTTCGAGCCGATGTGGCTCGAGAACCTCGGCTTCTGTGAACCCGGCGAAGGTTGGAAACTGACGGAGGCTGGTGTGACCGCACTCGACGGCGACCTTCCGATCAACCCATCGGGCGGTG
>DASRXR010000833.1:0-2237 GCA_035687405.1 Polyangiales bacterium
TTCGATGCGGCGAGTTGGTCGAGCAGCGGTGCGAGCGCCTTGAGCTCGCGATACGGCGGGTCGGCAAAGATGAGGCGAAATGGCCCTTCTCGCAGCGCCTCGAGGCGCGAGATCACGCGCGATGCCGACTTGAGCAGGTCGAGGCGTACGACGCGAGCCTCGCTGGTCGCAGCGAGTGAACGAAGGTTCTCCGTGACGCTCTCGATTGCGCGCCGATCCCAGTCGATCGCGACGAGCCTCGCCGCTCCGCGCGACAGCGCCTCGATCCCGAGCGCGCCCGTGCCTGCGAACAAATCGAGCACAGCCGCACCCTCGAACGCACCGCGCGATTCGAGCACCGAGCCGAGTGCTTCGCGGACGCGGTCAGCGGTGGGGCGCGTGACGCTTGCGACGCCGGCCGTAAGCCGCCGGCCTCCGAACCTGCCTGCGATCACACGCATGAAGCTTCGCGGATCAGAATGTGAGCTGGCCGTGCAGCGCGAGCGTGCCGCGGCCGACTTCCGGGCTCCACGTGAGTTGCGGCGAGCTCTTGAGCTTGGCCGTTTGCTCTTCGGAGCCACCGCTCTCGCTCACCACGATGAATGTGCCGACGCCCGCGGTCAGAACGCCTGCGCCGAGGAACACCCATTGAAGCAGGTTGAACGTGCGGCCGCGGCTGCAGAGGCTCTTCACGTCGGAGAGCTGCGATGCGCTCACCGCACCGCTGGCGGTGCTGTTGCTGTCGGCGAGATCGCAGACGTCGTCGGTGGTTCGCGGGAATGCTCGCTTGTACTGAACGAAGCGGGAGTCATTGTTCGTGTCGTTGACCAGGTACATCGAGACGCCCCAGCCGCCGAGCGATGCCGCACCGACGCCGATCAGCGTGTAGCCGAGCCAAGCGAGGTTCCCGCCACCGCTCGATTCCTCGTCGGTCGGAGCGAGTGCCGCCATCGGCGCTTCTTCCGATGTCGGTTCCGGCACGGGCTCCAAGCTGACTTTGATCTCGGTCCGCTGACCCGACGCGACGAGAATCTTTTGCTCGTGCGTGAGGTGCCCGATCGCGGTGATCTCCAGGTTGTGCTCGCCCTCCTTGAGGCCTTCGAGCACGAGCGACTTGTCGCGCGTCTGACCGACGACTTGGCCGTCGAGCTTGATCTCGGCGTTGGCGACGTTGGCTTGCACCGACAGCGTGCCCGAACCCGTATCCGCCGATGCGAGCTTCGCGATGATCGGTTCCGCGCGGGTGCTGAGCTTCTTCGCCTTGGATTCCGTGCGGGAGACGGTCTGCGTTTCGGTCGAGCCGATGCTGCGCGTGCCGGCGTTGAAGATGCTGACGCTCACTTCGTAGTCGTAGCCCTTCTTCGGTTGCACGTTGGTGCGGCGCACCGAACCGAACAGCAAGCGGTCGGCTTGCAAGCCCTTCGCGATCTCGCTCAAACACGGCGCGTCGATGTCGTCGCAACCGTGAGCGAGGCTCATCTGCGACATCGAGACCGCGCGGTCGGCGACTTTCCAACCCGAGACCTTGCGTGCGGCGACGCGCAGCGCGTCGGTCATCCCGTTTGCGAACTCGTCGTCGCCTTCGACCGATCGGAGGCCGAGGACGACCGTCGTGGCGTCTTCCGCTGCGGCTCGAGCCGAAAGCCCCGCGCACAGCGTCACCAATACGAGTAAGCCTATCGATCGCATGTGTCCTCCGGCTCCGTGACCCAGAATGAGCGCGCTGCCATTCGCCGCGAGCTCATGCTAACCCCACCTGTATCGTGCGCGACAGGTTGTAACACAGGGATAGGAAGGCGGAGGCGCTGCATCGGCGCCGTCCTGGTCAGTCATGGAAATCCATATTGTTCCATGTTTATCGGACAACTACGCGTACGTCCTGGTGCATGCCGGGGCGGCGGTGGTCGTGGATCCGTCAGAATCGGCGCCCGTCCTGGACGCGCTTTCCAAGCTCGGGGTATCGCTGGTCGGCATCTGGGCGACCCACCATCACCACGACCACGTGGGCGGCATCCCGGAGCTCGTCCGGGAGAACGCCGGGCTCGAGGTCATCGCGAGCGCTTACGACTCGACTAGAAATCGCGTGCCGGGGCAGACGCGGGCGGTCGACGAAGGCGAGCCCATTTGGTTCGGAAGTCACCGGGTGCGCGTCATGGAAGTCCCGGGGCACACGCTCGGGGCCATCGCGTTCTTGGTGGACGGTGCGCTGTTCAGTGGCGACACGCTGTTTGGAGCCGGGTGCGGGCGCCTGTTCGAGG
>DASRXR010000834.1:0-5982 GCA_035687405.1 Polyangiales bacterium
ATCGCGTTTGCGTGCTCCCGCCGAGCGGCGAGAGCACGCAAACGCGATAGTCTCCCAGCTCGTCGCGGCAGCGTTCGATCACGAGCGTCTTGTCGTCCGGGACTGCGCGCGTCGCAGCCCGCTGATCGGCCAAGTACTGCACGAGGTTCTTGCCCGCTTGCGGGTCGAGCCCGTGTCGTGTCTGGAGCCGCTCGATCGCAGCCGCTTCGGACAGTGCGCCGAGCTCGCGCGTCAACTCGCCGATCTTTTGACCGAGCTCGAGCGAGCGCCCCGCAGCTTCACCGCGCCAAAACGGCATGCGGCCCGGCTGGCCTGGCGCAGGCGTCACGAGCACTTTGTCGAACGTGATCTCTTCGATGCGCCACGTCGAAGCCCCGAGCACGAACGTGTCGCCCGGCTTCGACTCGAACACCATCTCTTCATCGAGCTCTCCGATGCGCCCCCCGTGACGAGCGGCCCCCGCGAGGAACACGCCGTACAGACCTCGATCGGGAATCGTGCCCCCGTTCGCGATCGCAATGCGTTGCGCGCCTTGCCGCGCTTGCAACACGCCTGCCACGCGGTCCCAGGTGATGCGCGGCTTGAGCTCTGCAAACTCGTCGCTCGCGTAGCGGCCCGCCAGCATGTCGAGCACGCTATCGAAGATGCCGCGGCTGAGCTCCGCAAACGGCGCCGCACGCCGCACGAGCTCGAACAAGTCGTCGACGCGCCAGTCTTCGAGGCTCACCGCTGCGACGATCTGTTGCGCGAGCACGTCGAGTGGATTGCGCGGGTAGCGCGTAGTCTCGACGGCGCCGTCGAGCATCGCGCGCGTGAGCGCTGCACACGCCAGCAGATCGCCGCGGTACTTCGGAAAGATCACGCCGCTGCTCTCTTGGCCGACGCTGTGACCGGCGCGACCGATGCGTTGCAGTCCGCTCGCGACCGTCGGCGGCGCCTCGATCTGCACCACCAGGTCGATCGCGCCCATGTCGATGCCGAGCTCGAGCGACGACGTCGCGACGAGCGCTTTCACGTGTCCCGCCTTCAGCCGGTCTTCGACGTCGGAACGTTGCTCGCGGGAGAGCGAGCCGTGATGCGCGTACGCGACGGTCTCTTCCGCGAGCTCGTTCAGCGCGCCAGCGAGGCGCTCCGCGATGCGCCGCGAGTTCACGAAGATCAGCGTCGAGTTGTGCTGCTTGATCAGCTCGAGCAAGCGCGGGTGGATCGCCTGCCAAATCGACGTGCGCTGCGGGCCTTGCGATGCTGCACCGCTCGGAATCTCGACCAGCTGGCCGATCGTCGCCATGTCCTCGACCGGCACGTCGATCCTCACCGAGAGCGCTTTCTGCCCGCGGGCGTCGATGATTTCCACCGGCCGAAAGCCCACCGCCGTGTCGTCCTCGAACTCCGCTCGCAGGGTGTCGCGAAAGTCGCTGTTGCCGCTCGGAGCTGCCGGCGCGCCCGGCTCGGCCGCGCCACCCAAAAAGCGTGCGACTTCATCGAGCGGGTGCTGCGTCGCGGACAGGCCAATTCGCTGGAGCGGTTTGTCCGTGAGCGCCTGCAACCGCTCGAGGCTGAGCGCGAGGTGCGCGCCGCGCTTGCCCGGCACGAGCGCATGGATCTCGTCGATGATCACCGTGTCCACGCTGCGCAGGGCTTCGCGCGCGCGCGAGGTCAACAGCAGGTAGAGCGACTCGGGCGTCGTAATCAGAATGTCACTCGGGTTGCGTGCGAACCGGGTCCGCTCGAGCTGCGGTGTGTCGCCCGTGCGCGTTCCAACCGTGGGGACGTGGTGCAAGTCGCCGCGTTCCGCCGCGAGGCGGGCGATACCCACGAGCGGGGAGCGGAGGTTTCGCTCGACGTCGACCGCGAGCGCCTTGAGCGGCGACACGTAGATGATCCGGCAGCGCTCCTTGGGCGGCGGAGGCGGCTCGAACATCAAACGATCGATGCAGGCGAGGAAAGCTGCCAGTGTTTTACCGGTACCGGTCGGCGCGAAGATCAACGTCGACTGACGGCGAGCAATCGCAGGCCAACCGAGGACCTGCGGTCGCGTCGGCTCGCTGAACGCACTTTCGAACCAGCGCGCGACGGCGGGTTGAAACTGTGCGAGCGGCGAAGCAGCTGAGCTCATGACACTTTGTCCCACGTAGCCGGACACGCGGCAAACCTCGGCAATTTGAGGTTTTGCCACCGTGATGCAACGCCTTATTCGCGATCGAGAAGTGCCGGCGAAACGCGTTTGCACTGTCGTAGATCGATCACGCGCGAACCGTGAGACAGTCTGTGGACTAACTACTACACCTCACTACGACTAACGGAGGTCCTCATTTGCCATGTGGCAATATTGATGATAACCGCAGTTCATAGTGGCCAACGCACCGGGGGATCGAAGGCAGATCACGGTCGCGTTCTGCGATCTCGTCGACTCGACGGTACTCGCTGAGCGCTTGGATCCCGAAGAGTTACGCGACGTCGTCGGTTCCTACCAGACCGCCTGCGCCCAAGTGATCGAGCGCTGGGACGGGCACATCGCGCAGTTTCTCGGCGACGGAATTCTCGTCTATTTCGGATATCCGGTTGCGCACGAGGACGACCCACTGCGCGCGATTCGCTCGGGCCTCGAGATCGTGCAGAGCGTCGCAAAGCTGCGGCCGAGCAGCCTCGAAGCACGGGGGATGACCCTCGCCGTTCGGGTAGGTGTGCACACCGGGCTCGTGGTTACGGGCGAGATCGGAGTCGGTGAGCGGAAGGAAGTGCTCGCGATGGGCTCGACGCCGAACATCGGCGCGCGTCTGCAGAGCCTTGCGCCCGCGAACTCAGTCGTCGTGAGCACTGAGACGCTGCGGCTCACCGAAGGCTTCTTCAAGTTCGAAGTGGTGCCGGCGCAGATCCGCGCGGGCACGCAGCTCGTGAGCGGTTTTCGCGTCCTCGAATCGAACGCGACGCAGACGCGGTTCGAGCTCGCGGTCGAACAAGGGCTCACGCCGTTTCAAGGCCGAGAGAATGAGAAGCGCGCGCTCGAAGCAGCCTGGGCTCGCGTGCGCGCGGGGGCCGGGTCGCTCGTCAGCATTCTCGGCGAACCGGGGATTGGGAAGTCGCGCTTGCTCCATCAGTTTCGTGAGCTGCGCGATACCGAGGGCGGCAGCGACGTCAGTTGGCTCGTCGGGCGTTGTTCGCCGTTTGCCCGCGACAGCGCGTTTGCGCCGTTGATCGCACCGTTGCGGCAGCTGCTCGAAGTGCTGCCTGTGCCCGAGCTGAACGCGAACGATCTGACTCGCACGTCGCTCGTCGATGTCGAACCGGACGCGCGGTTGCAAGTGCTCGCGCCGATGTTGGGGTTGCCGCTCTCGCCCGAGTCGCGCATGGCTCCCGAAGTTGCGCGGCGTGCCGCGATCGAGTGTGCGATCGAGAACGTGATCGTGCTCTCGAAGAGCCGTCCGGTGATCGTATGTCTCGAAGATCTGCACTGGTCGGATCCGTCGACGCTCGAGGTGATCGATCAGCTGCTGCTCCGCGTCGCTGCGCTGCCGGTGTTGATCTTGGTGACGGCGCGTCGCGAGCTCGAACATGCCTGGCCTAGTGGCGCCGCTGCAGAGCAGGTCGTCCTGGGTGCGCTCCCATCCAGCGCGATCGAAGCCATCGTGGGACACATCGCGCACGGAGCGGCGCTCCCGAATGGCGTGCTCGAAGCGATTGTCGCGCGGACCGACGGTGTCCCGCTGTTCGTCGAAGAGCTGACCAAGGCGGTGCTCGAGCACGCGGCGACGGCGCAGCAGGGCCGGAGCGCGTCGCAGGCGCCGGAGGCCCCGATCTCCATTCCGACGACTCTCCAGGACTCGCTCATGGCGAGGCTCGATCGATTGTCCGAAGGGAAGCGAGTCGCGCAGCTCGGCGCCGCGATCGGGCGTGAGTTCTCGCATGAGCTCGTGTCCGTGCTCGAGTTGTTGCCGCAGCCGGTCGTGTTGGCCGGCATCGAGCAGCTGGCAGCGGCCGACCTGTTGACTCGAATCGAGCTCAGCGGTGCGAAAGCCTACGCGTTCAAACATGCGTTGATTCAAGACGCGGCCTACGCGTCGATGCTGCGCAGCGATCGGCGGCGTTACCACGGTCGGATCGCCGACGTGTTGGAATCGCGCTATCGCGATGTCGCACAGCGCCAGCCGGAGTTGCTTGCGCATCACTTGATGGAGGCGGGGCGGGCGTCCGAAGCGATCGAACCGTTGATCGCGGCTGCGCAGAGTTCGCTCGACCGTGGGGCGAGTACTGAAGCGAAGCATCACCTCGAGCGCGCGCGGAACGGGGCGGGGGCGATCCTCGACGAGACGAAGCGCTGGGAGCGCGAGCTTCAAATCGAGATGGTGTTTGCGCAAGCGGCGCGCGCGGCCGGGGGCTACGCATCGACCGAGGTTGAAAACGCCTACAGCGCGGCGCTCGAACTGAGCGAGCGGCTAGCAGCTGCGAGCGGCAAAGAAATCAGTACGCAAATGCTGCTCGCGCGTTTGCAGTGCGGGCAAGACTTTCACGCGAAGACACTCGCGAACGACGCGACCCAAGCGAACCGGTTGTTTTGGATCCTGTGGGGTTTCGGCGCGTACCATCAATCGCGTGCGGAGCTGCACAAGGCGTACGACATCGGGCAACAGCTGATCCAGATGGCGGGCGATCGCCCGGCGCTCGCGCTCGAAGGACACTTCGGATGCGGCTCGACGGCGTACTTCCTCGGGCGCATGCCGGATGCGGAGCAAAATCTGCGCGCGGGCTGGAAGTGTTTCGAGACGCTCGATCGACGTGCAGAGACTTCGCCGACCGGACATCACGCGGAAGTATTGTGCGCGGGATATTTGAGTCTGGCGTTGTGGCACTTGGGCTTCGTCGAGGAAGCCGATGCCCAGGCTGCGCGCGCTTTGAACACTGCGCGTGCGGCGGACCACGCGTACAGCATCGCCTATGCGCTCACGATCGTGGCGTGGTTGGCCTATTTGAAACACGACGTCGAAGGAGCGGCGGAGGCTGCGTCGACCGCGCTCGACTACGCGAAGCGGTATCAGTTCGGGTTTCCGGTGGCGTGGACAGCGCCCGTCGCGATGTGGGTCGACGGCATGCGCGGCTCGCGCAATGCGGCGGGTCAGTTGAAGACGCACATCGAGGACTATCGGCGCAGCGGGCAGCGCGTTGCGACGACGTTCTTTTCCGGCATGCTCGCTGAGATTTTAATCGCAACACGCGAGTATGCGCAGGCGACCGCTGTTATGGTTCAGGCGCAGCGTTGGGTCGAAGAGACGGACGAGCGGTTCTGGCAGGCGGAGTTGTACCGGTTGCAAGGTGAAGTTCAGCTGCGCGGGTCACCGGCGCAGTTTGCTGCAGCAAAAGTTTCGTTCGAGAGCTCGATTCGAGTTGCGCGGCGACAAGGTTCGCGCTCACTCGAGCAACGCAGCACGCTCGCGTGGGCGGCTCATGACAGAGACCAGTTAGGAGTTGCGAAAGGGATAGTCTGATCCATGGCCAAGAGACGATCGATCAGTAACATGAAGCTCCTGCAGAAGGCGGGCGTCGTGATCGAAGTCGAGCGGTTGTCCAAGGAAGAGCTCAAGGCGATCAACGACTTGAGTGACGAAGAAGTCAAAGCGCTGATGAGCGCGTTCGCGAAGATCTCCAAGGCGTCGAAAGACAAAAATGGCTTCTGGCGCGCGTTCTGCTTCTGAAGCAGAGATCGACGCTCGATTCGCGTTCGAGCTGCGTCCCGGCGCGGCTCTGCGCGGCAAAGTGAGTCTGGCGGCGAGTC
Source organism: Polyangiales bacterium (assembly GCA_035687405.1). GTDB lineage: Bacteria > Myxococcota_A > Polyangia > Polyangiales > JAFGIB01 > JADGRF01. The sequence goes on from DASRXR010000834.1 coordinate 5,768, forward strand.
TGGTGTTGGCGCGTTCGCCTGGCTTCGAGACGCGACCGGATATCGATGTCTGGTTGCCTGAGTTGTTGTTTCGGACGCATTGTTTCGCGCGAGCCAGTGCGCCGCTGATGCGAGCGGCGCTGGCGCGTGCGGAGGAGCTCGGTCGAGAGGATCGCGTGGCGTGGGGTTTGCGCGCGTACTTGGTCGAGCACATCGCGGAAGAAGCGGAGCACGGG
>DASRXR010000835.1:0-3495 GCA_035687405.1 Polyangiales bacterium
CGCGTCAGGCGCGCTGGTCGCACCGCCGCCACATAGAATGCCGCTGGCGTAGTCGCCCGCCATGCCGCCAGTGGTCGTGTCGACGAGACTGATCTTCGAGCGGTACGGATCGGGGAGCGAAAACGCATTGGCGCCGCGCTCGTTCGTCGGGCTCGAGTTCGAGACGGTCGTGCGCGCTTGATAGAGCGCGCTGAACTGCAGGCTGTACGCACCGACGGTGGGCGTCGTCGTGTCCGTCACGACGTAGTAGGTGTGGTTCGCGTCGACTGGCACGTCGAGCGTCGCCGTCGGCGCGATTGCACTGCCGGCGCCGCACGTGATGTAACTGCCGTTGTAGGCAACGGATGAATCCGTGAGCTTGAGCTTGAACGAACCCTCCGGGCTCGCCGCTGAGCCGTCGACGACGATGTAGTACGTGCGGCTCGGAAGCAGCGTGTAGCTGAGCGCCGTGCCGCCGGCAGCGTCACACGCCCTGTAGCCGGTGCCATCGATCGTGCCTTCGAACAAGCCGATCACGGGGCTGTAGCTCGAGCCCGCAGTGTCTGCGGTGAGAACATAACCTGCGGTAGTGTTGATCCTGAAGACGGCGTCGCCTGCGCCGATCGTGCCGCCGCAATCGCCCATCAATACTGCGGCGTTGTAGTCGTTATTCATCCGCAGCGTGCTGCCCTGCAGAGTGACGATCGTGCCGGACGGGTTGACGACCTGCGCGGTCGCGCTGTCCTCGCCAGGCGCCGTCCCCGGCGTCGTATCCTCACAGATGTAGAACGCTTGGTCGTCCGCAGCTGCGCCGGAGTTGGTGCAGCGCTTGTCTTCCCAGCGACCGCCCTTTTGCATCGCGGCGCACTTCTGCGCTGACTCGTTCGGCTCGCCCGAAGCCCAGTTCGTGTACGTCAGGGGCAATCCATCACGCCAGAAGAACATCGTTCCGGATGGAATGTAGGCGCCGATGTGATGGCCGTAGGTCGTCGTCGTATTCGCGACGAGCTTGCCGAGGAACGCCTGCTCGTTCGCGTTGTTGACGATCGCGAGGTGGTCCATCCCGGCGCTGATGCAGCGCCCGTCCGCCTCGTCCGAATAGCGACGCGTCGGACACACCGTGTAGACGCGCGCGGCTGCGGTCGAACTGTCGTGGTAGCTAAACGCCTGACAGTTGGAGTCCGGCAAGGTGACACTACTGGCGTCGAACGCCTGGATAGCCCCCGGTATGCCGGTCGCCGGCGGAGGGCCGTCGAACACGGAGACCACCGGGTAGAAGCCCGCGACCGAAGGCGTCGCAGCGATCCGCACCGTGGTGTTGCCCGAGGGCGTGAACTTGAACACCTGGTCTCGGCCGTTCGGCGCCGAAAGCGCGCTGCAACCGACCGTCCCGGCTCCAATGTCATCCGTCATCCCGCTGAGGCTCGACCCGTTGACCTTCGTCGACACCTGACCGAGCACGTTGCCGACATCGAACGGAACTGCGCGATCGTTCAAGTTCGTGTTCGTCAGTACGGTCGCCGCACCCGGCACCGCCGCAAACAAACCGACGACCGGGTCCCAGCTCGTCCCCGACACGTCGAGCCCGATGCGTGTCGGGCGATTCAGCGTGAACTTGAACACGGAATCGTTTGCAGCCGCAGCAGCGCCGCACTGCACGAAGTCGTAGCTGTTCGGCAGCGAAGTCGTCCCCATGCCGACGTCGCTCAACGTGTAGACCTTGCTCGTGAGCTCACCGAGGTCGAAGCCCGGCGCCATCCCGTTCAACGCCACGTCGTTGCGCGTGATCGCCGTCGCGGGCATGCCGTCGTGCAGCGAGATGACCGTGTCGTAGCTCGAGCCTTCAGTGTCGATCCGCACTTTGCGCGGCGAAGCGACGTTGAAGCGGAACACAGTCTCGCGCGCAGCTGGGTCGGCGTTACAGCCGGTCAGCGTGTCGTCGAAGTCGATCGCCGTCGCGACCGTGTCGGTTGCACCCTGCCAGGTCGCGTTCATCGTCGCCTGGTTGCCGCTGATCGCTGCGATCGCGACCGGCGTACCGGACCAGCCCATCGCGTTGCTGAGCGGCAAGCCGACGTACAGCAACTCGGGCTTCGTCAGGCCTTTGATCAGCGCGGATCCACTCGTGCGCGCGCCGCTCATCCGAACCGTGTGCCGCGTCGTGTAGTCGGCGTGCACACTGTTCACGTTCGAGTCGCCGATGCGCTCGATGTAGCTGCCGTCGATCGAACCCATCGCTGCATGCAGCGCGTTTGCAGTCGCAAACGTGTCGTTGTCGTTGGTGATGCCAGTCGCACTCGGATTTGCGGGAAGCATCGAAGGCTTGCCTTCGTGGAGTGAGAGGCTGACCGGAAAGCTCGAAGTCGTCGCATCGAACACGATCTTCGCGTCCGCGCCCGGATGGAACGTGTACGAGGTCTGGTTCGTCTGACCATCCGAGCCGCAACCGCTGATGCCGCCCCACAGGCCGGGCATCGACACGCCACCGTTCGTCGTTCCCGTGTAGCTCAGGTACGCACCGTCCGGACCGGACGCGACGACGTTCTCGACTTTGTCCATCACGTCTTGCGTGGTGGACACCGCACTCGGAATACCTTGGAACAGCGACACGACTGCACCGAACTCGGTCGCAGGCGTCGGGTCGTCCGTGCCTGACGCGAGCCAGCTCGGATTCCAGCGGCCGTAGAGCTCGCCATCGTACGCGTCGTTCTTCGTCAGGTGGAAGTTGACGGGGATCGCGGCGCCGCCACCGACGCGGAACGTGATCAGCGTGTCTGGCGCAGCATTCGCAGCGCTACAGCCGATGATGCTGCCCGGGTAGTCACCGGCCATATCGGTCGTGTTGCCGACGACCGTAAAGTACTTGCCGCGGACGTCGCCGAGCGGAAACGCAGTGCTGAAGCCTTCGGCGGTTTGCGGAACGTAGTGCGCAGTCTTGTCACTTGCGGATTCAGTCGAACCGCTCGTCCACGAGTTCAACGAGGTGAGATCGGCGTAAGGACAGCCCGCGCCGCGACCTTCGCAGTTGGTCGACTCGCTCGCGGCGTCGCCAGGGCCGTTGTGCGAAGGACGGTCGGTCAGATAGACGACGATCGGTACCGCATCCGGCCGAAAACATGCGTAGCCGAACGCGCCGGAGATACCGCAGCCCTGAGCGGCACTGCGATCGGGCACGGACGGCCGATTGATGCCGAAGTAGTGCCCCTTGCCGCTGACGAGCGAGTACAGGCCCATGAACCCGCCTTCGGGCTCGTCCCAGTTGTAGTTCATCGACACGTCGCGCAGTGCGACGCGCACGCGATCGTAGTCCGGCGTCATGTCGATCAAATGCCGGAACACGACCTCGTCGCGGTCGCCGTAGCGCTGGCCTTCACCGAACACCGGCGTCGGCTCGTTGTCTTTGTGCGCGGGAAGCTCGCGGAAAAAGCCCGTACCGAACCACGACGTGCCGACGAGGCAGCGCACCGCACCGACGACACCTTGTGTCTTCAGGTTGTTGTCAGGTGCACCATCGAG
>DASRXR010000836.1:0-3019 GCA_035687405.1 Polyangiales bacterium
GTGGAGGGGGCAGCTTCGAAGCCGGCTCCTCCATTGCTTAGCACTACTGATCCCGAATTCCTCGGGGCCGACGGGGCGTGCGAGTTGGCGACGAGAACTCGCGCAGGCAAGAAGGGCACCTCGGTAGCCATCGGATGAGAACCTCGCGCGCGAAGAGGATGCGCTGGGTGACGAGAGAATCGTGGAAATGGCGCTCAGGCCGCGTTCGTGATCGAACTGGCGTGACGGGCTCGTCGGGCCGAGGGGGGAAAAGATCGCACGTGCTCGGCGACCAGGAATGCGTAGCAGGCAAGCACCACGCTGACGTGGTGGTTCCACCCTATATACGAACGGCCTTCGTAGTGATCTAAGCCAAGCTCGCCCTTGAGGTCTTCATAGGAGCGCTCGATGCGCCAGCGCTCCTTGAACGTACATACAAGTTTCTTGCATGCAGTGCTCTTCGGCACGGTCGACAGCACGAACTTCGTTGGGGCGGGCTCATCTTCAGGCCACTCGACGAGCAGCCACTGCGGCGACCTCAGCCGGCGGTCGTCACGATCGACGACTACGCGTATGCGCGCAAACCGCGAACGCAGCCTGGTCTTGGAACCTTGGCGCCATGTGACCGTTCGTAGCTTCGGCTGCAGCGCTGCGCCCAACTCGGCTACAGACATTCGATCTCCGAGACGGCCGGTGTTGCCGACGCAACTGCTCACCATCGTGGTGCTTTGAACCTCGACGGCGTACTGCAACCCCAATGTGTCCAGCGCATCCCGGAACGCCGTCTTGTTGCCATAGTCGCAATCCGCGAGCACAACGCCGCGTGGCAAACCGTCTGCAACAGCACGCTCGATCATCTGCAGCGCCAGACGCCACTTGGGCGCGTAGTCAAGATCATCGGGAATGTGCGCTCGACGACATCGCGCGCGGTCTTGGGCCCAGGACTCCGGAATGTAAAGCTGGAAGTCGGCCGCGACGTGAGCGCTGTCGGTAGCCAGCACCAAGCTCACACCGATCTGACAGTTGGTAGTCTTGCCGGCGCTACCTGTGTATTGGCGCTGCACGCCCGGCGAGAGCTTTCCCTGCTTCAGAAAGCCGGTGTCGTCGACGACCCACGTGCGAATCGGACCATGCGCGACCATCGCGTCCACAGCGTAGCGAGCAGCGTGAGCGCGCACCGGCGCGTCCGGCCACGGAGATGCACCCAGAAAGTGAATGAGCCGCTCGTGCATCGCGTGAGTGCGATCGGGGGAGCCGGTTGCTCGAGCAGCCATCGGCTCCATGCTCTTGCGCTCGCCGTCCGTAAGCAGCCCCAGCGCGTACATCGCGAACGAGGCGCGCTGGCGCTTGTCGCGCAAATGTCCGCCAAGGCCATCGAGGTACGCGCTCAACGGATCATCGGTGCGACAGCTGTCTGCATGCATTCCGAGCTTGGATCACGAAACCGCACTTGACCGCAATCACGAATTGGGAGCAGTAGTGCTAGGCCGGGGTGATCGACGACAATTACTTTGCCGGACCGTATTGACTCGCGAAGAAATGCTACCGGGGTTTTCGCACGAATTTCTTACTGAGTGAATGCGTCGAGGCTTGGCTCTGAGCTTGCACCCAAGTCTGTTCCGAACATCAGCCGACGAGTGAACGCGCTTCGCCACTCGTGGACCCGACGCTGGAGAGTTCGGAGCTGGCCGTCTAAGTATGATCCCGGCGCATCCGCCTGCAGACGTTCCAGCATTTCTTTCGCCGTTCGATCTGGTTCCGACTCGAGCCACACGATCACGCGCGGCCACACAGCTTCGAATGGATCCGCCCGCGTTCGCCAGTGGCGTGCAGCCTTGGGTTCCTTCTGATGTGTGGGTCGTACTTCGCCTCGGTGCCACGCGGTTGCAAGGCCCATCATGAATCGATCCAGGTCTGCGTCACGTTGCGGAACAACACGCTGCGGCGCTCCACAGCGAATCCGGCGAGGTGCGTTTGCATGGCTCGGATCTCGTCCAGAAGGCGCAATGGGTCGAGCATGCCGGCAGCGTGACGAAGGTGATCCTTGGTTGCTTCGGAAACCGAGTCAGCCTGGAGCACGCGGGCGGACGGCGTCTCCGGCGCGTGGTAGCGCTTCTTCACGCGCGCGCCGACACGGATCTTCTCGGCAAGCTTGAACGACGGTTGGAAGAAGTTGACGAACAAACGAGACGATGCATAGAGCCTAGCTAAAGCTTCTGTTGCGGCCACACCTTCGAGTCGTCGGTGGCCTACCAAGCGGCGCACGACCGAACCATTCTTCTGCTCGACCCACGCTTGATCGTTCTTCCGATACGGCCGTGATCGAGTGAGTTCCAGCCCGGACGATTTGCAGTAGTCGATGACGAGCTCGTTCATGAACTCGCTTCCATTATCCGTATCGATCCCACGCAGTGGGAATGGCACTGCCTTTCGAAGCACGCTCAGGGCTTTCACGATCAGGGAACTCTCACGGATCGGCAGGGCAACGCACTCCGTCCAGCCCGTCGCGACATCGGTGAGCGTGAGCGTGTGGACGAAGCTTCCTGATCCGAGCCCCCCGCAGTGCGCAACGAGATCCGCTTCCATGAAACCGGGTAGCGGATCATTCCAATCCGAAAATGTGCGCACCGGCACGCTGCCGCGGAGTGATGTTGCGGCCCGTGAACGGCTCCGTCGATCATCAGTCTGCGATCGCGGCTCAGCTAACAAGCGATCAAGCGTTGCCGCGCTCGCACCGAGTATTCTCGTACGGACAGTCGCATCGAGAGCAAGGTGGCCGTGTCGCTCCAACGAGTCGACAAGAAGTGGAAGCAATGGCTTCAGACGTTTGCCACATACACGGTCAGATGCTTCCCAGAGGACGATCACAGCGTTGCGCACCGCCGCGTCATACACGCGCAGACGAGGCGTACCCCTGCGAGCGTTCTTCGCGGAGACTGGTTCGTTTAGCAGACGAATGGAGTGCTTGCGGTGATAGCCGGTAACCGCAACGAACTCGTCCAAGATGCGTTCACGCTCGCGCTTCGAGCTAGCGCGATAG
>DASRXR010000837.1:0-5229 GCA_035687405.1 Polyangiales bacterium
CCTCGAACAGCTCGGTCGCACCTGCACGCAACGCCCCGATCTCGATCGCATGCGCGCGGAGCTCCGCCTCGGTCGCCTGTACCAAGCTCCACATGCCGCGCTGAGCTGCAGGCAACGAGAGCTCACCCCGCGCGTACTGCCGCTCGATGTCGTGCCACGACTCGTGCGCAAACCGCTCGCAGAGCGCATCTCCGACGTCTTCGACCGCCAGCGTGCCGTCGAAGTCGGTCACCACGATGGGGACGATGGGGACGGCCATACGATTTGCTGTAGCACGCGCAGCAGAGCGTGGAAACGCGCTGCAGCTCAGCCTGCTATGCTCGCGCGAATGCGCAGCGCGACTCTGCTCGGGGCGATGATGGTGTTGTGTGCGTGCAAGGCCGACGGCGCGCCCAATGCACGCGGTCATATTCACAAAGAGCAGTCGCCGCGCGTGCAAGCGCTCGTGCTGGACACTCTGCAGCGTCACACCGCCGGCTTGAAGCAGGCCGCGGATCGCATCGCGGCCGGCTTCGTACGCGTGAGCGGCGCACAGCAAGAGACGGACATGCGGCAAGTTCTGAAGCTCTTGCGCAGTCCGAAAAAAGGCATCCCCGAGCTCGTGATCTCACCGATGAGCTTCCTCGCGGTGGTCGGTCCAGACGGCAAATGCATCGCGCGCGACGGCGAAGCCCCGGACGACAAGATGAAGGGGATGGATCTCGGCAAGCTCTTCCCGTCTGTGCGAGACGCGCTCGCGGGGACCGCGGCGATGGAAGTCGGCGAGTTCGCGAGCACGGAGGCCGGTGGCAAACCTTCGGTCTCGATCGTGATGGCCGCGCCGGCGCACTATCAAGGCAAAACTGCCGGTGCGCTCGTGCTCGGCATTCCGCTCTGGCGCTTGCAACAGCAACTCAGCAAGCAGCTGCAGATGGAGCTCGCGGGCAAAGAACGCGTCGTCGTCTGGGTCTACGTCTATCAAGGCGATCAACTGCATCACCACGGCACGCCGCCCGATCTCGACAAGATCGTGCCCGACGCAAACGCGCGCAAAGCAGGGCTCGCGAAGAGCCCCGGTGGTTTCACCGGCGAGGTCGCGCAGTACGGCTTTTGGTACGGCTACGGCGTGCGACCGCTGCGCGTGTTCGGTCCGGATATCGGCGTCGTGATCTTCCGAATGGAAGCGGAAGAGAAGAGCAAGGACTGACCCTGCCCAGCGCACCCGCTCACGGGGGCTGCGCTGCGAGACCGAGGCTGTCGAGCGATGCTTGCGGATCGAGCGCGAGCTCCCAACGACCGGGCGCCGACGGCTGACTGAGCGCACGCCGCAACGCACCCAAGAAGTGCTGGCGCGGCCACTCTTGCGCGCCGAAGCGTGAGAGGTGATCGGTGTAGACCTGGCAGTCGACGAAGTGAAACCCCCAGTGCTTGAGGTTTCCGAGCAACGTCACCATCGCGATCTTCGATGCGTCGTCGGTTCGCGCGAACATCGATTCGCCACAGAACGCTCGCCCGATCGCGACGCCATACAAACCACCCACGAGCTCACCGCCGCACCACGACTCGATACTGTGCGCGACACCGCGCGCGTGCAGCGCAAGGAAACCTTCGCGCAGCTCGGGCGTGATCCAAGTTCCATCCTGGCCCGGCCGCATCGCATCCGCACAGCCCGCCATCACGCCTTCGAATGCCGTGTCCGCCTTCATTTCGAACGGTGCGGAACGGATGCGTTTACGCAGCGATCGCCCGACGTGCACGTTGTCGAACGTCAGCACGAAGCGCGGATCCGGTGAAAACCACAGCAGCGGCAAGTCACGATGCGGCCACGGAAAAATGCCAAGCGAGTAGGCGAGGGCCAACCGTTCCGGTGAAGCATCCCCGCCGATTGCGACCACACCCTCGGGAGAGGCTCCCTCGGGAGGAGGGAACCGCAGCTCGTCGCTGAGCATGTACACGGGCATGGGTTTTTGCAGTGTAGCGTGAACCGCACTCGAACGCGGCATCCGTCTGCTTTTGCGCAGACACTAGCCTGCCACAGGCCCGCGTGACTCAGCCGCCACCCATGACTTTGTGTCCGCTCCACGTGAGCGCGTACGCCATGCTCGGCGTGGTGCGCGCCCAACCGAGCCGCCCGTCTTTGTCGATCGCGATCATGCCGCCTGTGGCGGCCACTCGCTGTTTCATGAACGACAAACCCTCGAAGCACGCATCTGCCGGTGATTCACCGGCGCCGATCGCCGCGATCACACGCGATGCAAGCGTCACGCGCATGATGCCTTCACCCTGACCGGTCGCCGACGCCGCGCCGCGCGAGTCGTCCGCGTACGTGCCTGCGCCCAGGATCGGTGAATCTCCGATGCGGCCCGGACGCTTGCCCATGATGCCACCGGTGCTCGTCGCTGCAGCGAGCCGCCCGCTCGTATCGCGCGCAACTGCGCCGACGGTACCGGCTGCCCAGTTCGACGTGTTCAGCGAGAGTGTTCGCGCGAGACTTTCGCGCGCGGCGTCCGTGATCATGCGTTCTGGTTCGACCGGATGAAAACCCTTCGAACGCGCGAACTCGGCTGCGCCGTCACCGCTGTAGAGCACGTGACGGGCGTCCTCGAGCACTGCGCGCGCGACGTCGATCGGGTTCTTGAACGGCGGCAACGCGCATACCGCACCGGCTCGCAAGCTCGTGCCGTCCATGATCGCGGCGTCGAGCTCGAGCGTACCCAAACTCGTGAGCGCGCCGCCCGTGCCGGCGTTGAACCGCGGATCGTCTTCGAAGATCGAAACCGCGCGCTGCACCGCGTCGAGTGCACTCGCACCCGACTCGAGCAGCGCGCGTGCTGCGTGCACCGCGTCCTGACAGCCGGCGATTTGGTGATCGAGCCGTGTGCCCGATGAATCGCCAGCGCCGCCATGAACCAGAATCGCGTAGCCACCGGAAGCGGCGTCGAACGCCGCCTTCGGACTCATTGCTTGGGACTCTTCGGCGCCTCACTGCTCGCGGGTTCGGGGCTCGGCGCGCCGCCGCTTGGAGCTGCGGCGCCGCTGCTGTTCGCTTCGCCCGCGCTCGCGCCCAAGTTCGGATCGCCACCGCCATCCGCTGCGCCCGGTACGACAGGCTCGCTGGCGATGACGGCGGGCGCCTCGAACTTGGCGCCCTCCGCTTCGACGGTGAGCCCGGTGCCGTCCGCGTTCGTGTCGACTTTCGCCGTTCCGCCCGCGTGCAGCGCGCCGAATAACAATGCCTCCGACAGCGGCCGCTTGATCCGATCTTCGATCAAACGCGCCATCGGCCGCGCGCCGAAGCCTGGGTCGTACCCGTGCTCCGCGAGCCAGTTCTTCGCCGCGTCGCTCACCTCGACGGTGACCTTGCGGTCCGCGAGCTGAGCACCGAGGAGCGAGAGCTCCTTGGAAACGACGCGCAAGATCACCTCGCGCGTCAAACCGTGGAACAAGATCCACGCGTCCAAGCGGTTCCGGAATTCCGGCGAGAAGGTGCGTTCCATCGCGCCCTTCGCTTTGCTCTCGTCGACACCACGCCGGCCACTGCTGCTCGTCTCGATCGTGGTTTGACTGAAGCCCAAGCGACCGCGGTTCATCTCGAACGCGCCGGCGTTGGTCGTCATGATCAAGATCACGTTACGGAAGTCCGCCTTGCGACCGTTGTTGTCGGTCAAGGTCGCGTGGTCCATCACCTGCAACAAGATGTTGAACAGGTCGGGGTGCGCCTTCTCGATCTCGTCCAGGATCACGACCGAGTGCGGATGCTTGCGCACCGAATCGGTCAACAACCCGCCTTGATCGAATCCGACGTAACCCGGAGGCGCGCCGATCAACCGCGACACGGTGTGCCGCTCAGAATACTCGCTCATGTCGTAGCGCAAGAGCTCGACACCGAGCATCACTGCGAGCTGCTTCGCGAGCTCGGTCTTGCCGACGCCGGTCGGACCTGCGAACAGGAACGAGCCGATCGGCTTGTCCGACGCGCGCAACCCAGACCGCGACAAACGAATCGCGCTCGTCAGTTTGTCGATCGCCTCGTCTTGACCGAAGATCACGCGCTTCAAATCGGCATCGAGCGCACGCAACCGATCGCGATCCGACGACGACACCGACTTCTCGGGGATGCGCGCCATCTTGCTGATGACACTCTCCACGTCGTGAATCGTGACGCGCTTGGTGCGCGCGGCTTCCGGGCGCAGCCGATCGAGCGCGCCTGTCTCATCGAGCACGTCGATCGCCTTGTCCGGCAAGAAGCGCTCGTTGATGTGTTTCGCCGCGAGATGGACCGCCGACTCGAGCGCGTCGTCATCGTACGTCACCTGATGGTGCTCTTCGTAGCGCGGCTTGAGACCTTTCAAGATCTCGACCGCCTCGTCGAGCGACGGCTCGCCGACTTCGATTTTCTGGAAGCGACGCGCGAGCGCGCGATCCTTTTCGATGTGTTTGTACTCTTGATAGGTCGTCGACCCGATGCAGCGAAGTTTTCCAGCTGCGAGCGCGGGCTTCAAGATGTTCGATGCGTCCATCGAACCGCCGCTCGTCGCACCTGCTCCGACGATCGTGTGAATCTCGTCGATGAACAAGATCGCGTCGGGCGTCTCTTGCAAGCGCTTGATCACGCCCTTGAGCCGCTCTTCGAACTGACCGCGGAACTTCGTGCCCGCGAGCAGTGCACCCATGTCGAGCGAGTACACGCGTGCGTCCTTCAGGACCTCGGGCACCTTTTGATCGTGGATCGCCAGTGCGAGGCCTTCTGCGATCGCAGTTTTACCGACGCCCGACTCACCGACGTAGATCGGGTTGTTCTTCCGGCGCCGACACAAGACTTGCATCGTGCGATCGAGCTCGGCTGCGCGCCCGATCAATGGATCGATCCGGCCTTCCGCCGCTTCTTCATTCAAGTCGGTCGTGAACGCTGCGAGCGGGTCGCCCTGGAAGTCTCCCTCTTCATCGGGGTCCGGCGCGTCCTTGCCCTCGCTGCCTTCGTCGCCCTCCGGCAAGCCATCGGGACGAATGCCGTGCGCGATGTAACGCTTGAGCGCAAACGGCGTCAGGCCTTCCTTCTGCAGCAAGTAGACCGCGTACGACTCTTCCTCGTGGAACATCTGCACGAGCACGGCCGAGCCGCGAATCGTCTCTTGATCGGACGACACGACGTGAATCGCCGCACGTTGCAGCACGCGCCGCACGCCGAGTGTCTGTTGCACTTGCACGTCGACGTCCTCGGGCAGCTTCTCCATGGAGCTGCCGAGAAAC
>DASRXR010000838.1:0-30234 GCA_035687405.1 Polyangiales bacterium
CAGGCTTTCCAGTTCCGCTGTCGCTCGCATGTCATTTTCTAGCAGCGCCGAAAGTGGGCGACGTCGAGCTGACAGTCAGCTCGCTGCGCAAAACACGCGTCGCAGAGTCCCTGCGGGTCACACTGCTCCAAGCGGACAAGCCGATGCTCGAAGTGATGATCTGGTGCGGCGATGCGATCGACCAAGGCTATGAACATCGCGACGCGACTCTGCCCGAGGTACCCGCGCGCGATACCGTCGAGGCACTCGCTCCGCCTCCGGGTACCCCTGGATTTCAAACGTTATGGAAGCAGCTCGAGCATCGTCCGTGTGGTCCGCTTCACTGGCAGCGCAAGCAGCCCTCTGAGCCGCGCGAACGTGACTGGATTCGGGTGCGCGAGTTTCCGCGCGAGCCCGACGCATTCCTCGATGCCGGCCGCTACGCACTCGTGCTGGATTCGTTCACGTGGCCTGCTGCCGCGCATGCCCACGTGGGCGACCCGCGCTTCATCGCACCCACGCTGTCATTTTCGGTCGAGTTCCAGCAACGCACTCGCAGCGAATGGCTGCTGTCCGACGCGTACGCGCCGTGCGCAACCGAAGGGCGCATCCTCGTCCACAACCGTGTGTGGAGCCCGGACGGCCTGCTGCTCGCAACTGGCAACGGCACGCTGATCTGCCGCCCGCGCCCTCGACCGCGCAGCTGACGGCTGCGGAAGCCGCGCCGCGATGTCGTGCGACGCGGCTTCCAATATTTCTCGTCATCTTCATTCAGTACCAGGGCGGCAAGCGCGTCTCACGCCACACGTCTGCCTCCGAGAGACCGATGTCGCGCAGCAGTTGCGGGCTCATTCGGGCGAGTACGTCGCGCCCTCTTGCCCGTACGCGCCAGCGCTTTACTACCTCGAGCATGCGGCGCCCAAGGCCCGCATCAGGCGGCACGAGGTCTAGCATTTCGAGTGACAATCTCTCTGAAGTCATGACCAGTTCTCTTTGCACTCAGTCGCCGAGCCTCATCACGGCGAGAACATACTTTGGAACCCAAATGGCGCATCGCAAGCGGCCTGGTTCACAACTCGATCCTGCGTTTTTGCCGCAGCGGGCCCGTGAGGACCAACAACTCGAGCAACGCGCTGATCTGGTTGCACGAGCGATGCGCAGTCCGCGGCGAAGCTGAGTTTTTGAGTACGGACAAGTGTGAGCCGGCGCGCAAAATGCTTAGGCGCAAGAACATGGTCATCCGATTCAGGCCATATCGAGACACGACAGATGATCGTAGCGTCGGGTCGGAACCCGCGGGCCGCGTAGTGTCGCAACGAAGTACGCGCACGTCCCCGGAGATAAGGCGCCATGACCAGGGTGCTCATCGTCGACGACATCACTGACAATCGCTGTCTATTGCGCGCGCTGCTCGAAGGCTCCGGCTACGAAGTCGAGGAAGCCGAGCACGGTTTTCAGGCGCTCGAGAAAGCGCGTGCGAATCTGCCGCAGCTCATCGTCTCGGATCTTCTGATGCCTGTGATGGACGGCTATGCGCTCCTGCGCGAATGGAAGAAGGATCCGCAGCTGCAGCTGATACCATTCGTCGTCTACACGGCGACCTATACGGAGCCCAAAGACCAACGTCTCGGCCTCGACCTCGGGGCGGACGCATTCATCGTCAAGCCTGCCGAGCCCAGTAGCTTCATGAGACGCTTGGCGGAGGTGCTTTCGTGCGCGAGCGACGGTGATTCGTCGCTGCCTCACGTCCCCGTCCTGAGCGACCTGGACCTAGTCAATCGGTACACATCAACCCTGATTCGAAAGCTCGAAGCCAAGGCGGCTCAACTCGAGCGCGCGAACCGATCGCTCCAGGAAGACATCGCACAACGAGAGCGCGCCGAGGCGGAAGCCAGGCGGCTGCTGGTCGAGCTCGAACGCACGCATGCGCAGCTCGTCGAGAGCGAGGCGCGCCTCAGCCAGAAGACCACACAACTCGATACCGCGCTCGGCATGGCACGTATGGGCGTCTGGTGTTGGGATCTGCGAACGGACGAGGTCACGACGCTACACGGACACGGTCCGCTCACCCGTCTCTCATCGACCGACTATCCGCGAACGGCGCAGGCCATGTGGGCACTCGTCGATGCCGACGATCGCCCCCTTCTCAACGAAAAGGTGGAGCGCGCTAAACAGGGCGCAGACTACGACGCGGAGTTTCGGCTCGTGTTACCGAGCTCTGAAGTACGGTGGTGCGCAGTGCGTGGACGCTGTGTGTTCGACTCGGATGGCGACCCAACCTTTTTGACGGGCCTTGATCAAGACATCACCGAGCGCAAAACACTCGAGGAGCGTTTGCGTCATTCTCAAAAGATCGAAGCGATCGGTCAACTCGCCGGCGGTATCGCGCACGACTTCAACAATATCTTGGCCGCGATCATCGGCAACGCGGAACTCGCCCGCATCTACATCGAAAGCGACGAATCGCCGCTCGATTGCGTGAGTGAAATCATACGCGCGAGCCAGCGCGGCAAAGAGCTGACACATCGGATTCTGACGTTTGGTCGCCCGAATGCGTTCAGGCTCAAGCCCATTCACGTGGCGCCGGTCCTCGATGAAGCGGAACGCCTGCTCCGCGCGACCCTTCCCGCCGGCGTGAACCTCTCGTTTACATCCGTGGCGGCAGTACCTCCCGTTCGTGCGGATGCTTCGCAGATTCACCAAGTCGTGCTGAACCTAGTCACGAACTCGTGGCATGCGCTCGGTGGCAAGTCGGGCCAGGTCGACACACGGCTCGAGCTCGCACAAGTGGACGCGACCTTTGCATTGGTCCATCCCGAGTTGCAGCCAGGCTCTTACATTCGTCTGACAGTCAGTGACAGCGGCGTGGGCATGGATGCAGCTACGCTCGAGCGGATGTTCGAACCGTTCTATACGACGAAGGCCCACGGTGCGGGGCTTGGACTATCGGTCGTACACGGGATCGTGAGAGGCCACGGGGGAGCGATCTTCGCGGAGAGTCAGCCAGGTCGCGGAACTACGTTCAGTGTCTACCTGCCGGCTTGTCCGGAGGGCACGAGCGTGATTGCAGCGACCGACGAATCTGCGCCGCGCCATGTCCACGGTCATGGCGAGCACATCATGTACATCGACGACGAGGAGTCGCTCGTCTATCTGGCAGTGCGTTTCCTCGAGCACGTGGGCTACCGCGTCGACGGCTATACGCGAGTCGACGACGCATTGGTCGCGTTTCGAGCAAGGCCGCGCAGCTATGATGTCGTCATCACTGACTACAACATGCCGGGCATGTCCGGCATGGATTTGGCACAGCAGTTGATGCGGATCCGCCCGGATGCGCCGGTCGCACTCACGACGGGTTATCTACGACCAGCCGAAGTGGAACAAGCGCACGCGTTGGGCATTCGTGAGGTCATTCCGAAGCCGTATTTAGTCGAAGAGTTGGGCCCGCTCGTGCAGCGAATGTTGTCGCCGCTGCCTTCGGTCTGAGACCGAACGCTCAAGGCTCGATGCAGAAGACATCCGCGAGCGACCCGAACTGCGTCACCGCGCCCAACAGCGAGCCGAGTGAGTTGTGGATCTGGCCGGCTGGCCACGCCAACACTCCGATCAAACACATCTCGTTTTCGGCGTGCTCACCGACGCTGATGGGCGAGTCCGTCGTGTTGTCGTAACTACACGTACTCGTGAGCGTGTCTCCCGGATTCATGACGATATCGGCTGCTGAACCGTCTTCCGGCATCGGGTAAGTCCGCTGCTCCGCAAACGCGAACGGCCTGTCGAGCAGCGTGACTTGTTCGCCCGACTTGCGGTTCAAGATCAGCTTCGAGTGCACACCCGTGAGATGCATGTGCGGAGTCACACCCACGATGTGAACCGGCTGATTCATCGCTGTGGGGCTGCACGTCGACACGATGTCGGTCTGCTTGTGCGCGGGCAACTCGAAGCTGGAACGCCCGAGCGAATGAACGGCCGCTTCGATCGGCCGCGTCTTGCTCGTGAGGCAGAGCTCGATCCCGCTCGCGTCTTCCTCTTCGGCACCGCCGAAGTTCGAGTAGTGAATCTCGAGCTCGAGCATCAAGTTCTGCCCAGTTGGCAGGCGAATGCCGACGTTAGGCGGTAAGTCGACGTCGTTTCCTCCGGGGACGCCACTCGCGATATAGGCCTCACCGCCGAGCGCGTCTGCACCTTTTTCCGGCGTCCCGCGGACCTCGCCATCATGCACGAGCGTGCTGTCTGTACCCCAGATGAACCAGTGATGGACGACCTTCTTGTTGTCCAAGATCGCGCGGCTCTTGAGCAGCTGCATGTCACCGGCCCACGGTGCTTTGAAGTAGAACGTCGCCAGGTACTGCGAGTCTGCCGGCAGGCGGTATTTCCCGCGATCGATTCCCGCGACATCGTGCGCCGTAAACGCAATGCGCTGCTCGCAGTCTTGGGGCCAGTAGTCGTCGGTGCCGCCGCCGCCGTTAGCTGCAGCACCCGGCTCGGCAGCGGCCATCGGCATGGCACCCGGTTGCATCGCGGGTGTCGGCTCAGCGGGCGGACCTGGGACTGCCGATCTTGACGGACTGTCAGCCGGCGAAGTGGTCTGAGCTTGAGCGCCGGCTGCACCGAATGCGGAAGCGGCGTTCGATCCAGCGACTTGAGCTGCAGGCATCATCGGTGTCGCATCGCTCGGCGAGCTCGGCACCGCCGTGCTCGGCAAGTTGCCGCCCACAGCAGGAACCGACGCAGCAATCGGTTCTTCTGGGGCCACCGGCATGTCATTGCTGCAACCCTGCAGCGCGATCGCGAGCACTGCACATACGCCGAGAAAGCGCGGCAATGTCCGCGCGGGACGCGCTAGTCCGGGCGTTCGATTCGTTCCAGCCATCTCAGATCCTCACCAGGCGCGGTCACGAATAGTCCGTCGATTGCGCAAACGAACTCCACGCGACGAACCTCTGCACGGCGTGCGCGCCATGCTCACACTCGTTCCGTAACCGGCGGCGGCAGCACGTTGCGTCGACAACGACTCCACACCGTTCGTCTGCATTACATGCGTGCCGCGCACGAATCCGGACTGACGACTCGGAAATTTCGATGCTTGCGCCGGCCTTTAGTTGGCTCGGAATCAGAAGCGGACGCCGCACCTAGCAAAGTGAGTCACGTGTGCAAACTACTACGCGCCAAGTGAAACCCGAGGGACCGCTATGACCTCGTCCTGCACAGGGTTGGCCAACATTCGACCAAACGCTCTGGCAGCACTAGTTGCCGGGCTTCACGAAACTCACGCCAGCCTCACGCAAACCGTCTGCGACAAAGCCTGTGAGGATCCTCGCACCGCGTTCTCCAGGCGACACTGTTTTCAGTGAAACGCGTAGACAGCGCCCGCGTTCATCACACTGTTGTTCGTCTGGTCGCCGTCGACGCCGGTCGCGTTGCTTCGCTCGTAGACCGCGGACGCGAACGCCGTATCGCCGGACAGCGCAACGCTGTATCCGAACCCGTCGTTGGACTCGCTGTTGGAAGCCTTGAAAAACGCGCTCGGTGTCCAGTCTTTGCCGACGCGCGCGAACAGATACGCCGCACCCGAATACGCAGCGCTACCGGATTGCGGATCGACACCGACCCCACGCCCGCCCGAGCCTTCGCCGTTGGCTCCGACCAGCAGCGCGGTGTCAGTCAGCGAGACCGAAACGCCGAAGTAGTCCGAGGGCGCTGGCTTTGCCGCCCTCACCACGGCGGTCTGCGCCCATTGGTCCTGCGCACGTTCGAAAATGTAAACTTCACCGGGCGAGTGTTTGATCAGCGACGCGGCAAACTCCCAGCGCGGTGCGCTGACCGCGAGCACGTTGCCGCGCAACGCCAACCCGACTCCAAAGGTCCCGTCTTCGATTGGCTTCGGCGGCGTCAACCGTTGTCGCGCGACCCAACTCGCGCCGGATCGCTGAAACATGTACGCGCCGCCACTCCGCGAGACCGCGATGTCTTCTTCCTGAGCGCCGACCACGATCCAGTCGCCAGAGATCGCGACGGCCGAGCCGAACTCCGCGTTTGCCGTATGCATCATGGCGCTGAGCTTCGGCAGCTCGGCCCAAACATTCCCAGTCCGCGTAAAGACGTGGGCGGTGCCGCTGTTGGCGACATCGGTATCCCCGCGCGAGGCACCGACCACCAACGTGTCGCCATCGATCGCGACACTCTGTCCGAACCAATCGCCGGCCTTACCACCGCTCGCGACGATCTTCGTTTGCTGCGTCCATGTCTCGCCTCGTCGCGTGAACACGTAGGCCGAGCCGGGGCGCGTCGGAGAGACAGTCGGATCGTAGACGTCGTCTTCGATGCAGCCCACGACGAGCGTGTCGCCGGAGAGCGCCACGGAGACTCCGAAGAACGACGTCGACATCGGATCGCCAGCCTTGAGATATGCCTGTTGAACCCACCCGCTGGCCTTGCGCACGAACACGTAGGCCGCTCCGCTGTCGTCGAGCGAGTCGTCGTCGGGGTCACCGTTGACGCCCATCGCCTTACTGTCTTCGTACGGGACGCCGACGACGAGCGTGTCGCCCTCCGCGGCGAGCCGATACCCAAAAGAGTCGACCGTCCCCGGCTTGGCTGCCTTGATATAGGCCTCTTGAATGCCAGTGCGCTCGATCGTGATGCGATACGCGGCAGGCACACCGCCGTCCGTGCTCACCACCACTTCAGCCATACTCGTGCGAAGCGGAAGCACCGGGGTCAAACCCACAACCCCTGGTGCGAGCTCGGTTCCGTTGAGCTCGAGGTGGGCCATCCCCGGAGCCATCGCCGTCAGCCCGAGCCGCTGCACCATCAGCGGGACTTGAATCTGATAGTCGAATACGTCCGGCGCGAAGTCAGGCACGAGTTTGCCGTTGGAGGGAACGAGCGAGCCGAGCAGCGGCGAGCAGCCCATCATGCCGTTACCCGTGAATCCAGGCGGGCACGAGCCGCAAACGCGCGTACCGTTCATCGGCATGCACTTCGTCATCGGATCGCAACCACCGTTGCCGGTGTCGCAGCTGGTAGCTTCAACGCAACCATTGCCTTGATCGATGAAGCCCGGTTTGCAACCGCAGCGCGCGCTCTTACCGTTCGGGACGCAGCGCAGGTGCTCACCACACTGGCGAACTTCCGACGAAACCAAGTCCATGCACAAGAGCATGATCTCGTCCGCGGTGCAGAATGGAACCTCCGGCGTTTGATTGACGCACTCGCTCGCGATCGGCCGACACATGCCTTGCGTCGGCCCGGCTTCGGTATCGCAACGTTCGTTTTCGTTACATTCGATCTCGGGGCGCCACTGCGAATTCTCGCAGAGCAACGGCACCCGAGATCCGTGCCCAGCGCAGCTACGCGCGCCTTCGTCGGGACAGGCATCGCCTTGGCTGGAGACGGCCGACGCATCCGGTTCCGACGCCGATTCGCCGCCATCAGCTGCAGGCTTCTCGCCCCCCTCATCGGAACGCGCTTTGCCGTACGGATCGCTGTCCGCTGCCACACATTTGCCACCGCTGCACGTGAGGAGCGGCCCGCAGGGCGCTGGCAAATTGAAGCACCCCGCTTCGAAATGGGCTCGAAGCGTCAAGTTTTCACCACTGCGCAGACGGCTGATCACCCGCGCTTGCGCGACGACCGCATTTTCCAGGTTGAGGGCTTTCGCGGTCAGCTGATACGTCGACCCGGCATCATTTTCCGAGCTCGGCACGCGAAACTGGATGGGCCAGCGGTAGGGCGCATTGGGCATGAAGCGCCGCATCGCCCGGGCCTGAAACCCATTGCCCTCGGCTTGCTCCGCTTCAACCAGGACTTCTACATCCGTGATTCGGCCACGAACCGCGCTGTCGGCGTCGACGAGAACAGTGACCGAGCTGCGCTGAACCGGGTCGGTGCAGCCGGCGGCGGCGACAAGCCACGCGCTCAACAGCAAGGCACCCTGCAGGGAGCAGGATTGAGGACGCAAACTCGCCCCGGATTGCTCCCGATCCCCCAGACGCCTGTGTGCTCGACGTAAGCCCACCATCGAACCAGGATCGCAGTGCTAGTCGAGGACGCGCCCCGCGACAAGCGTTTGTGCGCGAACGTAGGATAGCCTTTTTGCCGCAATGTTCGGCGTGCGTGCGGACAGAACCCGAAGCATGACGTGCCAACGAGCAACCACGGTTTGGGACCATCCAAGAAGGCGGATTCAATGCTGGATCCGTCGCAAGCAGCCGTGTTAGCGGCCATGCTGTAGTGCTGGCACGAAGACCGTCCGACGGGAGCCAATCCATGTACGACTGCAAGAAACTACTGATCAACGGCGAGTGGATCGCCACGCAGGGCCGCGCGCTCGACATCATCAATCCTGCGACCGAAGAGGTGATCGGGCAGGTAGCGCTCGGCACGGCTGAAGACGTCGACAAAGCAGTGAAGGCGGCGCGACGCGCATTCGAGACTTACTCGCAAACCAGCGTGGAAGAACGCGCCGCGTTGCTCGAGCGCATCATCGGCATCTATCAAAAGCGAATGCCCGAGCTCGGCAAAGCGATCTCGGACGAAATGGGCGCACCCCTCAAGTTTGCGATCCACGTCCAAGCCGGCGTGGGACTCGGCCACTTCGCGACCGCGCTCGCGCTGCTGAAAGGGTTCGAGTTCGAAAAGAAGATCGGCACCACGATGTTGCGCCGCGAGCCGGTCGGCGTGTGTGGACTGATCACCCCGTGGAACTGGCCTGCCAATCAGATCTGTTGCAAGATCGCTCCAGCGCTCGCGGTGGGTTGCACGATCGTGCTGAAGCCGAGTGAGACTGCTCCGATCAGCGCACAGATCATCGCCGAGATCTTGGTCGAAGCGGGCGTCCCGCAAGGTGTCTTCAACCTGGTGCAAGGCGATGGGGCGGGCGTCGGCTCGGCGATTTCCGCTCACCCCGACATCGACATGGTCTCATTCACGGGTTCGACGCGCGCAGGCGTGCTCGTTGCCAAGGCTGCAGCTGACAGCGTCAAGCGCGTCTCTCAAGAGCTCGGTGGCAAGTCGGCCAACATCATCTTGGAAGATGCCGATCACCAACAAGCGGTTGCAGGCGGAGTGATCGCGATGATGTCCAACACCGGCCAATCCTGTAACGCGCCCTCGCGCATGCTCGTGCACGAGAGCCGTTACGAAGAGGCACTTAAGATCGCCAAAGCAGCCGCTGAATCCGTGAAGGTGGGCGATCCGAACGAAGCTGGAACAGGCATTGGTCCGCTCTCGAATGGCACGCAGTTCAAGAAGGTGCAGGGCCTGATCGAGAAGGGCATCGAGGAAGGTGCACGCGTCGTCGTGGGTGGACCGGGTCGGCCCGAGGGATTGACCAAGGGTTACTACACGCGTCCAACCGTGTTCGCGAACGTGAACAATTCGATGACGATCGCGCGCGAAGAGATCTTCGGGCCCGTACTCGTGATGATTCCATACAAAAACGACGAAGACGCAATCCGCATTGCCAACGACACGCCGTACGGTTTGTCCGGCTACGTCTCGTCGGGTGATCCGCAGCGCGCCAAGCGCGTCGCATCGCGGCTTCGCACGGGCATGGTGCACATCAACGGCGCACAGATCGATCTGCTCGCTCCGTTCGGTGGCTACAAGCAGTCGGGTAACGGTCGCGAGTGGGGCGGCGAAGGGTTCGAAGAGTTCGTCGAACGCAAAGCCGTGATGGGCGGCGCCTGATCTCGAGGGACTGACGGTCGTTTTGGAGCGCGCTCCCGGTCGGGGCGCGCTCCTTTTCGTTTGATCGATTGACTGTCGGTCAGTGCCCGACCGATGGTTGGACTATCGCGAACGCACCTCTGCACCGCAGAAGTCGTACATCGAAGGCACGCTGCTTGCTCTTCCGCAAACCACCTCGACCACGGGTGGTCGCCAGAAGGAGCATCGGATGCCGTTCAAAGAGTACGACTCAGCAGCTGCGTTTCCCGGTGTAATTGGCCGCACAATCGAGGAGTCGATCCCCGCGTGGCCGCGACCGAAACGCGGCCAACTCGACGCGCCCAACGTGCTGTTCATCGTGCTCGACGATACCGGCTATGGGCAGCTCGGATGTTTCGGTTCGCCGATTCGAACGCCCAACCTGGATCGCTTGGCGTCGAACGGCCTGCGCTTCAACAACATGCACACGACTGCACTGTGCTCGCCGAGTCGGTCGTGCATCATCACCGGGCGCAATCATCACTCGAACGCGATGGCGTGCATCACCGAGGGAGCCACGGGCTACCCGGGTTCGAACGGGCTGATCCCCTTCGAGAACGGGTTTCTCCCGGAGATGCTTCAGTTGCATGGATACAACACGTTCGCGATCGGCAAGTGGCATCTCACACCGACGAGTCATTGCAGCGCGGCGGGTCCGTTCGATCGTTGGCCCCTCGGCCGTGGCTTCGAGCGCTTTTACGGTTTCCTCGGCGGTGACACGCACCAGTACTACCCGGATTTGGTCTACGACAATCATCAAGTCGCGCCGCCGGCTACACCCGAGCAAGGTTACCACCTGACCACGGATCTCGTGGACCACACGATCGGATTCATCGCGGACGCGAGGCAAGTGGCGCCCGAGAAGCCGTTCTTCACGTACTTCTGCCCGGGCGCAATGCACGCGCCTCACCATGTAGCGCGCGAGTGGACAGAGAAGTATCGCGGCATGTTCGACACTGGTTGGGATGCCTATCGCGAGAAGGTCTACAAGAAGCAGCTCGAGCTCGGTCTCTTGCCCGAAGGGACACAACTCTCTGCACACGACCCGGACGTACAGGATTGGGCGAAGCTCGGCACCGACGAGAAGCGGGTCTACGCACGCATGATGGAAGTGTTTGCGGGCTTTCTGGAGCACACCGATCACGAGATCGGACGGCTGATCAGTTTCTTGGAGCGCAGCGGTGAGCTCGACAACACGCTCATCATGGTCGTCAGCGACAACGGCGCGAGCGCCGAGGGTGGGCCGAGCGGTTCGGTCAACGAGAACCTCTTCTTCAACAACGTGCCCGAGACGCTCGAGAACAATCTTCGGGCGATCGACGAGCTGGGCGGGCCGAAACACTTCAATCATTACCCATGGGGTTGGGCTTGGGCGGGCAATACACCGTTTCGGCGCTGGAAACGCGAGACCTACCGCGGCGGGGCGTCCGATCCGTTCATCGTTCACTGGCCGCACGGCATCAAGGCCAAAGGTGAGATCCGCACGCAATACGCGCACGTCGTCGATCTCGTTCCGACGGTGCTCGAAGCGTTGAGCATCGAAGCGCCCACTCAAATCCGCGGCGTGACCCAGACGCCGATCCAAGGCGTTTCATTTGCTCACACCTTTGCCAATCCAAACGCTGCGACCCAACACCTCACACAATACTTCGAGATGATGGGGCACCGTTCGATCTATCACGATGGTTGGCGCGCCGTGTGTCCGGTGCCAGGCCCATCGTTTACCGAAGCCGGAGTCGGTTTCGGAGAAATGACGATCACTGAAGCGAAGCTCCGCGAGCTCGATGCGCACGGATGGGAGCTCTATCACGTCGCGACCGACTTCTCGGAGACGAAGAACATCGCCGATCAGAACCGGGACAAGCTCGTCGAGATGATCGCGCTCTGGTACGTCGAAGCCGGCAAATACAACGTCCTGCCGATCGACAGCCGCGGCACCGCACGACTCGCCGACGAGCGACCGCAGATCGCGCTACCGCGTTCGCGCTACGTCTATCACCCGAACACCTCCGTAGTGTCGAACAAGATCGCTGCGAATGTGCTCAACCGCCCGCACAGCGTCACGGCCACGGTCAAACTCGAGAACGGTGCCGAAGGCGTGATGCTCGCCCAAGGCGGCTCGTCCGGCGGATACTCGTTCTACCTCAAAGATCACAAGCTGCACTACGTCTACAACTTCCTCGGCGTGCAGCAGTTCCATATCGCGAGCAAGTCGAAGGTCCCGTCAGGGAAACACGAGTTACGATTCGAGTTCCAACCGACGGGCAAGCCCGACCTCAAACACGGCAGAGGCGCGCCTGGTCGCGTGAAACTATACGTCGACGGACAAGTGGCCGCGCAGGGCGACATCCCGATCACGATTCCACTCGACATCGGCATCACGGACGGTCTCGCGTGCGGGCGAGACGAAGGCTCGTATGTGACGGCCGACTATAAAGGGCCGTTTGCGTTTACGGGCGAGCTCGAACAGGTCGTCGTGGACGTATCGGGTGATCTGACCGAGCACAAGGAAGCAGCCCTCCGAACTGTGATGGCACACCAGTAGCGCCGCGCAGCTGCGGTCCAGCCGCGTTTCGTTTTCTGAGCGATCGGTCACGCGCTAACAAGCTTGCACGGCGTCACATCGTGCTACGTTGCGCGTGATCGGCCGCTTAGCCTACGTGACCGTCGCGGTTTCGTGAGCGGAATCGCGTTCGAAATCCTAACGATTCCTAAACGAATGTTTCGAGCGACCGCTTCGCGTCAGCCCGTGACGCTCCAGAGCCGCCGCTGACAGCCGCATTGTCCCAAGGCTGGCAATGCCGCTGATGGCTGCGACTCAACTTGTGCGCCAGCTGGCGCTGGCTTCGGGGTTGGATCATCTGCGACCAGGTGATGGGACCGAAAAGCCGCCAAATCTCGACCTTACGCTCGAGTTTTGAGTTTTTACTGTGAGGCGACAAAGGATGTGACCGGAAGCGTCGTTCACAGCACACTGAGAGTGTGCGATGCCGCGAGATAGGATGAGAATGAAATACAACTGGCGCAACGCGATCGTCTTCGCATCCTTGTCACTCGCTGAGTGGTCACTCGCGGCGTGCGGCGGTGCAGACACCGTCGATACTCGCACAACGCCTCCGCATGGAACGGCTGCAGTGGGCGGTGCGCGCAGCGGAACCGCGGGGCTCGGAGCAGGAAATGGATTCGCCGGTACATTCAGCAGCCTCCCGCAGGGCGGTGCACTCGGCGTAGGCAACATGCCGAATGCCGTGCCGCTCGGATGCACCGGTCTGCAGTGCCAACAGCACAGCTGTCCGAGCGGTATGACTACGATTAGCGGTCGTATCTACGATCCCGCCGGCAAGAACCCGCTCTACAACGTCGCTGCATACATCCCGAACTCCACGCCGATGCCGTTGCAGACTGGCGCGTCGTGCGACCCCTGCGAGAAACTCTACAGCGGCAATCCGGTCGTCACTGCCCTGAGCGATGCCACCGGCAACTTCAAGATCCAGATGGCACCCGATGGGCCGAACATCCCGTTGGTGATTCAGATCGGGAAGTGGCGCCGCCAGTTCGTTTTGCCCAACGTCGTCGCGTGTCAGGACAATCCCGTTCCCGACAAGCTGTTGACGCTGCCGAAGAACCGCATGGAAGGGGACATCCCGAACATCGCGATCTCGACCGGCGGCGCGGACACGTTGGAGTGTTTGCTGCGCCGCATCGGCGTGGACGCGAGCGAGTATGCAGGCGGACCGACCGGTGGCGGCCGCATCCACATCTTTCAAGGTTCCGGGCGCGGTGGCGGCGGAGGTGGAGGCAGGCGCGGTGCTCCCAACACCGATCCGCCCGGCCCCGCGAGCGCGACTGGGCTGTGGAACTCCACTGCCGAGCTGATGAAGTACGACATCACATTGCTCTCATGTGAGGGTGAAGAGACCCAAAACATGAATCAGCAGGCGCTGCACGACTACGCGAGTATGGGCGGCCGTGTCTTCGCCTCGCACTTCCACTATTCGTGGTTCAACAGCGGTCCGTATGGAAACGAAAACCTGGCAACCTGGTTACCAGGCTCGAACGATCTGGGTGACATCAACGGAACGATCGTGACGAGCTTCCCGAAAGGTGAAGCACTCTCGCAGTGGCTCATGAACACGAATGCGCTCATGGGCGGCGTTCTGCCGATCGAGGAGGCGCGCCACAACGCTGACGTCGGTGCGATGAACGTCGCATCCCAGCCCTGGATCCTCGCCGATCCGAATTCGGAGGCGCCGGGCGCGACACAGTACTTCTCGTTCAATACGCCGACTGACACGATGATCGGCCCGGACGGCAAAGACTATTGCGGCCGCGTCGTCTACAGCGATCTGCACGTCGGCGCAGCGTCGAACGACCAGCCCGACATGCCGGTTCCGGGCTCGTGCTCGAACGTCGACCTCTCGCCGCAGGAGAAAGCGTTGGAGTTCATGCTGTTCGATCTATCCGCGTGCGTGATCCCGGACGACCGCATACCCGAGCCTCCGATCGTGATCTGACAGTCAGGAATCCGCCGCCGCGTTCAGCTGCGCTGGCGTCAGCGGCCGAAGTTCTGATTCATCCAGTAGCGACCGTTGGTCATCTTGTAGAAGCCGCACGCGACCGTTCCGTAACTGGCCATACTCATGTTGATCCAGTGGCCATGCATCAAGAAGCAACCGGTTCGGTCGGCGATACAGGCTTGGGTGCCGTTCGGCGGCTCGCCTTCTGCCCACATCTGATCGAGGCAACCGGTGAGCGTGGTCGTGATCGTTCCGCCGGCGCGCACAGGATAACCGGGACAGGTGTTTTGCCCGCCGAGCCCGCGACAGCTACCGGCAGAGCCGTGCGCTTGGCCGGAGTCGCCGTCCATCTTCGCGCCGTCGTCGGAGCACTTCTCTAGTTCGGGTGATGCGCGTTTGAGCGGTGCGAGCATCATCGTCGCGCGGTACATGTTGATGTGATCGACGCAGGCCTGACGCTCGGCCGCGAACATGTCGTCACCAGGCGCTGCAGCACCTGCGGTAACGGCCATCATTCCGGCGGCACCCATCGGCATGCCCGTGCCCGCGGTTCCTCCGGGGCGACCTGCAAATGCGGGTGTGCCCGCGATTCCGGGCACCATTCCCGGAGCTCCGGCAGGTGGCGGCAGACCCATGCTCGGCGACAGACCTGGAGTACCCGCGATCGCGCCTGCGCCCGCAACTCCTGGACCCATGCCGATCGACTGCGCCCCTGCAGTTCCGGTCGAGCCGTTGCCGCCGACCGCTGCACGACCAGCGATCCCCGTAGCCGGCGTTCCGCCCCCCGGCATGGTCATCGACGGCTCGGCTTCATCGGGCGAGCACGCCAATGAGAGCTGCATCAAGATCCCGAGAGTTGTGGTCCCCATTCGCGGACAACTAGTCATTTCGTCTCCTTCGAGCGCGGCGACACAACCACAAGTGGGGTGAGGGTCGTCGCGCGGGTCATTCGCGCGCCCTTCGGGGCGGTCGTGATCGGCCGGGTGCCCGGTTGCGCCAAGCGGCGACTTCGACGCGACCTGCTCCGGAACGCGAGCTTCTGGCGCGTCGTACTGAGCGAGTGAACCCGGGTGGAGCGCCAAGCGCACGCGCGCTGCATTACGGCGTCGATGCGTGGCTTCGCAAACGTAACGTTCAACTCGGCGCGATTTGCGTTCGCACCTGCCGCCGTTAGCTGCAGCCACAATCGACTCTCACCCGCGCTGACGGAACACTTCAGACCGTCCGTGAACCACGGATAACAAGAACCTCGATGAAGTGATCACGAGAGTGGGTGGGTTTGCTCGAATAGCGAGCGGTCGTGTACGACCGTCGGGCCAAACTGACGGCGCGTGTGGGCGATCGCCAGCAGCCGCGCCACATCGTCGCGCACAGTCGTTTGGACCGCGGTGTCTAGCCTTTCAAGCTGCAGTGAACAGCGGCGACGACCGCCCGGCCGACCCTTCGATTGACGCAGACGCCTAGCGCCAGCCAGAATGCAGCTAATAGCTGCAGCTAGGAGCCACAGCTAACGTCCATGACCGGAGCATCATCGGCTTCCCGGCTGAGTGGCACGTGCAGGACGGCAAACCGAGTCGAATCCGCATCTGGTAGTCAGGGCCTAACTACGTGCGTCCGACGTTCCGTCTCAAATTGCTGGGCATAGTCGGAGTAGCTGCGGCGAGCCTCGCTGTTCTGATCGCGTTGAGCGCCGCAAGTAGCGCGCAGATCGAAGATCAGCTGCGTACGATTCGCGACCGGCACGTACCTCGTCTCGAGCAGGGCCCACGCCTCAATCACCAGTTCGAGCGAGTGCGGCTCGCGATGCAGGATGCGGTGGCGGCGCAGGACCGGTCGGCCCTCGAGGACACGCGGTCGGTGCGAGACGAATTTCTCCACCAACTGCGTGGCGGCCCGTTGAGCAACGCCGATGTGAGTGAGCTCGCGACTGCGTTCCAGGACTACTACGACGCAGCGCGCGAGGTTTCACGCCGCTTGATCGATGGGGAATCCGGCGAAGCGCTCATGAATCACATGAGTGCGATGCAGGCGCGGCAGCTACGGGCGGCCGAGTTGCTCCATCGCGCTACGGCGTTCGATCAGCAAGGTCTAGCGCAAGCGTTCGAAGCCGTGTCACGAGCCGAGGCTCGTGCCGCGCGGGAACGCCTGCTCTTGAGTTTGGGTTGCCTCGGAATCGTGCTCGCGCTCTCGCTGTGGATGAGCAGAGGCATGGTGCGTTCGGTCACGGTGCTCTCTGCCGGATTCGAGCGTTTCGGCAAAGGCGAGTTGGCGACTTCGATCCCCGTCACCAGCAATGACGAGCTGGGCATGCTCGCCGAGCGCGCGAACGACATGGTGACGAGTCTCGCGCGACTGCATCAGGAGCGGGATCGCAGCGATTGGCTCAAGACGGGGCAAGCGCGTGTCGCGTACGCGCTGCAAGGCGATCTCGAGCCGGTCGAGCTCGCTCGCCGTGCGATCGAAGTTCTGGCGGCGTATCTGGATGTTCCCGCGGCCGCGTTCTATCGACCTCAACCGGACGGCACGCTGCGAGCGCTCGTGCACTACGGCCGTGGCCCGGATCGAGCGGATCCTGCCAGCCTGCCCAGTTTTAGGCCTGGCGAAGGGCTGATCGGCCGAGCGGCACAACAGACCGACTTGTCGGTAGTCGGCGATCTGCCCGCCGACTATTCGCGCATCCGCTCGGGACTTGGCGAAGCTTCGGCGCGGCAACTCGTGTTCCTGCCGCTGCTTCACGTCGGCACACTGACGGGATTACTCGAGCTTGCCGTTTGGCGAGAGTGGCCGCCCGAGCACTCCGAGCTGCTGCGCTCGATCCAAGAGAGCTTGGCGATCGCGATCGAGGTGGCGACCTCACGTGCGGTGCTGCGCGAGCTGTTGACGAAAACTCAGCTCCAAGCCGAACGCTTGGGCGCGCAGGAAGAGCAGCTGCGGACGGCAAACGACGAGTTGCAGACACAACAGGAAGAGCTGCGCGAAGCCAACGGCGAACTTCGCAAACAAACCCGAGAGCTGGCCGAGAAAAACACCGAGCTCAATGAGGCCCGCGCGGGCCTCGAGCAAAAAGCCGAAGAGCTGAACGCCGTCAGCACGTACAAGTCGCAGTTTCTCGCAAACATGTCGCACGAGCTGCGTACCCCGCTCAACAGCATGTTGCTGTTGTCGAATCTCCTGTCTGACAACGAGGCAGGCAACCTGACGTCGAAGCAGGTCGAGTTCTGCCGGACGATCCACGGCGCGGGCAAAGATCTGCTGCTGTTGATCAATCAAGTTTTGGACTTGGCGAAGATCGAATCGGGTCGCCAAGAGCTGCGACTGGAACAAGTCACGCTCGCGGACGTGCTGCAATCGGCTGAACGGTTGGTCGGCCCGCTGGCGAACGACAAGTCTCTCGAATTCGTGACGACACTCGAACCAGGTATTCCCGCCACGATCTTCAGCGATCGTCACAAGCTCGAGCAGATCCTCACGAACTTGTTGGGCAACGCAGTGAAGTTCACTGAACGTGGATCGGTGCGGCTGGTGATCGGACCCACGCCGGCCGGCACGACGTTCGAGCGTGAAGAGCTCGACGCGAGCACGACTGTCACGATCTCGGTCTCGGATACAGGAATCGGAATCGCGCCGGAGCATCAGGGCGGAGTCTTCACGCAGTTTCAGCAAGTGGATGGGCGTTCGAATCGGCGCTACGGAGGTACGGGCCTAGGGCTCTCGATCGCGCGCCAGCTCGCGTTGCTGATGGGTGGTGAGCTGACCTTGCAGAGCACGCCTGGGAAAGGCAGTACGTTCACGTGTCGTCTGCCGTTCACGTGTCAGGCTGACGACGCACTGCGCGTCGTCAGCGCCGAGACGCAGCCGAACGCCTCCCTGCCGCCCAAGCTCTCGTCGCAGCCCAAGGCGGCGCCCATCGAATTTCCATCACACGTACGGCCGTCCAGCAACGTCAGCATCCTCGTCATCGAAGACGACGCTCCGTTCGCGGAAGCCGTCTGCGAAACTGTGCGCGCACAGGGTTTTAGATGTGTCGTCGCGAACGACGGCCAGAGCGGCGTGCGACTCGCAAAAGAGTTGTGTCCCGGTGGCGTGATCCTGGATGTGCGTCTACCCGATATCGATGGCTTCACCGTGCTCGAGATGCTTCAAGCCGATCCGACTACCGCGCAGATCCCGGTTCACTTCGTTTCGGCGCTCGACTGCGGCGAGCGAGGAATGGCGATGGGCGCCGCCGGCTATCTGACGAAGCCGGCGTCTCGCCGCGATCTCGTGCGCGTGATTCAATCGTTGATGCCGCGCACGCCGAGCGATAGCTGTCGCGTGTTGATCGTGGAGGACGATACAGAACAAGCGGATTCCTTGACGCGTAAACTTTCCGGTGAGGATGTCCGCATCGAGCGCGCTTCGAATGCGATGCAGGCACTCGCTGCACTCGACAAACAGCGCTTCGATTGTGTGGTTCTCGATCTCGGTCTGCCCGACATGGACGGACTCGATTTGTTGCACTCGATCGAGGCGCAATGTGGCGCGGATGCGCCGCCGATCGTGATCTACACCGGTCGCTCGCTGGACGAAGCCGAGACGCAGCGGCTCGAGGCACACGCCCAGGCCGTGATTCCCAAAGACGAGGGGGCCGAACGGCTGCTCGATGAGGTGCGCCTGTTCGCGAGCCGGCTGCGCTCCGGCACGCCGATCAAACGCAAGACGCCGCTGCAGTCATCGGCACGACTGCACGGCATGAAGGTGCTGCTCGTAGATGACGACATGCGCACCGTCTACGCGTTGTCTGCGTTGTTGCGCGCGAAAGGTGCCGAGGTTCTAGTCGCCGATACCGGGCGCGCCGCGTTGCAAACGCTCGACGAGCATCCGGACGCGGAGATCATCTTGATGGACATGATGATGCCCGAGATGGACGGCTATGAAGCGATGCGTCGGATTCGCGCCGATTCACGCTTCCAAGCAGTGCCGATCGTCGCGCTCACTGCGAAGGTCATGAAGGGTGATCGCGACCGCTGCATCGAGGCCGGTGCAACGGACTATCTACCAAAGCCGATCGATCCAGATCGGTTGCTCGCGCTGCTCCAAGCCAAGTTCAGCTCGGAGGTCAGCGGCGCCTGAATACATGTCATGGAATCGAAGCTTCAAGATCGAGGTAAGCAAATGCATCCGTCCAAGCCGAAGGTACTGATCGTGGACGACGTCGAGGCGAACTTGGTCGCGCTCGAAGCGCTGCTCGGGGATCTCGATTGCGAGCTGATCCGCGCTGCAGATGGCAACCAGGCGCTCAAGTTACTGTTGAAAAACGAGTTTGCGGTCATGCTGCTCGACGTCCAAATGCCGATCATGGACGGGTTCGAAGTCGCGCGGTACGCGCGTGAACATCCGACTACACGCGACACGCCGATCATTTTTCTGACCGCGATGCATTCCACCGAAGACAGCATGCTTCGCGGCTATGGAAGTGGTGCGGTCGACTTCCTGCTCAAGCCGATCAACGCGCACGTTCTCCGCGGCAAGGTGCGCGTGTTTCTCGAGCTGTTCACGCAGCGGCGCCGGCTGCAAGACGAGATCAACGCGCACAAGAAGACGCTGGAAGCGTTGCAAGATGCCAATGCGGCGTTACGTCATTTTACGGATGCTGCGTCTCACGATCTGAAAGCTCCCGTTCGCGCGATGCGCGGCTTCTTGGATGCGCTTGCGATGGAAGTCGGCGAAACCTTGCCACCGCAAGCGCTCGACTACCTCCAACGTTCGGTCAAGGCTGGCGAGCGCATGGATTCGCTGCTCGACTCGCTGCTCAGCTATGCGCGGCTGCAGCGCAATCAAGCGACCACGGTCGTGCGGTTCAGCGCGTTACTCGATCAACTCCGAGCGGACCTTCGCGAAGAGCTGGCGCGTGCGGGCGCGACGCTCAAGGCCGAGCCGGAATTACCGTTGATTCAGGGTGATCCCGATCGGTTTTATCAGCTGTTTCAGAACCTCGTGACGAACGCGATCAAGTTCCGCCGGACTGACGTTCCGCTCGAGGTCAGCGTCTCCGCCGAGAGATATCCGGCCGAAGCGCTCTTCTGCGTCGCGGACAATGGCATTGGCATCGATCCCAAGCACCAATCGCGGATCTTCCAAGCGTTCTTTCGCTCCGACACGCAAGGCAAGTACAAGGGCAGCGGTCTCGGCCTCGCGATTTGCCAACAAGTGGTGGAGCAGCATCGCGGTCGCATCTGGGTGGAGTCACAACTCGGCGAGGGGTCGCGGTTCTACTTCAGCCTCCCTCTCAGCTAATCGAAACGGGTTAGGCTGCCAGCCCTACATATGTTGTGCCGTGTCCTGATCGATCCAGTGTGACCAATCATTGTGCTGTCACTAGTCACAAGTCAGAACACGTCAGCTGGCAACTTGTAGTCACGCTGTCAGAATGGAAGCTTGCTAGCCAGGCACAGGTGGCTGTTGCTACGGGAACCAATGATCACCGCGTGACCGGGAGTCCTTTGAATGGGTCGAGCGCTCTCCGTGCTGTTAGTCGAAGACTGCGAAGACGACGCACTCTTGACCTTGATCTGTTTGCGTCAGGCGGGTTTCGACCCGCAATGGCGCCGCGTCGACAACGACCAGGCCATGGTCGCGGCACTGGAGACTAGTTCGTGGGAGGTGGTCATCTCCGACCACAACATGCCGAGCTTCAGCGCACCCGAAGCGCTCAAGCTGCTGCGCCAGAAGGGCCTCGACCTACCCTTCATCATCGTCTCGGGCAGCATCGGGGAAGAGGCTGCCGTACGCGCGATGAAGGCGGGCGCCCAGGACTACATCGTCAAGGGCCAGCTCGGCCGGCTGCCTGCTGCGATCGAGCGCGAGCTGAATGATGCGCACGAGCGCCGAGCGCGACACACGGCAGAGGAGAAGATTCGGTTCCTCGCGTACTTCGATCCGCTGACCTCGCTGCCGAATCGAGCCAGCTTTTGCGAGCACTTGCTGAGTCTGGTGAAAGATCCATCGCGCAACGGCGGTGCACTTGCCGTGCTCAGCGTCACAGTAGGCAATCTGCGAGACGTCAACAACACGCTCGGTCACACGACCGGCGAGCAGATGTTGATCGAGCTCGGAAAGCGGCTGCAGCTCGCCTTGCCGGCGTTGCATCTGCGAGCCCGCATCGCCGCGGACGAGTTCGCGGTCGTGTTGGCCGACGGTGACATCGATAGCGCAGCCAATATCGCGCGCGAGCTGCAGCGAATGATGGCGACCTCGATCTGCATCGGCGCGGTCGAGGTAGAGCCTGAGATCTCGGTCGGCATCGCGGTGTATCCGGGACACGGCGAGGAGCCTGAGATCCTGCTACAGCGCGCCAATGCGGCACATTCGCACGCCTCCGAGAGCGTCGCGCCGGTCGCGATTTACGATCGGGAGCACGACCCGTATCAGCCCGAGCGCTTGTCGATGATCTCAGAGCTACGCAAAGCGATCGAGACCGGCCAGCTGAAGCTGCAGTATCAGCCCAAGGTGTGTTTCGCGACGGGCGAGCTCAAGGGAGTCGAGGCGCTCGTGCGCTGGACGCATCCGAAGCTCGGTATGTTACCGCCCGACCGCTTCATCCCCCTCGCCGAACAAACCGGATTGATCAATCCGCTCACGCGCTGGGTCTTGAAAGAGGCGTTGCGCCAAACGTTCGAGTGGCAGCGAGCCGGCTTGGACGTGCACGTCGCGGTGAACCTCTCCGTCAAGAACCTACAGAACCTCGAATTGGCCGAGAACCTCGGGCACCTTCTGTCCGCCTCGGGGATCAACGCACAGAAACTCGTTTTGGAAGTGACCGAGAGCGCGATCATGACCGATGAGTCGCGCGTCCAAGACATCTTGCGAAAGTTGGCCGCGCAGGGCGTGTCGATCGCGATCGATGACTTTGGGACGGGCTATTCGTCGTTTGCCAACTTACGACGGCTTCCGGTGTCTGAAATCAAGATCGACAAATCCTTCGTGATCGGGATGTGCAGCTCCAACGAGGACAGAATCATAGTCGATTCGATTGTCGAGCTCGGCCACAAGCTGGGCTTGAGCGTCGTCGCGGAGGGCGTCGAGAACCTCGAAGCCTGGCGTGTGCTCGAGTCGCTGCGTTGCGACTTGGCTCAAGGCTACTTCTTGAGCCGCCCGCTCTCACCGAGCGACCTGTTCGCGTGGACGCGCACGTTCCGGGCGCCGAGCTCAGCCGCAGCCGAGCCGCTGATAGCGCAGTGAAACGCTAGCCGCGCTCACTGAATCGGAATGACCTTTGCCGAAGCCGTGTTGGTCGCGGCAGAGACGTAGCCGATTGCGCCCGGCGAGCTGAGCACGTAGCGAACGACCGACGCATCGGAATCGAGCTCGAGCGGCGGAACCTGCCGGCCCGAGAAAATGCGCTGCAGCCAATAGGCGCGGACCGCTGGTACGGAGCGCTTCAAGACGCTAGTCGAGAAGGCCTGGCGCGTCGGAGCGCTGAGCGGAAGATCGACCGGCTGGATGTTTTCGCCGCCTTCCCAGCGCATCGCCTGCTTGAAAAATGCCTGGGCCAGAAAATCCTGTGAGATGGAGCGCACAGGGTTTCGCCCGTTCACGATGACCTTGAAGGCGGGCTGTTCTGGATCGGCCAGTACGGCCGGGAGTGGCATTGCGAGGCTCCAGACGGCGAACAAGACCGCGAAGACGCCTATCCCAGCGTTCGCCTTGCGGCGGCGCTTGGTTGCGGTGTCTTGGTTCGTTGTTCGCGCAGTCATGGTGTTCGCTCGATGCCGTGCTGCTTGTCAGAAGTAAGCCGTAGTCTTGATCAGGAACAAAGCCCAGTCTCGTTCCAGATCTTTTGGTTCTTTCCCAGCGTTCAATGCCTGGTCGTCGAGCTCAGCCGTGCCGCGCATGAGGTGCGCTTCCAGCTTGAGCAGCCAGAACGCATTGAAATCGAATCGCAGCGTCGCCGCGAAGTCGTGCAAGTACTGTTGGCGGCCTTCGCGGTGCTCGCGGTCTACGTAGTAGCCCGAGTAGTACACGCCCGGAGTAAGCCAGGGAAGGAAGCGATACGAGCCCATCACGTAGTAGCGCTCGTTCACCGGGCCTGAGCTCGGGATCAGGGTGGGTGCCGAGCTTTTCAGGTCAGCCCACCAGCGACCATATTCGGCCGCGAGCAGCAGGTCTCCTACGGCGTACTCTGCCGACGCCACCCAGAGTTGGATCGGAAAGTCGAGCTTCACGATGCCGTCGAAGCCCATCGGGGCGAGCCCTAACGTTACGAAGAGGTCCCTGACCGCAGGGTCGAACACCGAAGTGAACTCGTAACGCAGCTTCTGAAAGCTCGCGCCTACCTGTAGTCCGTCGAGTGGTGTCAACCACATCAATCGGCCACCTACGAGGTAGTGCGCTTTCACTTCTTTGATAGTTACGTTCGGCTTTACCACGGACACCGCATCGAGCGAGAACGTGCCTCCGTACGCGCGGTACTCGAGTTGTCCGAGTGCGCCCAACCGGAAGTTGCCGTAGAGCTCGCCGCCTGTGACTGCGAGCAGAATCTCGCGGTGTTGACTCCGATACAGCGACTGCGGCAGCAGCACAGGCACGCGTCCGGCGTCGACGTCGTTGCTCTCGTTGTAGAGCCCGAACGGGATCTTCGTTCGGCCGGCGCGAATGCCGAACCAATCCGCAACGTGATAGTCGAGGTAGTACCAGTCGAAGTAGGGAGCGTAGCTCCCGTTGGGCCCGACCTTGCGACTGAACAACTGCATGCCGAGCCGTAGCTCGTCGGTCACGGACTTCGTGAAGTTGATCGCCGCTTCCGTGAATTCGAAGCTGCCATCCTTGGAGCGCGCGAGAAAGTTGTTGCCGGTGCTGAGCAAGAACCCCTGGCTCACGAATGCGTGAACATCCAGCGGGAACGCCGCGGGGAATGGAGCGTCGTAAGGAGCGAGTGGTTCGGGTAGCGCGTCCGTCGGCGGTGTTGTCGGTGCTGGCGTCGTCGGGACGGCTTCACTCGGTGCAGTGGTCGGCGGCGCAGCTGCCGGCGGCGCAGCATCGGATGCTGGCGGTGTTACATCGTTCGGTGCTTCTGCCGCCGGTGCAGAAAGCTCCGGCGTGGTTGCCGGTTGTTCACTCGGCTGGGGCGCGTTTGCAGTTCCCGCATCCTGTGCTGTGGCCGCGGTGCTGCACAGCCAGCTTACGACTGCTAGTCCGAGGACACGGAACGCTCGATCGAGCGGCGTGACACTACGGCGCGGACTAACAGAAGGAAGCACATCTGGAGTCTCTTTCCGCCGCGAATGCTAGTCAATGTATGAAAGGTCGTGATGCGAGGCATTAATGAACAGCGCCCTGACCGAAGTAGATCAGGCTACTGGTCAGTCAGCGCGAGAGTATGCGAGCCGCTGACGGCGGCCGGCGCGCGTGCATCGCGCAATGGCATACGTTCGTAGTCCGAGCGGCTATCTGCGGCGTCCGAGCTAGACTGCCGCAGTCAGCAAGCCGCTAAAGACACGTCCGCCTCATCGCCTGCCCGATCACGTCGACCAGTGCGAAGCCACCGTCGGGCTTTCGCAGCGCTGCAAAGGCACCCTGTTCGATCGCGCACGCCCGCACTTCGTCGGCCTGCGCCGTCAAGAAGATGATCGGAACACGGACATTCTGTTCGGCCAGCAAACGCTGCAACTCGAAGCCGCTTCGGCCTCGCAATTTCACGTCGCTCACCAGACAACGCATCTCGTGCTTGTCATCCGAATCGAGCAAGGCTTCGGCCGTTTCGAACAGGGATGTCCGATAGCGTCCAGCGCGAATCAGATTGCTGAGACTCTCGCGAACGGACGGATCGTCATCGACGACGCAAACGAGTGGAGATGGCATCACGCTTCCAGAATAAACACGCCGCACCGTCTTAGGTCGATGTAGCGCTCTAAAGACAAGTCTTTGACTACAAATTGATGGGCCAATGCTAGTGCCTAGGTAATCCATCGGAAGATGATGTGGTCGCTCCGCGCGGACTGGATTACACGCTGCCCGTCCGTTTGTTTCGAATCGCAAACTGATCAGATCAAGATCGCTACGCAGCTCGCTGCGAATCTGTCACTCGCTACGCACGGGCGCACCTGCCTGGCCGCCTCGCGAACTGTAGAATCGGCGGTTCATGGTCATCCCGAGCATGTGGGGCTGGCTGCGCTCGCCGCTCGTGCAGGGCTTCGCCTTGATCGCGTTAGTTGTCTGCGCGTACGCGGGCAGCTTCGACGGCGTGTTCGTGTTCGATGACCGAAGCTTGTTGATCGAGACCTCCGGCATCGAGGAGATGTCGCTACTCGCGTTCGGGGTGAACGGCGCCGTGAGCTCCGGCCGGCCGCTGACGGCGGCGACGTTCTGGATCAACGTGTGGCTCGATCCAGCGCGCAGGCCCTTCGGATTTCACCTATTCAACTTGTTCGTGCACGTGGTTTGCGTGTTGCTCGGTTGGGGCTTCCTGCGGCGCACGTTCGAGCGTGTGCCGGGCCTCGTCGCGCGCGCGACGAGCCTCGCGTTCGTGTGTGTGTTGCTCTGGGGGCTTCAGCCTCTCCAGACGAACGTCGTGACCTATGTCGCGCAGCGTGCCGAGTCACTGTTGAGTTTGTGCGTACTCGCGGCGTTGTATTGCAGCACGCGCGGCTGGAGCTGGGGTTGCGTGCTCGCCGGTTTCGCGGCGGTGCTGAGCAAAGAGGTGGCGGCGGTGTTGCCGCTGCTCGTGTTGCTTCACGATCGAAACTTCGACGCGGGCAGCTTTCGCGGTGCGCTGGTCCGCAGACCGTGGATGTACGCAGGCCTCGGCGCGAGTTGGGTGCTGCTCGGCTGGCTCGTTGCGCAGGGGGCGCGCACGGGATCGGTTGGTTTCGAGTTTCGCGGACTACATTCCCTGAACTACGCACTGACGCAGCCGAACGCGATTCTGCACTACTTGCGATTGTTGGTTTGGCCCGATCCGCTCGTGCTCGACTACGGCTGGCCCGTCGTACCGGTGGACGGTTGGGCGGATCTGGTTTCGGCTTGGCCAACGTACTTGCCGAGCTTGCTCGCGGTCGGCGCGCTCGGTGTGGTGACGGTCGGATGGATCGTGCGAAACCATCCGCTCGGCTTCGCAGGTGCGTCGTTCTTTCTGTTGCTTGCGCCGAGTTCGAGCTTCTTGCCGATCACGACTGAGATCATGGCGGAGCATCGAATGCATCTGGCGTCGCTTGCGCCGCTGAGTTTGCTCGTAATCGGTTTCGACGTCGGTTTGCGGCGCTTTGTGCCCGCGCGGGCGACTCTGGTGTTCGCCAGCGGGGTCGCGGTCGTCGCCCTGCTGTGGGCGGCGATGACCGACGCGCAAAACCAGCTGTATCGTTCGGACGAGTTGATGTGGAGCCATAACCTGCTCGCGACGCCGGACAACCCGAGGGTGCTGTTGAACCTCGGTCGGATCTTGCGGGCGCGCGGTGAAGTTGGCCCTGCCCTGCTCTTGTTCGAGCGGGCGGCGGCGGCATCGCGTGCCTGCCGCCGTCCGCGGCAGATGTTTCTGCCGGAGATTTTGGATAGCAGTGCCGACGCGTGGCAGCAGGCGGGCGATTTGAAGCGGGCGAATCAGTTGAGGGCTGAGGCTTGGGGGTTCGATCGAAGCCACGGAGAGCGAGCGGCGAGCCTGGCGATGGGTTTACAGCGAGCGGGCAAGTCGCGCGAAGCGATTGCGACCCTACGTGAAGGCATTCAGCACGTTCCGGACGCTCCGCAGCTGAGAGCGGCGTTGATAAGCACGTTGCTCTTGTCCGGCGAGTTGGATAAGGCGCGGGAGGAGGCCCGTCGTTTGTCCCCGCAAATCCAGGCCCCCGAGCTCGATCGACAACTGATCAAGGTCGCGGAGCGCCTGGGGAGGAGCGACCTTGCGCGAGCGCTAGCAGCGCAAGGCGGCGCCCCGCGAGCCGCAGGCCTCGCAAAGTGAGAGCCCGCGGCGGGTTTGCGTATGCGTGCGGTGCCGACGTTGCGACGCCTGGTTGGGGGTTGCCGTGGGCTGAGCTTTGCGCGCAGCAGGATCGTCTTCACGTTGAACGGTTTGCGAGCGTGTGACCACGGTTGAGCTCGAGACGCGGCCGCGCTCCGCTGGTAGCGCAATCGGTGGGTGTGAGCGCGTCCCAGCTGATAGGGCGGGCTTGCGCCTGCGTGCTGTGCCGACGTTGCGACGCCTGGTTGGGTGTTGCTGCGGGCCGAACTCTGCGCGCGGCAGCGTCTTTGCACGGCGAACGGGTCGCGTGCGACTGATCGCGGCGGAGCTTGCTGCGAGCTTAGCGGCCGCGCTTCGCTCGCAGCGCTCCGCCCTGACCCGAGGCTGACGCGGATGACGCGGGTGACGTGAGGGGTTCGTTGTCATCCTTTGCCGACGAATGCAGAGGCCCTCGGGCGTGGAATGTCTCGAAATCTTCAGTGGTTCACTCGTGCCGCTGATGGCTGCGCGTTGAGCGTGCTCGTGCACCTAGCTAGATACGGGGCGGGCTTGCGCCTGCGTGCTGTGCCGACGTTGCGACGCCTGGTTGGGTGTTGCCGCGGGCCGAACTCTGCGCGCAGTCGCGTGGTTGCACGGCGATAGGTTCGCGGGCGCGTGATCGCGAAGGAGCCTGCTGCGAGCTTAGCGGCCGCGCTTCGCTCGCAGCGCTCCGCCCTGACCCGAGACTAACGCGGATGACGCGGGTGACGCGGGTGACGCAGGTGAGGAGCTTGTTTGCGATTGCCTTCGCGCCGGGAGTCGCGCCGGGCGCGCCGCGCAGGACGGGTTCGGTGGTTTCGTTTCCGGGGCTTCGGCATCGAGGCCGCCATTGTCGTTCGTTGTCATGCTTGGCGTCGAATGCAGGGAGCGTCGGGTCTGGAACGTGTTGATGTGTTCGATGGCTTACTCGTGCCGCTGATGGCTGCGGGTCGGTTTCGCGCGTTGTGCTTTGTTCATCGGACAGATGGACACGCAGTTGCGTTGTTGTGATCGATTGTCGATTTTTGCGATTTGCGCTCGATCGCGCTTGACAGATTTTTGATGGCCTCGCGCACGCTGCTGCAGCTCTCAGCAGCAGTCACCGTTGCTTGCTCGAGTTGGTCGCCCTTGCCGCACTCTTGGTTTTTTTGATCGCGCAAACCAAACCGCATGTTCTCGCGGCGTACGGCGCAACGTCGGAGCTCGAAAACACCCGTGTTATAGATGTTTTGTTGATTGGGGGAATTTCATGGAACAACTCGAGATTGTTAAACGACTGACAGACGATGAACTGGTTCTGCACGTGCGTCACTGCGTTCGCGAAGACCGACGCGTGACGGCTCAGTTGCTCGCTCACTTGGGTGAAATCGAAGCGCGAGGACTGCATCGAGACCTCGGCTATGAATCTATGTTCGAGTACGCGGTTCGCGTGCTTCACATGTCGGACTCCGAAGCGGGGCTGCGACTTCACGCCGCGCGCTTCGCTCGGAAGTTCCCCGCATCGCTTGAGATGCTGAGTCGCGGCGAGCTGCACCTGACCGCAATGAAGCTTCTCGCTCCGGTGCTCACGCCCGAGAACGCCGAGCTGATGAATATGGCGTGTCTCAAGACCAAGCAGGAAATCCAACTGCTGATCGCAAAACATTGCCCTCAACCCGATGTGCCCGATGCCGTGCGCCGGTTGCCCACTGCGCGCTCTCCGAGTACGACGCGACCCGGCGCTTTCACCACGTTACTCGCCGACAACGAGAATGCGGCGGTGAGACTCCCTAACGAAACCACAGCGTTAGGATCGACTCTCGCAACAGAGGCAACACGCGCGCGTGTCCAGACGGTGCTTAGTTCAAGTGAGCTGAGTCAACCCACCACCGTGACGCCGAGCCTCGAGCGATCCGAGATCGATCGAGGCGCGGGAACGAACGAACGCGCGCGGCTCGTTTCTCCGGCGCCACACCCCTCCAATCGCGAACCCGCGGTACCGATCAGTGAAGGTCGCTACAAGATTCGGTTCACCGCGGGCCAACGCGTGCGTGATTTGCTGCAGGAAGCCCAAGATCTGTTTCGCAATCAGCTGCCCAACGGCGACATCGAAGTGCTCATCGAACGCGCGCTAGTGCTGCTCGTGTCCGAACGCAAGAAGCAACTCTACGCGCAAACCGACAAGCCGCGCCGTTCGTCCAACGCTGCTTCGACTTCGAATCCGTACTCCCGACATATTCCCAATACGATCAAGCGTCGCGTGTATGTACGCGACAAGGGCCAATGCCGTTTCGTGAGTCCAACCAGTGAACGTTGTTGTGCGCGAAGTCGTCTCGAGTTTCATCACATCCAAGCATTTGGCTTCGGCGGACCTCCGACCGAGCAGAACATCGTCCTGTTCTGTCGTGCGCACAATGCTCTGATGGCAGAGCGAGACTTTAGTCGCGAACACATCCAACGCTGCATCCAAGCCAGTCAGGCTGCGAGAACTCGGGGCGCAACGACGAGGCCGGGCGCTCGACCAACACCACAACGTACGCGTGCGCGACCCACGCACGCGACAGCTCGCGAACTGCCGCAACTGAGTACGCCGCAGTACAAACCAACACGGTCCGGAATTGCCGAGCCGCGCGAGCGCAACGGTGGCCTCAACCAACCGCGCGCAAGAAAACCGGAGTCAGAACATGACGCTGAATGACTAAACCAGCGACTCCATCACAAATACTTCATGCTCAAGGAGATCTTCGAGCAGCCGCGTGCGATCGAAAAGACGGTGCGCGGCCGGCTCGATCGCGAGCGAGGCGACGAGCCTGCCGCGGCTCGCGCCACACCGCCGAAGCCCCCCACGCGCAGCTGCTCCGTCAACATGGATCTGCGGCAAGGGCTGCGCGAGCGTGTGCTTGAACGACTTGTCGTAGAAGTCTCGGCGTTCGAGGCGCTCCACGTGAGCGTTCCGGCGAACCTCGCGCTCGGCAACGCTCGGCGCTGAGGGTCAAACTGTTAGTCGTCTTTGACCTCGATCTCGGAATCGTGCTGCGCTCGTCGCGTCGCTCAGCGGGGCACAAAGGCGTCGTAGATTGCACGGACTGCGTTCTCGAAGTC
>DASRXR010000839.1:0-3919 GCA_035687405.1 Polyangiales bacterium
CCTCCATGCACTTCACGAGGCGTTCAGCGCCCGTGAGTGTTTTCAGCTGCTGCTTTTGACCGTCCATCCGTGAACCTCGCTCTGCGCCCGCGCGAATCGGCACCGCTCCCCCGTGCTCGAGGTCGCGTCCTCGAACACCGAGCCCCAGCACCAACGAAATGTGGGCGTTGCACGGCCGGCGGGCAGGCGCGAAGCATGCCACCCCGGCCAACTTTGTCCAGACCAGTCGACCAGTGCCGCCTGGCGCGCGATCCGCCGCGCGATCCGCCACCGGGCCCTGCGGTGCGTGCTCACGTACCCAAGCGTACGCTCCGCGCGCTCCTCGAGCCCGACGGCGCCTCGCGAGGCGCCTCGCGCACCATGCGGCGCTGGTCGCGATATAGCCAGACTCAGTTAAGAGTGTGGGGGACTGCTAGGGCGAACGCTGGGATTTCGACTTCGAAACGCGACCCGTTCTCGCCCATCATCTCGTAACTTCCGTGCATCGTGCCGTGGGGGGCGGAGAGCACACAGCCGCTCGAGTACTCGAAACCTTCGCCGGGACGCAGCACCGGTTGTTCACCGACCACACCCGGAGCACGCACTTCTTCGCGCCGGCCGTTGCCGTGCAAGATATGCCAGTGCCGGCTTCGCAGTTGCACCGTTTGCCCCGACTCGTTCGAAATCTGGATCGTGTACGAGAAGACGTAGCGCTTGCCGGTTGCGTTCGAGTGCTGTGGCAAGAACTCACTCCTGACGTCGACCCTGATACCGCGAGTGAGGGCGGAGCAGCTCATTCGACCACTCCACTACCCCACGCCCCTAGGCGTTGCAACCAATGCTCCCAGCGCCTGAGCGACGGTTGACAGCGGTTGACGAGCCTGCCTAAGTCTCTGGCCTGGGAGCACGCAAGCGGCATGGCGCACGCCGAAACGGACCAGGTTCTACGCGGTCGCACTGACGACGAGATCCTTGCGTGGGTGCACAGCGTAGGCGGTGCAAACGCGACCTTGGAACAAGCGTTCTGGGGAATGAAGGAAGCGTTTCAAGCAGAGCGCGCAGGTGGACGGTCGGCGGTGATCCGCTGGCAGATTGCTACGCCGGAGCGCGAGCTCGTGACCTACGAAATGGAAGTGGCCGACGGCGAGTGCACACTCAGCCGCGGTGCGCAGATCGATCCGGCTGTAGTGCTCACACTCGAGCTCGCCGACTTTTTGCGTTTGGTCACGGGTTGTCTCGATGGTGTGGACGCGTATCGTTCGGGTCGGTTGATGATTCGAGGCGACATGGCGTTGGCCGAAGTCTTGTCCGACTGGTTCAGGGAGAGGCATTGAACACATCGCTTTGGTCGGGGCTTTCGAATGGGCGGCGGCTGGCCCTGCTGGCAGGGTTCTCAAGGCTGTCATTGGCCGTGTTGCTGGTGACCGCTTGCGGCGATGACGATGAGCCGAAGGGCGATGCCGGCCCCGATGCAGCCGTCAGCGGCGATGCGAGCGTTCTGAAAGACGGCGCGGTCGCAGACGCTGGAGCAAAGCCCGCGTTCGGTCCATGTGTGTCGGACGCAGACTGTCCGGACGACACGTTCTGCGACAAAGAGATCCCCGGCTCGACTGCAGTGAGTGGTGCGCCGGGTGAGATGGTCGATCGCGCATTGTTCCCCGGTGGTTCGTGTTCGCCGAAGCCGCTCGCGCCTTACGACTCGATGGCCGCGTGCGATTCGAGCTTGCCGCAACCCGTTCAAGGCTGTGGTGCGAAGGGCCGTTGCGTGCTCGAGAGCTTGAACGACGACACGTACGCGGGTTGCCGCGCTGCCTGTGAACCAACCGCGACGGCGAGCGGCTGCGATCGCGCAGGCTATACGTGCGACTTCGCGCTTCACGCGTGCATCGAAGGTTGCCGTTCGGACCCCGAGTGTCGTGTCCTCGTAAAGGACAACAACAACGACGGCACGCCCGACACGCTCGCCTACGACACCGACACAAAAGCGGTTTGTGATCCGAAGACCGCGCGCTGCGCTCACCCCGGTACGGCCGAGGTTGCGACCGGCCACGCCTGCGAGCGGATCGACGATTGCAGCGCGACCGACGAGTGTCTCGTCGGACCGAGTGCGCTCGGCGGGCTCGACTTCCCCGGCGGCTACTGCACGACGACCGGTTGCGAGGTCGCAGGTCGCGAGTGCAACGGCTCCGGAACCGTGTGTGAGCCTCTTCGCCCGTGGCTCGGTGCGACCAGCGACACGTCGCTGTGCTTGCTCAGCTGCAAACTGGGCTCCGAACCCGAAGACCTACGAGTCGGCGCGCGGGGTCACGGCGCCGGTTGCCGCGAGGGCTACCGTTGCCACTGGAACGGCGGCTCTGGTGCCGATGACGGCGTGTGCGTCGGCGGCGTCTACAACGACGTGAAGTCGAACAACGGCGGCAAAGCCTGCGCGAGCGATTCGGAGTGCTACTCGCCGTACGGTCACGGCTCGTGCCTGCTGTACACGGCAACCGACGCCCGCATTCGCGCCCCCACGGGGACGTGCACGATCCTCGACTGCAATGCGCCGGGCTTGCCGGACGGCATCTGCGGGGCGGGCAACGAGTGCGTCGCGTTCGCGAGCGACCTGACGTTCTGCATCAGAAACTGCACGAGTGCGGCGGAGTGCGCTGCCGGCTACGCCTGCACGGACGACGACGCCGATCCGAGCTCACCCAGCGTGTGCTTCCCGGCGTGTGTCAAAAACACCGATTGCCGTACCAACGAGCGGTGCACCATCGCTGCGGGC
This sequence comes from Polyangiales bacterium, assembly GCA_035687405.1. Classification (GTDB taxonomy): domain Bacteria; phylum Myxococcota_A; class Polyangia; order Polyangiales; family JAFGIB01; genus JADGRF01. Next base: position 2,747 of record DASRXR010000839.1, read on the forward strand.
GCGACGGCGGGTCGGTGTGTTGCAATGGCGGGCTCGTCCGGGTAAGAAGGCGGACCTTTTGCGAGGACCGAGTCATGTACCTGCATTCCGCCACTTCCGCGCGTTCCAAAAGCCGTAAGCGTTCCACGCGTTTCCGCGCGAAGTTGAAGGCAAAGAACCGCCGTCGGGTCAACCGGATGGCGGGCAAGAGCCGGGCACGCCGCCTTTTCAAGAAGTAGGGTCGGGCACCGGTTGGGGTGCTACAGTCGGCTCCCGAGGGCGCTTATGACTGAATCGAACGCGCGAGTCCCGACCATCTCGGTGGACCAGTTGCGGCTGAACCGCCTGTTTCAGGGCGTCGACTCCGCAACGATCGAGCTCCTGCTCCGGGAGCTGAAGCCCGAGATGGCGAATCCCGGCGAGTGCATCATGCGCGAGGGCGAGGCCGCCGATTGCATGTTTGCCGTCGTCAGTGGTGAGCTGGAAGTCTTGTCCCACGGCGGGAGCACGAGCGCGGACGTTCGCGTGGCACTGCTTGGGCCGAGTGACTGGGTCGGCGAGATGGCGCTGCTTGGTACGCAGCAGCCGCGTTCGGCGACCGTGCGGGCGCTCGCGCCGACCACCCTGTTGCGGCTACCCGCAGCCGACGTGAAGCGGATGATCGAGGAGCGCGACGTCGCGCAGTACACCCGCATCATCTTGAACATCGCGCGCGAGCTCAGCCGCCGATTGAAGGTCGCGGATCGCTTGATCGCGCAATCGAGCGCAGCGATTGCGAAGCAGTACGTTCTCGAGAGCATGCGTCCCCCCGCGAAGGGTTGACTACAAGCAGGGCCGACTACAAGCAGGGCCGACTACAAGCAGGGCTGACTACAAACAGTCCTGCCCGAGCCGGCAGTTGTCGATCAAACGCGTCGCGCCGATGCGGGCTGCTACCAGCATCACCGAAGCTTCGCCGGCGATCGCGCCGGGGTCGGTGAGCTCGTCGGCGTCTGCCAAGGTCGCGTAGTCGATGTTGTCGAACGCAGCACCGATCAGGTCGAATGCGAGCTGCTCGAGCAGCGCGCGGTTGCGTTCTCCGCGTGCAAACGCGCGACTTGCCGCGCGCAAGCCGAGAAAGATCGCCGGTGCACGCGTGCGCTCGCTCGCCGTCAAATACCGATTGCGCGACGACATCGCGAGCCCGTCTTCATC
>DASRXR010000840.1:0-5912 GCA_035687405.1 Polyangiales bacterium
ACAGCGACCTCCCATCACAATCAGGTCGCCACCGTTCGCGATGAACGTCGTCGTTGGACCACCCTCTCGGTGGCGAAGCTGGAAGCGGCGCGTTTCGCCCAAGCTCACAACCGGAACCATGCAGCGCTCTCGCCTGCAGGATGGCCGATCTGCATGCCACGCCGTGCTGTCGCGATGATCACGGTACAAGTTCAACCACGCGCTGTCATAGGGCACGCCGTAGCGCTCAGACAGTGTCTCGCCGATCGCCCGCAGGAACGGGACAGGCGCGTCCGACAAAACCGGGTACTCCGCAGTCAAACGCGGCTCCTCGACCAACCTCGTGAACATCCAACGCTTGCGCTGCTCCCATCCGGGGATCTCACGCAGCAGGTCGAGCAGCTGCTCGTTGCGTGAGATCCAACCCGAGACGTGTTCAACCCAAGAGCTACCGTCGAGGGGGACGCGGCGCACACTCCGGAAGTCCGCATCCAGCCGCAATTCGCCGCTCTCGAAGAGGCGAAGTTGCGACGGGCCGAACTGCGAGCCGAGAGTCATCCAAAACTGATCTTAGAGCCGAGTTCCGCATCCGGTAGTCGGACCCCGGGCGCGTACCTGCTCAGCTCCGCGATGGTTCAGCACTGAGCTTCTTCAGCCGCACACGGCTCGTCGCTGCCTTGTTTCGCGCCACCGGCGTTACGTTCCATGCGTAGCGGCCGAGTACTTTCCCTGCCGCGTCTTTCACCGTCACGATCGACCCCTGCACCAGGCTGTGCTCGATGCTCGCGTCGCTGTGCTCTCGCGCTGCAGTTTGGAGGGCCGTAAATTGCGACTCAGTCATTCATCAGACTCCCATACGATTTCGCGGTTGAGGTGAGCGTAGGCGCCGCGCGCCCGCGCTCGAATCGCACTGTAGCCGGAGACTCCCGCTCCCTGCATCTTTGCGAACGCTGCCGGCGGAATTCACTGTTGATTTCCGCATCATCCTGCGACCAGATCCAGTCGAGGCCACGCACAGCTCCCCGGGAGGCCCATGGCGAACGAGCATCCGAAGTCGGACCCAGCCACGTACGACGTGATCGGGCGCGGGTACGCGAGCCGGCGCGTGCCTGATCCCCGCATCGCCGCACACATCTGGTCGGCGCTCGGCGATGCAAAACGGATCTGCAACGTCGGCGCGGGCGCTGGCTCGTACGAGCCGCGCGACCGTGAAGTGATCGCAGTCGAGCCTTCGCGCGAGATGATCGCGCAACGGCACGACCGGCGACAGGTGGTTCGGGCGCGCGCCGAATCGCTGCCGTTTGCCGATGGAACGTTCGACGCAGCGATGGCGCTGCTGACCGTACACCACTGGGAAGATCTCGCAGCGGGCATCGCGGAGTTGCGACGTATCGCACCGCTGCGCGTCTTGTTTACGTTCGATCCGCTGCGTCAGAACGACTTCTGGCTCGCCCGCGACTATCTGCCTGAGATTCAAGAGCTCGAGCTAGCGCGTGCACCACGCATCGAGACGCTCGTAGATCTCCTCGGCGGCGCCGAGGTGCGCGTCGTGCCGATTCCTTGGGATTGCACGGACGGCTTTCAAGCCGCGAGTTGGCGCCGGCCCGAGGCCTATCTGAACCCGCAAACACGCGCGAGTATCTCGACGCTTGCGATGCTGCCTGAGGCGTTGGTCGAGCGCGCCATCGAGCGCCTGGCAGCAGACCTGAAGTCCGGCGCATGGGCGCGCCGCAACCAAGCGCTACTGGACCGTGACGAAATGGACTACTCGTATCGTCTGTTAGTGTCACGCGAAGGCGGGGCGAGCGCGACGCCGCGTTAGCTCCAAGCGCAGCCTTCACAAGCCGCAATGCTGCGTGGATACTGCGCTGCATGAGTCACAAACTGCATGATCTCGGCGTCTCCAAGCACATCGGCCGTTACAGCGACGCGATTGAAGTCGCAGCCGGACTCCGCTGGCTCTACACGTCTGGCACGCCTGGAATCTCCGACACTGGCGCTGTGCCGGACGGCATCGACGCGCAAGCGCGACTTGCGTGGCAACACATCGTCGCCGCTCTCGCTAAAGCGAACATGACTGTTCGTGACCTCGTAAAGGTGACGACCTACCTCACGAACGCTGCGGACATCCCTGCCTACGCGAAGGTCCGCTCCGAGTTTCTCGAAGGCGTGCAACCTGCGTTCATGCTCGCGATCATTCCGGAGCTCGTCAAACCGAACATGCTCGTCGAAGTCGAGATCATTGCGGCCGCACACTGAGCGTCACGTCACCGCAGAGCTCGCGGCGCGCCGTCTACCGCGCCGCCGTGAGCTGCACTGCAGCGTGAACGAGTTCAGGGATCACGCGTTTTTGAGTAGCCACATTCGTCGCCTGCCGGGCGCAGACGATATTTCACAAATTCCAGACTAAATCGGCGCCTACCCACACAAAAGTAAAGCTTCTTTTGATGTCTGCGGTGGTGCGGCGCCCCGGCTTGCACAAAAGTAAAATGAGATTTACGTTTCGTGCGTGCTCGATCTTGCCCATTCTCCCGACTGGGACCGGCTGTTTGAGACCGCCGCTGGGCAGCAGGGGCTGTTCACGACCCGTCAGGCGCGCGACGCCGGATACTCGCCACAGCTTCTCGTTCACTACGTCCGCACAAACCGCGCGCTGCGCCTTCTTCGCGGCGTCTATCGACTCGTTCATTTCCCCGCGACTGATCACGAAGAGCTGGTCGCGGTCTGGCTCTGGTCGGAGCACGCGGGCGTGTGTTCACATCTCACCGCACTCAATCTGCATCAACTCTCCGACGCACTGCCCGCTCACATCGACTTCACACTGCCGGCGGCTTGGCGCCAACGACGCCTGAGAGTTCCCGCAGAGGTCAGGCTCCACTACTCAGACGTGACGCCGGCGGAACGCACTTGGTTTGGTGCAGTTCCGACCACGAACGCAGCGCGAACGCTGAACGACTGCGCGCTCGACGGACTATCACCGGAGCCACTCCGGGAAGCGGCGCAGCAAGCACTCCACCGCGGGCTGGTGACGCGTGACGAGCTCGCCGAAGTCACGCGCGCACTCAAACCGTTCGGAGGTCTCACCTGAACCTCCGCACGTACGCATCCCCCGAGTCGTTCAAACAAGCACTCGAACAGCGATTGCGAACCGCAGCCGTCAGCGGCGCGGTGATCGGGCGTAAGCGCCAGCTGCTCGTCTTCGATCGGTTCCTCGCCCGAGTCTCCGCCACACTCGGGCACGCGGCGACCTTGAAAGGGGGACTCGTCCTCGAGCATCGGCTCGAACGTGCGCGCGCTACGCGGGACGTCGATCTGCGGCTGGCCGTTTCACCCGACAAGGTGCTCGAAACCCTACAAGCAGCGGCACGTCGAGACCTGGCCGACTTTCTGACGTTCGAGCTGACGACCGACACCGATCATCCCACGATCCAGAACGAGGCGATGCCATACGACGGCTTGCGCTTCCGTGCAGAATGCAAACTCGCCGGCAAGCTCTACGCGCAGCCGTTCGGCGTCGACGTCGTACTCGGCGAGCCGATGCTCGGCGAGCCAGATGTGATCACCGCCGAAGACGTCCTCGCATTTGCGGGCATCGCGCCGCCAAAGCTCCTTCTCTATCCCGTCGAGACGCACATCGCAGAAAAACTTCACGCGTACACGATGCCCCGAACGCGCCCGAACTCGCGCGTGAAAGATCTGCCGGATATTGCGCTACTTGCACGCACGAAACGCATCGATTCCAAGCGCTTGCGTGAAGCCCTGGAGCAGACATTCGGCTTTCGAAGGACCCATCAGTTACCTCTGATGCTGCCTGATCCGATGCCGGCCTGGTCGCACGCGTACGAGGCGATGGCGCGCAATGATCAGCTCGAGTGGCCCACGCTCGCGGACGTGACGTCGGCTGCGCGAGGATTCATGGATCCAGTACTGGAGGCGGAAGCCTTCGATGCGAAGTGGCAGCCTGCACGCTGGCAGTGGCAGCGCGATCGCTGAACCGCATTAAGACTGCTGGTTTCTCCTCGGGTCGATCACTGCCGGGTGGTGGCCAGTCCTTCAAACTCTCGCGCCAGTAGGTCTCACATTGCTGTTCACACCAGTTCACGTAAGCGCGCCAGCCCGTCCCGAAATATCGGCCAGCCATCTCCGACCAGCACGGCATCGATCCGTGGATGCTCGCGGATCAAGCGTGCGACCGAGGCGAGCGCCTCGCCACGACTCTGCAGCTTGGCATCGGGGAGCAGGTTCAGCCGGGCGCCCTGATGGGCGCGCACCATGTCACCGGTGATGAGTGTGGTCTCCTCGAGCACCAATGTGAGCTCTCCCTGCGTCTTACTGCCGCGAAGCTCACGCACTCGCAGCCCCGGCACCACCTCCTCGCCGTCGGACAGCCAGCGCGCGCACTGAAACGGAAAGCTCTCGCGTTCACCCGCTGGACCGCACAACTCGGCCGCGAAGCGTTCGGCGAGTGCTTGCGCTGCGCGGGTGTGATCGGAGTTGGTGACCACGATGTGCTTGGCGCCTCCGAGCACAGTTAGATGTGCGAGGTCGTGCTCGCTCATCGGCAGCGGATCGACGAGCACGTTGCCTTCGGGCCGAACCCACGCCAGACCATGAAAGTCGATGTTCCGACTGGTGTCGAAGGTTGACCAACTGAAGAGATCCGGCCGATGTAGCAGTTTCATGCGAAGGCTCCGCGCGCAGCATAACAGGTCGTGCGGCACGGCGTGGCCGCAATCCAGAACCCGCGAGGTGTCCAAACCTACGCCCGGCGCCGATGCTAAACTCGCGTGGAAAGTCTTCGACACTCTTCTACCTTCGCAGCGCGCTTGACCGATCTCACTACTGCCGTTTGTTCGATCACCGCCACGCAACGCCGGCGCTTTTTCTGGGCAGCCTGGTGGACCGGTGCGCCGACTCATGCGCCATTTCGAAAGCCGGATGCAGCCAACGGCGGCGCTCGCACCGCGCAGGCGGCGTTGGCCGAAGCGGAACGGATTGCGGGTCGTCACCTCGTGATCGTGGATGCGTATTGGGCACGCGCTTGGAAAACAGTGTTGCGCGGTCAGCCCGCGCCCCCACCACCTTCCAAGCCGCGCCCTCCTGCGAGCGCCGCAGCCGTAGCGACGCCGCGTTCGGCGTGGTCTGTTCTAGGACTCGAGCCGGGCGCAAATGTCGCTGCGATTCGACGCGCGTTTCACGATCGCGCGCTCGAGTCGCATCCAGATCAGGGCGGTGACGCCGCGCAGTTTCGCGCGGTCCTGCGCGCATACGAGCGACTCACCGGCAAACGCAAAGCTCGCGCGCGAGCGGCCCGCAAGCGGCGCGAGCCGTAGCGCCAGCTCTGCGCGGCGCACTGGGAAGAAGATCGTGTTCGGCGCGCACTCGAAGTGCGGCACGACGTGGATCGCCTGCAGGTTCGGCCTCCGCGCGCGTTCGGTCGAAGATTTCGGCGCGACGCGCTAGGCTCCCGTGACTCATGAAAACCTGCGAATACGCTGGTGCGCCGCTCGAACAAGCGCGCTCTCATCCGTGGACCGATGCGACGGGGAATCCGCATTTTCGATACTACGATCTGACCGCGGCTCCCGAGCACATTCGAAACTCGCTCGAGGACTTTCAACCCTGGGGCCACTACGCGGCGGTCGAAGACTTCTATCGCATGCTCGAATCGCTCAACCGCCGCGGGTCGGTGTTCGAGTCGAACGACTGTGCATTCACCGGTCCCGAGCCGAACGATCAGGCTGCGATACCAAAAGCGTTTCAATGTTCGGGTCGCGTCATGGTGCTGTTTCGCGCGATCGAGCGGAACACCCGTCCCGGCAGCGTCGAGCAACTCAAAAATCAGCTGCACCTCGAGCTCGCCCCACTCGATCGGAGTTTCGAGTGGGGCGAGCTCGAGGTGCAGCTGATTTTTGAGTTGCTCGACGCTGCCG
>DASRXR010000841.1:0-4618 GCA_035687405.1 Polyangiales bacterium
CGGCACGAGAAACCCGATCTCGTGCTCGGCCTCGGCGGCTACGCGGCTGGGCCCGTGCTGCTGACGGCGGCGGCGATGCGAATCCCGAGTGCGCTGCTCGAGCAGAATGCGCACGTCGGGCTGACGAACCGGCTGCTCGCGCGAACGGTCGGGCGCGCGTACGTGACGTATCCGGAGACGGCGGCGAAGTTCGGTGCTTCGCGGGCGCGCGTGTTCGGCAATCCGGTGCGGCGTTCGTTCGTCGAGGCGGCCCAGCTCGCGTTGAGCGATCCGGCGGGGGTCGAAGCGCGGGCGCGGCGGATCTTGGTGATCGGTGGATCGCAAGGCGCACGCGGGCTGAACGAGTCGGTTCCGGTGGCGCTCGCGCTCGCGGACGTGTCGGGTCAATCCGTGTCGGTATTGCATCAGACGGGCGAGGCTCAGGTCGACGAGGTTCGCAAGCGCTATCGCGGCCTCGGCGTCAGTGCGGAGGTCGTGCCGTTCATCGACGACATGGCGCGGGCGTACGCCAGTGCGTCGCTCGTGGTCGCGCGCGCAGGTGCGACGACGCTCGCGGAGCTGTGTGCGATCGGGAAGGCTTCGATTCTGATTCCGTACCCGCATGCGGCTGAAGATCATCAGGCGATGAACGCTTCGGCGATGGAGCGCGCCGGCGCTGCGATCGCGATTCGCGAAGACGAGCTGACTGCGGAGTTTTTGGCGGCGAAGGTGCGAGAGCTGCTGCGAGGCAACGCGCAGCGCCGGAACATGGCCGAGGCGGCGCGCAGGTTAGGGCGCCCCGAGGCTGCGGCGGCGATCGTCGACGACTTGTGCGCGTGGTTGGGAATGCCGACGGACGGTGCAGCGTCGGACGACGGCAGTCAGCCGCTGTCGGCGGCAAGCAGCGGCGCCGCAGGCAGCAGCAGCGAGAAGTTCAGTGCGGTCCACGAGGTAGAGGTGCCGCGTGCAGTGGTGCGTCGCCCGAAGGTGCGGCGCGCGCCGCTGCGGGTGAGGCCGATCGAGATCCCGATCGACATCACCGGTTGAGATTCTTCCGGCGTCAAAACTCGATCGACTGCAGACCCTGCTGCCCGAGCGAGAGCAGGAGTGTTCCGTCGTTCAGATCGAACGAATTGGGCCGGCCGGCTAACGGCACGGCTCTGATGATCTTCGGCGCCTTGCCGTCGGACGCGTCGACGACCGCTCCCTCGCCCGGGCCGGCGCTGTACAGGAACGCTTTGTCGCCGTCCGCGATGACGCCGCCCGCAGTCCAAAAGCCTCGCCACGAGTTCTCGTCTCCCGACTCGAACTCGAGCCGGCCGACGTCGAGCTTCCCATCCGCGAAGCCTGACAACACGAGCAGCTGGATCGGCTCGTGCTCCGGTTGGGTGACGCCTGGGCGGCGAAAGACGTTGCGATACGGCACACCGAGCGTCACGAATAGGCGTCCGTCGCCGGCTGCAAACGCGGTCGCCTGCTGGTTTTCTTGGAGGGCGATCGTGTCTTCGAGCACGGCGCCGTCGCTGCGGAGCGAGACCAACTGCAACGATTGCGTAAAGCCCGTGCAGGTACCCTTCGACGACGACGCTTGGTCGTCGTCGACGGTGTAGCTCGCCTGCCCGAACCGCGCGTAGCACGCTTCGGACGTGAGCCCTGGGACCACGATGCCACGCAGCAGAGACGTCACGGCGCGGCCGCTCGCGCGGTCGAAGTACGTGACGACGCCTGGCACGTTCACGCTCCCTACGAGTTTCGGCGCGCTCGGCGTGGAGACGTCGATGCGTTCCGCAAAGAGCTTGATGCGCGACGGCCGGTCGCCAGTGGCCGGCACGTCGTAGCGGGTCGTCAGTAGTTGGTCGCCAGCTGTGATCAGGCCGGTGTAGCTGCGGTTATCGCCGAGGGCGAGTGTGGTCGTCTTGGGCTTCTCGGGATCGCGCAGGTCGACTACGCGCAATCGGGTTCGCGTGGTCGAGCGGTCGCTCCGCGCTACGTAGTCGTACTTCACCTCGAAAAACGAGAGCACGCCGTCGTGCCACGCGTCCCGCGAGCTCGAACCGTAGCCGCCGTAGTAGTCGCCGTAAGACGCGCCCCAGCCGCTGCTGTCGCCACCTTGCGGCTCGACCCAGCTCGTCCGACTCGCGATGCGTGGCGTCGCCGGATTACTCGCGTCGACCGCGATCACGCCCATCTCATTTTCGGAGGTGGCGCGGTCCAGCTGGCGATAGCCGGAGTAGAGCAAGAACAGCGTCGACCCCTCGGCATGAGCGGAATCGATGCTCCACCAGTGGCCGCATGCGTCGCTCGTGTCGAACACGCTGTCGAGGTTCAGCTCCGACAGGCGCGTGTCGACGTTCTCTGCGTCCGCTTTTCGCACGATCTCGACCGACCAGTCCTCGCCGTAGTCGGCGGAAACCAGCCGCGCAACCACGCCGCCGTCGAGCTGGACTGCTTGGTTGACAAGACTCGCGATGATCGTCTTCGAAGCGAGCTCGGGCGCATCGCGATCGGCGATTTCGAACGACTCGATCCGCTGATCGCTGGCGGCCAGCAAATGCTCTCTGTGGATGAGCGCACGCCGCACCTGCATGTCCGAGGGCGCCGCACCTCGCAAGTGCAGTGTGTCGTTCGCGAAGTCGACCAGCTGCACGCCGCCGAGGCTCGCGCCTTTGCAATACTCGTTGTCCTCGTCGCGGCGGTAACCGGTGAACGGAACGAGGATCACGCCGTCTTCCGGCAGCACCCGGAACACTTTGTGGATGCGGTCCTGATCTTCCGGCAAGGCGCCCCAGTCGCCGCCGAAGTTCACGCGGGACAGCAGCTTCGGCGAAGCGAGGTCACTCACGTCGAACAGCGACACCGTGATCGAACCTTCGGGATTGCCTTGATCGAAGCCCAATCCGAGCACGCGATCGCCGCGAGGCTCCATGTGATAGACGAAGCCCGGCATCACGAGCTCCCCGACTTGTTTCGGGTTCGCAGGGTCCGCGAGATCGAGCGTGAACAGGGGGTCTTTTCGCTCGGCAGTGATCACGTAGCCGCGTGGCCCGTCGAAGCGCGCGCTCTGCAAGCTTTCGTTGGCCGGGATTGCGAGGTCGAGCTTCGCGAGCGGCTCGAGCTCGCTCGACGAGATGACCTTGAAGGTCTGCAGCTGCGGTGGGTCCGTGGTGCGCCAAGCCGGTGATTGACTCACGACGCGCAGCACGCCGTCGTACTCGTCCATCTGCCATCGGCTCGAGACCTGGCCGTGCGCTTCGACCGTCGCGCCGGGGACGAGGTCGCCCGCTGGATCCGAGATGTCGATGACTTGGATCGAAGAGCCGACCGGACCCTGCTCTCCGTACTCCGGACCGGCGATGTACAGCCGCTGATTCGTGACGGTGATGCTGCGGCGCCAATAGTACTGGCCATTCGACTCCGCGTAGCGCAGCTGATCGATCTTGCGCATCTCGCGTGGGTTCGCGACGTCGAGCGAGCTCACACTCGTCGTCGGCTTGCTCCTCTCGCAGCTCCAGCAGGACCCGTCTTCGAAGCCGACGACGTAGAGCACGTCGCCGCCGATGCGCGAGTCGCTGATCGTGCCGGGCACGTCGAACGACCCAGAGCAAGACTGCGAGTGAAGTAACGCGAGCGCGGAAGCGAGGACGAGCCATTGCGGATGCTCCTTACGGACAGACCCAGGGCTGATTCAGCAACTCGCGTGCCGTGATTTGCGCGCTGCGCGACCGCGAAAACACGGTCGGGATGTGCAACAGCGTGCCAGCGCCGGAGCAGCCGCAGCTAGTGGCGTCACGGATCTTTCGCCTACAGGTGGGCGCGTGCGCGCCAGCCGCACGAAGTGTTCGTCCCGCCGTTCGAATACTGCGCGCGCGACCAGCGGATCGCCTTGCTCAGCAGTCGCCGATCGGGAGCCGCGCCACCGCGAGACTCGCCATGCTCTCCAGTTTGTCGGCGCTCGCGCGCGTCGCGGACGGCGCTCACGAACGAATCTGGCGCCGCTCGCGTCGGTGTGTCGCGATCTCGTGCCGCGAACTTCACCTGTCTGCGCGCCCGGCGCTAAGGTTGCGTCACATGTTCCGCGGACGTATTCGCTCGATTCACTTCGTCGGCATCGGCGGCATCGGCATGAGTGGCATCGCCGAGGTCTTGCTGTCGCACGGCTTTGCCGTGAGCGGCAGCGACCAAGCGGACGGCGAGACGACACGCCGGCTTTCTGGACTCGGCGCGAACATTCGGATCGGGCATCAGGCGGAGCATGTGCAGGGCGCGGACGTGGTCGTGTTTTCGGCGGCGATCCGGCACGACAATCCCGAGCTCCGCGAAGCGCGCCGGCTGTTGATCCCGGCGATTCCGCGCGCCGAGATGCTGGCGGAGCTGATGCGTTTGCAGGACGGCATTGCGATCGCGGGTTCGCATGGCAAGACCACCACGACGTCTCTCGCCGCGACCGTGTTGCGAGCGGCCGAGCTGGACCCGACAGTGATCATCGGCGGCAAGCTGAACGTGCTCGGTTCCGGCGCGACGCGCGGGCATGGCGAGTTTCTCATCGCCGAAGCGGATGAATCCGATGGGTCATTTTTGCACTTGTCGCCTGTGATTGCGGTGATCACGAACATCGATCCCGAGCACCTCGACTACTACG
>DASRXR010000842.1:0-10474 GCA_035687405.1 Polyangiales bacterium
CGGCACCCACGGATGCAGCTTGCGATACTTCAGCTTCACCTCGCCGGCGTCATCGATGATCAACCCAGTGTTGTACGGATTCCCGTTCGGGTTCCGCTCCATGATCGAGAAGCAACCCCAAATCCTTTGTGAACGACAGGCCGCGCGAAACGCGTTCACTTCAGGTCCATCGAAGTCGCACATGATCGCAGGGTTCGTGTCCATCGAGAGCCCGTGCAGCGCGTACTCGGGGAACACGACTAGATCCATCGTCGGCATGTTTCGCCGCGCCTTCGCGACGAGCTGACAGATGCGATGACACTGCGACTCGAGCTCGAGCGTCGTGCTGACCGTCGGCAGCTGCAGCTGCACGAGACCCACCACCACACCATTCGGAGTTTTGTTCAAACCACCAAGACCACTCATACGCGCCTCCTGCGATTCGAGATGGCGCGACAATAACCCCGCTTTGTTTCGGGTGAGGTCGTGGTGACGGCTGCCGCTAGCGGCTCCAACGAACTGTCGAAATCGCGCCCGAGACGACCTTGTTTTGGTTCAAGCCCTCGGGGTTCGAAATGAAGATCCCGCCGCGGGACGAAGCAAACGCGACCATGCGGCAATCCGGTGAAAACGCGGGATCTTGGTTCGTCCCTTGGCCTTGCGTGAGGCGCTTGTATTCACCGCTCTTCAAGTTGATCGTAACGATGTCGAAGCCGGCGCCATCTCGCGCCGTGAACGCGATGACCGGGTTGTTCGGGTCGGAGCAGAACGCGGGCGTCTGGTTGTAGCTGCCCTTGTACGTGACGCGCTGCACGTTGCTGCCGTCGCCGTTCATCGTGAAGATTTGCGGGCCACCGTGGCGGCTCGACACGAACGCGATCTTGCCTCCCGGACCGCAGGACGGGCTCACGTCGATGCCGGGATCGCGCGTCAACCGCGTCGGCCCGCCACCATCGATGTTCGCGCTATAGATCTCGCTGTTTCCGTCGCGCGAGGACGAGAAGTACACGCGCCCGTTGCAGATCATCGGGCCGACGTTCAAGCCCGATCCCGAGATCACCGGCTTCTCGCGATTCTTCGTGTTCGTGATGAACGAACCGCTCGGCGTCACCATCGTGTACCAGACGCCGCCGGTCTGTCCGAACGACGGCAGCATCGCGTTGCCCTTGCCGCTCGACGCGCGAAACATGTTGTTGCCGTCGAAGTCTGAGACGTAGATGTCTTTGCGGCCGGGCCCGATCTTCCGCGCAAACGTGAGTTTCGTACCGAACGCGCCGGCCTGCCCCGTGAGGATGCGCAAGATTTCGTTTGCGAAGTCGTGCATGAAGCCGCGCAACTGGGCGACCTCGCCGCGATAACTCTTACTGAGGATCGGCGTCTCGCCGCGCGCGAGCTCGAACAGGCGCATCTCGACCGCGATGCTCTGCCCGCTCTGCGTGATTTGGCCCTTGACGATGCCTTGCGCACCCACGCTCGACCACGCGGTCTTGCTGATCGTGAGCCCCTCTTGTTCGAGGTTCGCGAGAAATGAGCGCGAGTCGAGCACCTGGAACAGGGAGCTCAACATCAAGTCGTTTCGAATCACGTCCGAGCCCTGGCCGCCGAGGTTGCCGCCGCCGAGCAAGTTCGGGATCGCGATCCGGTAGAGCGCGCGCTCCGGCGCATCGACGTCGATGACGACGCGACCGGGAAGCGGCTGCTCTTCGCCCTGCTGCGACGCACCGCGACCAGCCCAACCCCAAGCCAAAAGCCACGCGGCGGTGCCGACAAAGGTCGCTAAGCCAGCGAGTCTACGCGAGCGCTCTCGTTTCATTTTTACCCTCGGTCCGATGCAAGTCCGCACGCGCTGCGGACGATTCAAAGTTTCTTGCCGATGAAGTTCACGTCGAGCGTCCAGGGTCCGGAGAACTGTTCGGCGACCTCCGGAGGTGGCTCGGGCAAGGTCGTGCCCAAGCTACGGAGCTCGTTGAACCGGTCCTCCACGCTCTGGTCGAACAGCGGTTCGCCACTCGGCTTCACGATCGTGTGCTCGCCGACGTGCCGATCGGCCGTGATTTCTACGCTGGCTCGCGTCGTGAGTCGACTGGTGTCGCCCAGGGTCGAGGGAATCGTCCAGCCGCGCTTGAAGAACGAGACGAGCTGGCCGCGGTAGAGATCACCTGCTTTGGCCTGCGTCTCAGTGCCTTCTTCGATCCCCTTCGGATCGCCTTCTTGCTCCTGCTTCTGCTGGAGCTCCGCGAACTGCTGGGCGCGATCACCCAAATGCAGTAGCGGATTTTCTTCGGCGTGTTGCGGGGGCGGCGGCTTCGGGTCCTTCGGCTTCGGCGGGTCCATCTCTTTCGAGACTGCGACGCCCGGCTGTGGCGCAGTGGTCTTCACCGGCACTTTGCGGTTCGGCAGCTTCTTCGGGTCGAGCTTCTGGCCGAGCTTCACGAAGCGCGCTTCGACGATCTTGTCCTCGGGGATGACCTTCGTCGGCGTCGCACCGACACCGGTCGCCGCGATGATCGCCAGCATCAGCGCGATCGTGGCGGGTACGAGCAAGTGGGCGCCGAGCGCGAACAGCAAGCCGCCGACCGCCATCTTGCCCGTGAGCACACGCCGGCCGAGCAGCGTCGGAGGCCGCAGGTCTTCGGCACGTATTTGCACCATGACGCTGTGACGCACGAGCCGTTACTCCGATCCAGTCGGGTCCGTGACGAGGCCGAGCTTGTCGATCCCGCCCTTGCGGATGAGAGCCATGACCTTTGCGACGAAGCCGTAGGGCACAGCTTCATCCGCTTGTAGGTAAAGCTCATGCTCTTTTTGAAGGCGGGCGTTTGTGGTGAGCGCCTCCTCCAGCTTGTCGTACGGGACCTCGGTTTCTCCCAAAAACACCTTCTGGTCTTTGGTGATGGTCATGAGGAGCTTTTGCTCTTCGATGTCCATCTGGGCCGCGTGGGTCTTCGGCAAATCGATCTCGATACCGGTCGTCATCATGGGCGCGCTGACCATGAAAATGATCAGAAGCACCAGCATGACGTCGACGAGCGGCGTCACGTTGATTTCGCTCACGGGGCCTTTGCCCCCGCCAGTCATGCCCATCGCGTTTCGCTCCATCTCGAGGCGCGCGGGCAGCGCACCTCGCCAGTCATGTCAGCCGCTCAGCCCGCGAGGAAGTGACGCCGCACGATGTTGAGATAGTCGCTCGAGAAGTTCTCCATCTCGGAGGACAGCACGTTGATGCGGCGCAAGAAGTAGTTGTAGGCCATGACGGCCGGGATCGCCGCTGCGAGGCCGATCGCCGTCGCGATCAAAGCTTCCGCGATACCCGGTGCGACGACATCCAGGCTCGCGTTCTTTTGCGCGCCGATGTTGATGAACGAATTCATGATGCCCCAGACCGTGCCGAAGAGGCCGACGAACGGCGCGGTCGACCCGGTGGTCGCGAGGAACGGGACCATGCTCTCGAGCGTGGTGACCTCGTTCGCTTGGGCGCGGCGGAGTGCGCGAGCGACGTTCTCGATGTCGCCGCCGTAGTGGCGTTGGCTGCGGGCGCTCTCGTCCGAGCCGCCGAGCACGCGTGCGAGCTCGACGTAGCCGGCGTGGAAGACGCTCGCGACGGGTGAGCTGCGATCGCGCGGCAGACTTGCGTACAAGCGCTCCATGCGCTGGACGCTCCACACATTGCCCTGCTGTGGATCCCAGAACTGATCGAGGAAGCGTTCGCTGCCGCGAGAAGCTTGGGAGAGGCGCACCAGCTTTGCGCCGATGATGAACCAGCACACGACCGACATCGTCGCGAGCACGAGCAGCACCAGCATGACGACCGGCGAGGCGTTGCTGATCAGCTCGATCGGGTCGAGCGCCTTACCGCTCGCGCTGGTCGCGCCGAGCGTGACGAGATTCGCGAAGATCACTTGGCGCATCCTGAGCGGAGCCTCCGAAGCTCTGCTTTTGAACATGCACCACCGCGAGTGTCAATGTATGGACATGAGGCTCGACGGGCGCCCGCAGTTTGTTTGACACACGGTGATGGTGACGTGAGGCGTTTCAGTGCCGTGCTTACGAGCGTCGTTTGGCTGACGCGATCGCGGCTTCGAGCTCGCTTTGCGTCACCGCCCCGACGCGCGACAGCGTGATCACGCCGTCGGTTGCGATCACGTAGGTCGTGGGGATGGCGCGAACGCGGAGCTTGCGAAGGAGATCGCCATCGGCGGTGACCATCGGATAGCGCATGCCGAGTTGCAGGGCGGCGCGGAGCATTTCGGCTTTGGGGAAGCCTTCGATGCCCAGGCCGATGACGCGGACGTCTTTGGATCGCTCGTGGAGTGACGTGAAGATCGGCGCTTCGACGCGGCACGGCGCGCAATACGTCGCCCAGAAGTTGAGGACGAGCACGCGCGGGTTCGAGGGCTGGGCTGCGCGAGGGTCGGGTAGCACCAGGCGCGAGCCATCGGAGACGTCGACTGTGAGCCGAGGTAGCGTCTTCCCGAGCGGAAACTCGGCTGGGGGGCCGCCTGGGACGGCGATCCAGTAGATGCCGACGATCATCAAAATCCAGGGCGCGGATCGGCGCGCGATCCGGCGGATGGTCGGCCACATGCTGCGTACCTTACCTCGCGCCGCGCTGTGCGGCACAAACAACGAGCCGCGCTGCGCGGTTCGTGACTCTGCGGACGAGCTCCTGCGACGTCCGTGCGGCGTGTCAGAAGCCGCCGCGCCGGCGCCCTCTGCGGAAAGGCCCGTGCGGGCGTCCACGCGTTTGCGGCTGCCTCGCAGACGCGTTGACGCCGTCGGCTTCTCAGCCGCCGTCAGCCGCAAAGCCGAAGTGTCTTCTCGGTGACGCCGCCCCTCTCGCAGCCTATGCTGCGACGCGTGCAGCCAAGCTCACCTGGGTGGCGGTTCGTAGTGGTGGTTTCAATCGCGATGGCGTGCGCGTGTGATGCGGACAAGCCGGATCACCCTGAAGCGATCGATGCGGCGCGGCCGGTCGATGCGGCCCGGCCGATCGGACGCGATGCGGCGGTGGCGGATGCGGCGCCTCCAGCTACGTCTGCGCTGCTGCGTGTTCGGGCGACCGATCCGGAGTCGAAGCAGCCGATCGCGTGCAAGGTGACGTTTCGATCGAGCGTGCTGACGGGTACGCCGTACTTGGGGGTGAGTGACGGCGTGGGCGAGTGGCTTGGGCCAAACGTGCTCGGTGTTCGCGACACGTTGTACGGCGATCCGTGCGATTTCAGCGTGCCGTTTCCGGCCGCGCCCGGGACGCTGCACTTCACGGTGTCCCAGGGGATCGAGCGCGAGGTTGCGGAGCGGGATCTCGAGCTGACGGCGGGTGAGACGGCGACGTTGGAAGTGGAGTTACCGCGCGCGATCGATACGCGCGGTTTCGCGTGCGGCGATTTTCACGTGCATTCGGCGCCGAGTTTCGATTCCGACGTGCCGCTCGATCAGCGGTTGATCAGTGCGGTAGCGGATGGGCTGGATGTGATCGCGCCGACCGATCACGACTCCGTCGTGGATTGGAACGCCGAGCTCGTGCGGGCGAACATGCAGGGGCGGTTGACGGTGATCCTAGGGAACGAGGTGACGGCAGACACGTGGGCAAACTCGCCGCAGACGCTCGGGCACTTCGCCGTGTTTCCGGTGACGCTCGGGCTCGACGTCCGCAGCTATCAGCAGCAGTGGGACACGGTCGGGAGTTTGCTCGAGCGGCTCGATCAGACGTTTCCGGATTCGTTGATTCAGGTGAACCATCCGCGCTGGGATGCGGGGATTGGGTTTTTGACTGCGAATGCGTTCGATCCGCTGGACCCCACGATCGGACAGCGCCTGGGGTTTTCGCACCTGAATGCGATCGAGGTGTGGAACACGCACGAGTTGGACAGCTTGGGAGGGATCGGGCTCGAGGGTGTTCTGAAGGACTACTTCGACTTGATCGATCTCGGGTTTCGGCTGGTGGCGACGGGCAACACCGATACGCACGAGTTGTCTCGGCAGCCGCTCGGGTATCCGCGCAACTGTATTCGGGTGCCGGATGATTCGGCGGCGGGTTTGACCCCGGAGGCTGTGCTCGACGGGTTGGGGCAGGGACATTCGATCGTGACGAGTGGGCCGTGGCTCGAGGTGACGATGGCGGGGAAGGGGCCGGGGGAGACGGTGACGCGGCCTGAGGCGCCGGAGCTCGAGATTTTGGTGGATGGGGCCAGTTGGGTGCCGATCGATCACGTGTTGGTGTTCGTGAATGGAACGATGGTGGATTCGGTGGCAGTTCCTGCGGTGCCGATGCAGTTGAAGGTGCCTGTGACTTTGCCGGTGGGGTCCAGTTACGTGATGGTGTTGGTGCAGGGGGACGAGCCTTTGCCGGCGAATGCCGGGGTGCCGAATCAGCCGCTTCGGTCCACCGCGTTCAGCAATCCGATTTGGGTGGTGCCGCCGTAGCGCGGGAGGAGGCCCCCGCGCTCGGTTGAGTTGACGAGGCGGGTTAATTCCGGGAAAGGAGTGCTCGCCTTTCGCTGACCTCGATGCACATGGACGGAACTGCCAGCCAAGCTTGGACCGACGACGCTCTGACCGACCGCGTTCGCGTTTCTCAACGCCGCGGAGGGCATCGATATTCGTTCGATGACGTGATCACCGCTTGGGTCGCCGTACGGGCTGTGCCAGAGGCGAAGACTTATCTCGACCTCGGCTGTGGGCTTGGATCGGTTCTGCTGATGGTGGCCGATCGGCTGGTCCGCACACGTGCACTTGGAATCGAAGCCCAAACGGAGTCGTTTGCGCTTGCTCGCCATAACGTCTCGCAGAGCTGGCTCGCGGATCGGGTCCTTTTGCGGCACGGCGACCTGCGTGATGACGCCGTTTGCGCTCAGGCGCGTGGGGAGTTCGCCGCGCTCAACTCCTGCGCGGACGATTGGTCCGGGTTCGACCTGATCACCGGCACGCCTCCTTACAAGAAGCCCGGCACCGCGACTCCCTCGCCCGATCCCCAACGCGCTCACGCTCGCATCGAGCTACGCGGTGGTGTCGAAGAGTACTTGGCCGCTGCCGGTCGGATGCTCGCACCAGATGGGACGTTTGTGGTTTGCATGGAAACTCCCGGGATCGATCGCGTTCGCGCCGGCGCTCGAGCTGCGGGGTTGCACATCGTCGAGCAGCTCGACGTGATCCCGATCGCAGTTGGGAAGGGGCGCTTGTTCAGCGTGTTTGCGCTGAAGCGCTCTGAGTCTGCCTCGCCGCCGATAGCTGCGGAGCTCTTGCTTCGCGATTCCTGTGGGGCGCGCACCGCGGCTGCCATCGAGCTTCGCCGGTTTTTTGGCCTCGAGCCTCGACAGACCGAGCTTCCGAGTCCGCCTCGCATCGTTGCGGCGCTTTCACTCGACGGGCAGGCGACATGATTGGACAGCGGCGCTCACTTGCCCAACGCGGCGGACGCATTACTCAGTATGGCGATGCGGAGTGGTCGGCTCCGCTCGCAGCTGCACTGGCTGCTGCGGATGGCGGCGCGACCGATGATCTCACGCATGGATTTCATGCGTATCCGGCTCGCATGCATCCCGTGCTGGCTCGCGAGGTACTCGCGCGTTTCACCGAGCCTGGGCAGATCGTGCTGGATCCGTTCGCGGGTAGCGGGACCATACTCGTCGAAGCGATGGTGGCGGGGTGTCGTGCTCAAGGCGTCGATCTGAGCCCGCTAGCGTCGCGGGTTGCGGAGCAGCAGTGCTCTTTGCGCGACGCGAAATCTCGCGATCGATTTGCTTCGATCCTGGAACACGTCGGGCAGCTTTCGGAGGAGCGCGTGCGCAGTCGTGCGCCGGTCGACGTGCCGATTCCGAAGCCCGAGCGCGAGTATTACCAACCGCACGTGATGTTGGAGCTGTCGGGCCTGTGGGCAGAGATTCAGCAGCTGACGGCGGCGCCGGACAAGCGAGCGCTCGAGCTGGTGTTTTCGGCGTTGCTCGTGAAGTTCTCGATCCAGCGTGCGGACACGAGTGAAGACGCGACGCCGAAGCGAATTCGTAAAGGGTTGGTCACCGAGTTTTTCGTGCGAAAGGGTCATGAGCTCATCTTGCGGTGGGAAGCACTGTGGGATGCGGTCCCCGATCGAAAGCTCGTCCCGAAGTTTCACCAGGGCGATGCGAGGCAGTTGGCGGAGTTGCTGGGTCCGAAGTTCCAAGCGGATTTGGTCCTGACTTCGCCGCCGTACGGTGGCACCTACGACTATGCGGATCATCACGCGCGAAGAAGTGCGTGGTTGAAGTTGGATGTAGAAGCGTTGCGAACGCATGAGATCGGCGCGCGACGAAATTTGAGTCAGCAGCGCGAGTCCTTGCGTAAGCGCGATGCGCGTGAGGCGGAGGCGGCAGCCGCAGCGCGAAGAGGCGAGGCGGCTGAGCGCAAGAAGGCGGCGAGTCCGCGTGCTGCAGCTCCAGGGAGGCCGGGAGCGCGCGACAAACAAGCGGACCGTCGTGAGCGAAGGCGAGAGCCGCTAACGCGGTGGGATCGTGAGTTGACTCAGGTGTTGGGCTCGGTGCGCGACGTCGTCGGTGAAGATAGCGCTGTCATCATGTGGTTGGGTGATGCGGAGTTGGGTGGCAAAAGAATCGAGGCTGACGAGCAGCTAGCGCGTATAGCGCCCGAGGCAGACCTGGAGTTGGTTGCAGGAGCGGCGCAAGAGCGTGAGGACATGCGAGGCGGTCCGGAGCGGAAAGAGCACTTGTTGTTGTTGCGTCCGCGTTGAGCGCATTTGTTGTTGTTGCGTGCGCGTTGAGCGTCGAGCGCGTTTGTTGTTGTTGCGTGTGCGTTGAGCGTCGAGAGAGTTGGCGGTGCTCGTGCAAGTTGCGCGTGTCGCGCGTCGCGCGTTGCGCGCGTTGCGCGTCGAGACGCGTTGGCGTTGCGGGTGCGCGCGTTGCGCGTCGAGAGCGTTGGCGTTGCGGGTGCGCGCTACGCGTCGAGAGCGTGCGAGGCGCTAAGCCCGCGCGCGCGTGGCACCGCGAACGCCCGTGCTAGTGCAACCGAAGGAGGCTTAATAAGGGAGGTTTTCGCGTGCAGCGTGCGTCGCGACGAATGGGTCTCGTCTGAGGTGCATGCGAGCGCAGGTCGAATGAGTGCGCGGCGCGCCGCACGGTCGGCGCGCGCCACACGGGTTGTCGATCGAGAAGCGCCGCAGAGCCGCGTGCACTTCGTGGTCCTCACTGGGCGCTGCCCAGACCCGTCCGATACTTGATCGAGTCGGAACCCGGTCCAGGCCAGGTCGCGGTGTTGTAGGGGGTACAAACCCCAGCATCATCGCGTCGCTTCGATGAAGGACAGCTCGTGGAGTGCGGCTCGAACGGTACGCCAGAGAACAAAGCGACCCGGCCTGGACCGGGTTGAAATGTTGTGGCGCATACGAACCGCGCCGGTATGCAGACTGGGTGTAGCGGCAGCGTCGTGAAGCGCGGCTCGATCGGTACGGCGGAGAACAGACGGCCCCGGTCTGGGCAGGGAACGGTACTCCAGCGAACAATCGGACTTGGTCTGGACGGAGTTGAAGTGTTGTGGCGCGTACAAGCCGAGTCCCGCCACGGCAGAGTCGCTGAAGCGGAGCGCCGTGACGCGTGGCTGGGTGATGCGCGCACAGTACTCCAGCGAACAATCGGACTTGGTCTGGACGGAGTTGAAGTGTTGTGGCGCGTACGAACTGAGTACCGCCACGCAGACTCGCTGAAACGGGGCGCCGTGAGGCGTGGCTGGGTGATGCGCGCACGGTACTCGAGAGAACAGTCGGACTTGGTCTGGACGGAGTGTTGTTGCGCGTACGAACCGAGCACCGCCGCGGCAGAGTCGCTGAAGTGAGAGCGGTGAAAGCGTGGCTGGGTGATGCGCGCACTGTAGTCGAGAGAACAATCGGGCCCGGTCTGGACCGGGTCGATTTGTTGTAGTGCGTACACTCGGTGGGACCGGCCTCGACGATTCAGTCGAACTTTCCGCTCCGTTCTCAGCCATCGCAGACAGAACGGGTCTGGGCAGCGCCCAGTGAGGAACACGAAGTGCACGCGGCTCTGCGGCGCTTCTCGTCGTGCACGCGCCACCACTGACCGCCGCCGCTCTACAGATCGAAAACGCACTTGGACCGGCCCAGGCACGCATCGTTCGCGCGGCCTGCGCTCCGCAAACGCATGCGTGAACCGAAACCGCCCCTTTCCAAGCTTCTCGTCTCGTGCGTCGACGAGGGTGTCGAGTTCGATCCCGTGTGGGCGCGAGCGAAACACTCTGGCTCGAGGTCGTACCCGCGCAATCCGCTAGCGCACCCGCGCATCCGCTGGCGCTCGTCCTCGTGCATCCACTCGAGGTCGTACCCGCGCAATCCGCTAGCGCGCCCGCGCATCCACTGACGCTCGTCCTCGTGCATGCTCTCGCTCTCGCTCTCGCTCTCGCTCTCGCTCTCGCTCTCGCTCTCGCTCTCGCTCTCGCTCTCGCTCTCGCTCTCGCTCTCGCTCTCGCTCTCGCTCTCGCTCTCGCTCTCGCTCTC
>DASRXR010000843.1:0-5407 GCA_035687405.1 Polyangiales bacterium
TTGGCGCTCGTTGCAGCTACCGGCGACAGGCTCCCTCCTGCGACCGTCGAAGTCGCAGCGATTCCGCCCGCGAGTGAAGCCCCGCCCGAAAACGACTGGTGGTCGACCCAGCGGATCGTCGGCGTCGGGCTCGGCGCTGGCGCGGTCGTGGCCTTCGGTGTCGGGGTCACGTCGGGCTTGCTCGCGCTCTCCGCCAAGAGCAAGTCTGATCACGACTGTGATGGAGACGTCTGCAACTCCACTGGTTCCGCACTGCGCGATACTGCCGTGACGCGCGCCGACATCGCGAGCATCGGTTTCATCGCCGGCGGCGCATTGCTCGCAGCGGGAGCGATCACGTTTTTCCTCGCGCCCGGCTCCGAGCGCCCGAGCAGCGGCGAAGTGAGCGTCCGGCCGGGGTTCGGCGGCCTCGCGATCGAAGGTCGGCTGTAGCGGCGCGCTTTGCTACACTAGTTCACCTGCCCCTCGCGTTCACAGATCACCGCGCCGATCCCAGCGCTTGGGCTCGGCGTTTGGGCATTTCGAAGGAGGCGATCGATCTCTACCTCGCATGCGAGGTGATCGATCTGCACGTCGACTCATTCATCTGGACGCGCATCTTGGGCTACGACTTACTGCGCCGTCACGGATCGGGTGTGTTCGGCGGCCGGTTCTACAGCCAAGTCGATCTGCCACGTCTGCGCGAAGCGCAGGTCTCGGGCGCGATGTGGTCGATCACGACCAATCCGTTCCGTTCCGCCGCGGGTCGCGCGCACACTTTTTCGGAAAACTTGAATCGCTTGCGCGCGATCTTCGCAAAGGCGCCCGAGCAAGCGCGCATCGTCCGCGACCACGCCGAGTACCGGGCAGCGCGCGCACAGGGCAAACACGCAGCGCTGATCGCGATTCAAGGCGGCAGCGCACTCGATCGCGATCTCGCGGATCTCGAACGACTCGAAGATACGGTCGTACGCGTCACCTTGCTGCACCTGACGAACTCGGCGCTCGGTGTCAGCAGCGTCCCGTCGAAGGGGCACGGGCTCACTTCGAAGGGCAAGGCGTACGTCGAAGGGCTCAACGCGCGGCGCGTGTTCGTCGATCTCGCCCACATCGATCGACGCGCGTTCTTCGATGCAGTGGCCGTCCACGACGCAGACCAGCCGCTGATCGTCACGCACACGGGTGTGAGCGGCGCGTGGCCGAGCTGGCGCAACTTGGACGACGAGCAGCTACGCGCCATCGCAGCTACGGGCGGCGTGGTCGGCGTCGTCTATCACGGCGATTTCTTGTCGGGCAGCTTGGTCTCAGGCGGCCGTGCTGCAGACATCGTGCGGCACCTCGAACACATCGTGAAGACGGTCGGGCCTGACGTGCCGGCGCTCGGTAGCGACTGGGATGGTCTGATCATCCCGCCGAGTGACATGCGAACTTGCCTCGAGTTGCCGCGGCTCGTGCAAGCCATGCTCGATGCGAAGTTCAGTCATGCGCTGATCCGCGGGATCCTTGGCGAAAACTTCTTGCGCTCGTTTGCACGGCTGCGACCGGGTGAGCCCGGCTGAGCGCCGAATCCTTGCGTGGTTTCGCGGGTTGGGATAAACACTGAACGTCAGTTCACTGTCGAACCCACCACCTGAGGACTCGTATGCCCGCGCCCACCGCCAAGCACGACCCTACACCCGTCTTCGCACGCCAGGTCCTGTCGCTGTTTCGCCAGGAGCTCGCTGAGGTGCACTTCCCGGAGCTCGACCGCGAAGTGCTCGAACAGGCCGAAAAGGCGGTTCTCGTGGCCCAAGTCGAAGTCGAGCGCATCGAAGCTCAGCTCGAAGCCGCGCGCATTGCCCGCGCCGAGCAGCTCGCGGAGCTCGAAACCAAGGCCGAACGCGCACTCGCGTATGCGCGTGTGTTTGCGACTAGCGATCCCGAGCTCAGCGCCCGCGTGACCGAGCTCGGCCGCAAAAAGTCGGCGACTTTGGATCCTAATGCGCCGGTCAAAAAGCGTCTGCGTTCAAAACGCAACACGAACGGTGCGGAGTTGTTCGGCGATTCGGCCGAGCCAGCAGCTAATAGCGGCGGCGAGAGCCAGCCGGTCTTAGCCTCGTGAGCCTGGCGCGCACTCATTGTTAGCCGATGTTTAAGCGAGGCAGCTCCGGCGGCGGGCTTTGCTACGCTGTTGTATACTCGTGAACCTGAGAAGCCTCGAAAACGAGCCGATCAGCGTCGTCTACATCGAGGACGACGCTCGGCTCGCCCGACTCACCGCGCGCTACCTCGAGACGCATGGCACTCGTGTGACAGTCGCCGCCAACGGGCCGGAGGGCTTGGTCGAGATCGAACGTCACACGCCCGACGTAATCCTGCTCGACCTGATGCTTCCGGGCATGGACGGCATCGAGGTTTGTCGCCAGCTGCGTGCACGCACGGACGTGCCGATCATCATGGTGACGGCGCGCGGCGAAGAAGCGGACCGGGTACTCGGTCTCGAAGGCGGCGCCGATGATTACCTTTCGAAGCCGTTTTCCTCGCGTGAGCTGCTCGCGAGAATTCGCGCGCAAGCGAGGCGTGCGCGCGGTTTGACCGGGCCTGCGCGAGAGCTCCGCGTCGGCAAGCTCGTGATGGATCCCACCGCGATGCGCGCGACGATGGATGGCGCACCCATCTCGCTCACGACCTATGAGTTCAAGTTGCTTCAGGCGCTCGCGGAGCGCGCAGGTCGCGTGCTCGGTCGCGAGCAGCTGGTCGACATGGTGCGCGGCAGCTCGGATGAAGCGTTCGATCGCTCGATCGACGTTCACATCTCACACCTGCGCGCCAAGTTGAACGACGACTCGCGCGCACCGAGAATGCTGAAGACGGTGCGCGGGGTCGGTTACATGCTCGTGGACGAGGAGACCTGACGTGGCAGCTTTGCAGGCGCCACGGTTTCCATCGCGCCTGACGCTCCGGATCTACGGGCTGGGCATCTTACAGTTTGCACTCGTGGCGTTCGGCATGTTCGTGTTCGCGCGCCAAACGATGCCCGCGCCGCAGGGCCTGAGCGAGAAGATGTCGCCGGTGCTGACGCTCGCGCTCGAGTCGAAGCTGGCCGATCGCAAGGCCCTGCAGACTGAGCTGACACGACTCGAACGCGACTCGGGCTGGTCGATCGCGATCTACGATCACGCGGAGAAGCTCGTCGTTGGAACCGGTCGGTTGCCTCCGAGCACGCCGCGCGGAGCGTTCCGCAAACCCGGAACGCGCAACACGCCGTTGCACTTTCCGGATGGAACGACGGGCACACTTCGGTTCAGCATGCCGAGGCCGCCCGCGCCGCCTGCGCCGTGGTTTCCGATCGCGCTCGTGTTGGTCGTCGTCGGGGTGACGGCGTGGCTCACCGCGCGCTCGCTGGCGCGTCCGCTCGCGGCACTGTCTTCGGTTGCAGCGCAGTTTGGATCGGGCCAGCTCACTGCACGTGCGGCGCACGATCGCGACGACGAGTTCGGTGATCTCGCGCGGTCGTTCAACGACATGGCGCAGCGCATCTCGCGCTTGATGGGCGCCGAGAAAGAGCTGATCGCGAACGTTTCGCACGAGCTGCGTACGCCGCTCGCGCGGATCCAAGTCGCGCTCGACCTCGCCGCGGAGGGCGACGCCGAGAGCGCGCGCGAGTCGCTCAAAGAGATCACGGAAGACCTCGCCGAGCTCGAGCGCATCGTGGACGACGTGCTCACTGCCGCGCGCCTCGCGTTGAGCGACGGTACGGCTTCGACCGGTGCGATGCCTCCGATTCGCGTCGAGGAAGTCGACGTGCAGGTGTTGATGGATCGTGCGGTCGCACGATTTCGCGCCGCACACCCGGAGCGTCCGGTCGAGGTGAAGTTCGGCTCGGTGTTGCCGAACTCGCGCGCGGACGCGGTGTTGTTACGCCGCGCGATCGACAACCTGCTCGACAATGCCGACAAATACACCGAGGAGCCGGCGAGCCCGATCGAGCTCACTGCGCATCGCGCCGGTGCGGACATCGTGGTCGAAGTGCGCGATCGCGGCATCGGTATCGCGCCGGAAGATGCGGACCGCGTGTTCGAACCGTTCTTTCGCGCCGACCGAAGTCGAGCGCGCGCGCGCGGTGGCTACGGACTAGGGCTCGCGCTCGCACGCCGAATCGTGGAAGCGCACGCGGGCACGTTGCGCTTGTTGCCGCGGCCAGGCGGCGGGACGGTGGCGAGGATCGAGTTTCCGATCGACGTCGGCTACTCCTCCTGAACGCAGCTCACGGCGGCAGGCTCTTCGGTCACTTCCAGAGCTCGAAGAAGTGATGGACTGGACCGTGGCCTTCGGTCGTGCGCCCGACTTGCAAGACATCGGCGTGCGCGATCGCTGCAGTCACGTACCGCTTTGCGTCTGCGACAGCCTGCGCGACATCGTCGCGCTGTGGCAAGAGCGCGGCGATCGCAGCCGATAACGTACAACCGGTGCCGTGCGTGTGCCGCGTCTCGATCCGTTTCGAAGGCAGCTCGATCATGCGCGAGCCGTCGTACAGCACATCGATCGGATCGCCCGACAAGTGACCGCCTTTCACGAGCACCCAGCGCGAACCGGAAGGCGCGAGCAGGCGCCGCAAGTCCTCGGCTGCGCGCCGCATCTCCGCGAGGTCGGCAGGCGCACGCCGGTGCAGCAGCACGCCGGCTTCGGGCAAGTTCGGCGTCACGACGGTTGCGAGCGGGAGAATCGCTTCGATCAACATCGACGTCGCGTCGGCGGAGAGCAGCGCATCCCCACTCTTCGCGATCATCACCGGATCCACGACGACGTGTGGGAGCGCGCCGGATGCGATCGGCGCCGCGAGCCCATCCGCAACCGCGCGCGTGATCGCGGAAGTGCCGAGCATGCCGATCTTCACCGCGTCGATCCGCACGTCGTCGAACAAAGTATCCAGCTGAAGTCGCACGAAGTCTGGTGGAACGCCGTGGATGCCCGTGACGCTGCGCGTGTTTTGCGCTGTGAGCGCAGCGATCACCCCGGCGCCGTACGCGCCTAACGCGGAAAATGTCTTGATGTCAGCGAACACGCCTGCGCCGCCGGAGGGGTCTACGCCTGCAATCGTGAGTGCTTTCGGGATGTGTTCGATCACGGGCACACCCTACACCGTTGTGGCTGCGTCCGGCACGCTGCCGAAAACCCGGCACTCAAGACCGCATTTTCAGCGAGAAGTGCACGACGTGCGATTGCATATCGACCGGCACGTCTCGTGCTCTAGAGATCGACAACGAAGCACAGACGGATGGAGCAAGCCGCTCTGCCGGAAGTGCACATAGAGATCCGAAAGGTGTGTGTCATGGAAATGCGTAAGGTCTATTGGGCTTCGGTTATGGCAGTGGTCCTCGGTGGTGCGGCAACCGTCTCGGCGAGTCCGGGCCCGGCGCAGCGCTGTCTGCTTGGCGACTACCCGACG
>DASRXR010000844.1:0-2825 GCA_035687405.1 Polyangiales bacterium
GATGGACGCGATGGGCGCCACGCTGGCCAACTTTGTTCGCGAATAGGAATCTCTGTCGGAGACAAGGCTCCGCTCCCGCGGCTCCGCAGTGAGCAATCCAGGGTTCACCCCGGCCAACCGCATGAAACCGAGGGGAACGGATTTGACGGATAACTGCTCGGAGAACTGCCGGATTGTGCCTCGGGACGCTTCAAGGCGCACTGTGTCGTCCACCCGGCATCAAAGACACCGAGGGTTTTGATAAGTCGATGGCTGCCGATGCGCGCCATTGCCTGCCCGAGGTTTGATCCGGCAGTTATCCGTGAGATCGGTTAAATCCGTTCCCCTCGGTTTTCCAGAGAGTGATCGATCAAAAGGGCTGCGCTCGAATACGAGCGCAGCCCTTTGCGTTTGCGAAAGCCTTCTTCCATTACGGTCTCGAGGCAGTGAAAGAAGTCACCTCGAGTAGTCCCACTGTCCCTGGAATTACTGCGACTCTCGAACGTCAATGCCGCGAGCGCGTAGCTCGGCGATGTACTCAACGGCTGGCATGCACTCATCTGGCGTCCACACACCCGGCGGACGGACCTGTCCGCGCGCCTGCATCTGTCCCGTGATCGACAGCGAGTAGCCCGTCGTCCGCATCATCGCGCTGATGCCGTGCTTCTCGTCGAACTTGTCGATCAGGTCGAACTGACGCTTCGCCGCCGTGCCGTCCTTCGTGCCCGTGACCGTGACGCGCAGCGCGAGCAGATCCTTGCCCTGCGGCTTCGTCAGCTTCGGACCCACCACGCTCACGAATACATCGCGCGGTACGACCTTCACGCCCTTCACGTCCACCGGCTCCAGGTCGAGCAGCCCGAGTGCGCGGATGTTCTCCATCATCTCGGCGTGTCCGGGATAGCGGAGCGTCTTGTACTCCATCGTCGGGATCTTGCCTTCGTACCGGAACGCCATCGTCGACAGGCCTCCCGCGGTGTGGAACGCCTCGAGCGAGCCCGCTGGCGCATCGAACTCCACGATCTCACGCTCGGAGAGCGCCGTGACGTGCTCGCGCTTGCCGTCGCGCACGACCCACGAGAGCGTCGTGTAGTAATCGAGCACGCCCTCGAGCGAGTAGACGATCTGGTAGTTGAGCGGTGGCTCGGGCGCCTGCGGCAGGCCGCCCACGTAGATGCGCACCGAATCAACCGTGTCGAGCTGGCTGATGCCGTGCTGTGCGAGGATGTTCACCATACCCGGGGCGACGCCGCAGTCGGGCACGATGGTGATTCCCTTTGCCGCCGCGCGATCGGCCAGCGCCTTCTGCTGGAAGACGATCTCGGTGTTACCACCGAGGTCGCAGAAGTGCACGCCAGCCTCGACCGCCCATTCCGCCAACTGCAGATTGAAGTAGTACGGAATGGCGCTCATCACGGCGTCGCTCTCGCGCATGACGGCCAGCACGGCCTCGCGATCGCGGACGTCGAGCGTCGTTGGCAGCAACCGCGGACCGGACAGCGGCTTCAGGAAGGGCGGCAGGTGCTCGAAGTGCAGGTCAGCCAGTCGAACCTGCGTGACTTCGGGATTCTGCAGCAGATCATAGGCACACGCCGAGCCTTGCAGTCCGGCGCCAAGGACGAGCATTCGCATCAGTGGTCTCCGTGGGTCGATCACAGTACAGCCTGCAAATCTACCCCGCGCGCCGGCCGCAAGCCATTGGAGCAACTCCGCGCACGATCCTCGCAGCAGGGACTTGCATGACGACCAATCACATCGCACAGGCCGCCGACTGGCGCACGCATCTCATCGACGACGATGCCGGAATCCGGCGACTCCTCGAGAATACTCGCCGCATCGCCGTACTCGGCATCAAGACCGAAGACGACGCCTTCGAACCGGCGCATTACGTACCGGCCTACGCGCAGAAGGCCGGCTACGATATCGTCCCGGTGCCTGTCTATTATCCTGACGCGGTAACGATCTTGGGTCAGGCCGTGTTCCGTGCCGTTGCCGATGTCCCCGGGCCTATCGACATGGTCAACGTCTTTCGACGCGGACCGAAGATAGATGACCATGTGGACGACGTCCTCGCCGCGAAGCCGGCGTCGGTATGGTTCCAGCTCGGCATTCGCAACGACGGCGCGGCGGAGAAGTTCGCGCGTGCCGGCATCGACGTCGTGCAGGACAGGTGTCTGCTCGTGGAGCTGAAGCGGATCGGCCGCTGACCCTGTCATCCCGCAGGCGCGTAGCGCCTGTCGGGACCTACCTTCGTGCCAATTATAGCTCGCGAACGCCGGCTATACAGTTCGCTGACCTTGTCATCCCGCAGACGCGTAGCGCCTGTCGGGACCTACTTTCGTGCCAATCATAGCTCGCGAACGCCGGCTATACAGTTCGCTGACCTTGTCATCCCGCAGGCGCGTAGCGCCTGTCGGGACCTACTTTCGTGCCAATTATAGCTCGCGAACGCCGGCGATAGGTATGGTCCGTAGGTCCCGACACTCGCTGTCGCTCGTGCGGGATGACAGCGGTGGTTATCGCACCACCAGCAGGCCGTGCGGGAGGTCGAGCTGCCACCAGCTCGGCGACAACTCGCGCAGCGCCTCGACGAGCGGCAACACGCGACGGTCGCCGACAAGCACGAGCACCTCGCGCGATGAACGCAGCACCTGATAGCGACGGCCCGTGGTGGAGAGTGCGGAGCGGGAGTTCGCGTAAAGCGTCAGCCGGTTGGTGCGCATGTTGACCGACGGCACCAGCGCCTCGAAGATCTCGAACCCCATCGGAGATCCCCTCTCGGCAAGGCTATCCAACCCAATGCCGCGATCGACTACGTCGTGCCACACCATTTCACTCATCGCTCG
>DASRXR010000845.1:0-21420 GCA_035687405.1 Polyangiales bacterium
CGCCCTCGTCGTCGTCGGACTCGTCGTCGTCCGAGTCCTCGTCTTCGTCATCCTCGGCATCGTCCGCCGCACTCTCGGCGAACGCGCTGGTCGCGAGCTGACGCAGGCGCTTCGCGACATCGAACGCCCGTTCGGCATCCACGGTCACGAACGCCTCACGCGTCTCGGCGGTCAGCAGCGTTGCGAGTGCATCGGCCATCGCCGCCGGCGAAAAACTCGTCCGGTGACCCATCGCCCGCAAAATCCCGTACGCGACCGGACCCGCGGGCCGTCGCGATTCGAGCGGATCGAAGCCGGCCACGATTCCGAGCTCCGCCGCGATCACTTCAGTCTCATGCGGTTCCCACACACCACTCGGCAGCCAGACGTAGTGCCGGCCCTCCGGCCGCGGCAGCCGCGCCACGAAATCCCGCAATAAGTCCCGCGATCGCGCGCCCGGCGTGAAATCTGCGCCGGTCTGAAACACAACCGCACGTGCGGCACACGCATCCGCGGCCGCCAGCAGCCAAACCAGGCCTGCCTCCACCTCGGGCGTAATCCGCAGCGCACCCTGACTGGACATGACGCAGTCGCGCGGCGCTCGCAGCGCAAACGCGAACCCCTCCGGCACCGATTTGCTCATCTGCGCCAAAACCTTCGGTTTCGGCCGCGGCTGGCGTAGGGCGAGCTCGGCTAACGAGAGCGCCCCGACGTATTTCGGGCCGGGCGCTCGATCGAGAAGCGCGCCTACATGCAGGGGAATCGTGGGGGACGAGTTGGACACTGAGATGCTGCCGGGTTCGGCGGGCCTGATGTACTGCGTCGAGCGACGGCATGCACCCTGAAAGTCGCGCTATCCTCATGCATCGTGGCACGGACGGCAGCACGACGGCTGGGAGCCGCGCTGGGAGCGTCGCTTGGGCTGCTGATCGCGTCCCGCGGCGCAGCGCAGGCCGACGACTGGTCGCTGACCCGGGAACCTGAGCCGGCCACGCCGCGCAAATCTGCGTCGGCGAGCTCGAACGCCACCCCGGACTTCTCGCTCGCGCTGCGCGCAGTCGAGCGGCGCGCCACGATCGAGCAGCTCCTGATCACGCACCGAGCACGCGGCGGGCAGACCGAGGATCTGTTCCTCGAAGTCGAAGCGCGCGCAGCTCGGACAGGACAACCGCGGCGCTGGCTGCTCCTCCTCGCCCAGCTGCAGCGGATGTCGGGCGCGATCGGCGAGGCGCGCGAGACCTTCGAGCGGGTGAACGCGCTCGGTCCAGACGCGTTCAGCTTGCAGCTGTCCGGAGAATTCGAGCGCGAACAAAACTCGCTGCCGCGCGCCCGCGAGCTGATCGAAAGAGCACTCGCCGCCACTCCGACCCCGAACCTGCGGCTTCCACTTCGAACCGAGCTGCTCGAGCTCTGCGTCGCCCTCGGAGATCGCGCTTGCGCGTCCCAGCAATTCGCGGTGCTCGCCAGCGAGCGCGGGGGAGTCTCGAGCGCGCTCGCCTATCCGCGCGCGCTCGCGAGTCAACACGCGTACGCCGAGGCCCGTGCGGCGTACCTCAGCTTGCTCGACCCCAAGGCTCGGGGCCTCGACGTCCGAACACGCTGCGACATCCACCTCGAGCTCGGCGAGTTGCGCCTGGCCGAAGCCGCGTTGCCTGAAGCTCGCGCATTCCTCGAGCAAGCGCGCTCCGAGTGTCACGAACGGTCTGCCGAAGTGCTCGAGCGCCTTCTCGAGGTTCACCGCGCACTCGGCTCGCTCGCCCAGTTCGCCCACGAGCTCGCGGCCAATCCGGCTCCCGGCGCGCAGCAACTCGCGGGCCGCGCATTCGAAGAGCTGGGGCAGCCGGCAGCGGCAGCCGATGCCTACCGCCGGGCGCTCGCGCGTGCGCCCGCCGACGCCGCACTCGCGGAGCGCCTCCTCGGCTTGTTGTCGCGCGAAGGCCGCACCGCCGAGCTGATCTCGATGTACGAGCGGCTACTGACGGAGCCTCGCACCGAGCCGCGGCTACTGACCTCGCTCACGGGCCTCTTACGCGATCTCGGGCGATTCGACGACGCAGCGACGGTCGCGGCGCGGATCGGTCGGGCCCGGCCGACGGACGTCGCGATGCATCGTTTGCTCGTCGAGCTGTACACGCGCTGGGAGATGCCCGAACGCGCGCGCGGCGAGCTCGAATGGCTGACGCGCATCGATCCGAACGAGCCGAGCCACGTACTCGCGTTGGCGGAGGCCGAGCTCGCGCAGGGCAGGGAAGCGCAAGCCGCCATCGTGTTGCGCCGCCTGCGTAAGAGCGCCGCGACACCCGCCCAAGGTCACGTGCAGCTCGGACAAGCGCTCTCGGATCACGAGTTGCCCCGCGAAGCACTCACGGAGTTCGACCTCGCGCTGCGGCTCGAGCCCCAGAACCTCGCAGCCATGCGCGGCAGGGCCTTGGCGCTGTCGCACTTGTATCGCCACCGCGATGCCGAAGCCGAATGGCAACACCTGCTCATGAGCGCGGGCCCGGACGCGGAGCGACGCCGAGACGCGCGCGAGCAGCTCGTGGAGTTGTGGGCAGAGCTCGGTGAGCTCGAGCGCCACGTGCGCGACTACGAGGAAGCGTTCGCCTACTCCGCGAAGACCGGCCCGCGCCAGTCCTCGGAGATCGGGCAAGCGCCGCGCGATCCCGAGGTCGGAAGGTTGCTCGCCGAAGGCTACTTGCGGCTCGCCCGCCAGCCTTCCTATCGGGCGCAACCTGCGAGGTACCTGCGCGGAGCGGAAGACGTGTTCGGTCAGGTCGTGCGCCTCGACCCATCGGATGCCGGGAGTTGGCGCGCACTCGAGCGGTTGCGTGCGCGCCGAGGCGATCGTGAAGGCAGCATCGCGGCCCTCGAGCAACTCGTGCGGCTCGAACCGAATCGCGCGGCCGAGCACTACATGCGGATGGCCGAGTACGCACACGCGGCGTACCGCGAGGACGCAGCGATCGCGTACGCGGAGCGGGCGTCCGCCGTGGCTCCGGATGACTCGGCCGTCCACGAGTGGCTCGGAGACGTGTACCGAGCGCGTCGCGACGATCCGCGCACGATTCTCCATTACCAGCGCGCCCTCGAGCTCGACCCGATGCGTTTCGGGATCGCGCTTCGGCTCGCGGAGTTGCAAGCGCAGCGCGGTGAAACGACTCCGGCGCGGCATCTGCTCCTCACGGTGCTGTCATCGGCGACTGAGCCGGCGTTAGTCTTGCGCGCGGGTCGAGCGGCGCTGCAGTTGGCAGCGACGTCGGAGTCGCGCGCAGAGCTGGAGCGCCAGCTGCTCGCACTCGTCTCGAGTGACCCGCGACGTTCCGAGCATCGGCGCTTGTTGATCGAGTTGTACGAGACGCAGCTGCCGGACCTGCAGGCGCGCAGGGACCCGGACGCACGTTTCTCGCTCGATGCGATCCGTGCTCGCGCACAAAAACCGCTGCTCGATGCGCTCAGCGACGACGACGACACGCAAGTGCGGAGCGCGGTGCGTCTCCTGCGTTGGCTCGGCACCGCCTCGGCAGCGTTGCCCTTGATGACGTTGGCGGAAACTGGCGATGCGGAGCTGTCGGTGCGCCGCAGCGCGCTTGCGGCGTCATGCGCCGTCAGTGGCGCAGAGTTGTTGCCGCGTCAGCTCGCCTTGAGCACGGGCCGCGAGGTTCGGTTGCGCGACATGGCCGCGTATTGCATCGCGAGTGCGCCGACCGCGATCGCCGCACCCGCGGTGCGAAGGCTTAGCGTGAGTGAGACTCCCGCCGTGCGCGCGCTCGGGATGTTGGGGCTCGGAAAACTGGGCGCGCGCGACCAACCGACGACCGCGTCGAGCTTGCGTTTGGCGCTCGCACACGACGTGAGCGTGCTCGTGCGAAGTGCCGCCGCGATCGCTCTGGGATTGTTGTCCGAGCGCGTGTCGCGCGATCCGGATGCGACGCAGCGTCCGGCGAGCGACGGAACGAGAGCACTGCTTCGGGTGGCCCTCGCAAGAAACGCGCGTCGCGACGAGCGCGCGCTGACGCAAGCCCAGAAGTCACAGGCGCGTGCGGGCGACTCGAACAGTTCGGGCCAAGCACGCGCAACGCCGCTGGGCGACTTGGCGCTCGCGAGCTCGAACGAGTCTCCCGAACAGAACGCCGAGCGCATCGCGGTCGACGCAAAGCTCGATCGCGAAGCCCTCGAAGGCGCCGTCCGCGGCCGCGACTCCGCCGTAGCCGAAACGTCCGCGCTCGCACTCGGCATCCTCGCCAACCCAGCCTCCGCTACGGCGCTCGCAAATGCGCTGTTCGATGCTCGCGCTCCGATTGCCGACGCCGCCGAGCTCGCACTTCGCGGACTCTCTTGCGATCGGCCCCTGAAGTTCGAGATCGCCGAGCCCGATCCCGACCTCACTGTCGATCTGCTGGTCGAGGCGGCCCGCTCGACCCTGGCGGTCTGCAGAACCAGCACGTTCGCAGCGTTTTTTGCCGAGATCACCGAAGCGGCTCGCTCTGCCCTGAAGGGCCCACCCGGACGCCGCAATCTCGCGCTCGCTTGGCTCTCTCGCCTCGCAGCCGATGCTGCGGCGACGGGCGCCGCCGCATCGCCCGGTGCGGCGGTCATCCGCGTGCTCGATTCAGCGACGACAGCGATGCCCGGCCCCACACCGTCGCCCGAGCCCGACGCCGCCTGGCGGATCGAGCTCCTCTCGAGTCTCGCTTCCGACGTGTCCGCGCTCGCCGTACATGCTGATCCGGTGGTTCGCCGCGGCGTCGTACGCGTTTTCGAGGTGCTCCCGGTTACGGCGGCGGAGGCGACGCTCATCGCGCTCGTCACCGATCCCGATCTCGGCGTACGCGGCGCTGCGCTCGACGCACTCGGCCGACGGAAGCTCCCCGACCGCACGGTGTATTGCGATCGTCTCGCCTTCGTGGCCGCTTCCGACAAGGCGTTCGGCATGCGCCGTCGCGCCGTGCGCGCGCTCGGCGGGATGAGCGGCCCATCTGCCACCCGGGTTCTCGTCCGAGTTCTCACAAACGATCCGTTCGCGGTGGTACGAGAAAGTGCGGCAGATGCGCTATCCGGTCGCGAACCGAACCTCGTCGGCGAGGCATTGGTCGTCGCGATGCGTCGAGACACCGAACCGCGGGTTCGCTTCGCGGCTGCACGTTCGCTCAGGCAGGTGGGCGGTGCGCTCCTACACACAGCACGCGAAGATTCGCGCCTGCCGGAGGATGTTCGCGAGATCTTGCAGGCGCGCTGACCGCAGGTGGTGGCTCACTCGCACTGGCGTACGTCGGCTGGTGTACTATGGCGTTCTGGCTGTTCGTACGAACGCTGACTCAGAGGCTATCTAGTCGCCATGGAATCACAGGTTGGCATCGCGTGCGGGCAATGCGATGCGTGGAACGCGCTCTCGCTCTCGAGCTGCAATACGTGCGGCCACGAGATCTCGTACCTCGGCGAAAACAAGCCAAACGATAGGGATTCCGATCGAAGCGTGATATCAAAGGCGGCCTCTGCGAAGCGGGGTGGCACGCCTGAGGACTTGGCAATGGAACAAGCGCGCAACTACGTCTGCAAGGAATGTTCGACGGCGGTCCCTTCGGGCCACAAGTTTTGCGGGACCTGCGGCGCTGCGGTGCCGATCGAAGTGGTCGAGCTTCGAACGAAGTACTTCGGCACGATGCAGGCGCCTGGAAAAGCGCGCCTGATCTTGATCCGCGGCGAAGGCGGCGTGGATGGCCTCAGCTACATGCTGCAGGGCAGCGAGCACCTCGCCGGGCGCGAAGACGGGCAGATCCTGTTTCCGGAAGACAGCTGGCTCTCCCCGCGTCACGCGAACTTCGTCTACGAGGGCAACCAGCTCGTCGTACGAGACGAAGGCAGCTTGAATGGCGTCTACGTGCGCATCCGCGGCAGCGCGTCGATCACGTACGGCGACACCTTCGTGTGTGGCGAACAGGTGTTCAAGCTCGAGGCCGCACCGCGTGATACCGCCGGCCCAGCCCCGGACCAGACGTACTTCTACGCGTCGCCGCGCAAGCGCTATGTGTACAAGGTCACGCAGCTCCTGACCGGGGGCGGCAGCGGGATCGCGCTGTGCGCCGGCGGTCCGACCGTGCTGATCGGTCGCGAGGACTGTGATCTCAACTTCCCGACGGATGTGTACATGTCGGGCGCGCACGCGAAGATCGAAATGACGGGCGAGTCCGCGTTCACGTTGAACGACTCCGAGTCGAAGAACGGCACGTACCTGCGGATCCGCGCGCCTTACCGGCTCCAGCACGGCGACTACTTGTTTCTGGGTCGCGAGTTGCTACGGGTGGAGATGACCGCGTGACGCACGCCCGCTTCGCGTGCAATCGCGGGTGTGGTGCGGCAGCGCCCGAGTTGACCCTGTCGTCGCACGGCCACTATTCTCACGTAGTGTGCCCGCACGGGGTCAGCACCGGCGGGAGGAGGCTTCAGTGATCGTTTGCCCCAGGTGCAGCAAGGAGAACCAAGACCACTACAAGTTTTGTCTTGGTTGCGGCTCCGAGTTGCCACGCGAAGTTGCTCAGCGCGGTTTGTCGACGCGGACACCGCCGTCGGCGCTGCCCGCGGTGGATCTGCCGGTCGTGCCGTCAGCCGGTGTGCCGCTCGAGAAGAGCCTGCAATTCGCGGCGACGCAGCAAGGCAGCCTGTCGAATCCGCCACCGCCGCGGATTCAGGCGCCGGCCGCGATCGGCGGAGGTGGTGGCTCGATGTCCGCGGGTAGTTTTTCGCCCGGAGGTGGGATGTCGTCGCCTGCAGCTGCAGTTGCGTATCAGCCGCAGTCGCAGCCTCAACCGCGCCCGCAGCCCGCGCCGATACCGTCGGCCGGGCCGAACAACTGCCCGAGTTGTGGCAATCCTGTACCGATCGATTTCAAGTTCTGCGGCACATGCGGTCATCGCATGACGCCGGGCGCCGCCGCGCCGGCACCGGCGCCAGTCGCGTCACCCGCCGCATCGGCGCGTGCGTCGCGCGGGTCGCTCGTCGTCATCAATCCGGATGGATCGGAAGGCGACACGTTCGGGCTGAGCGACGGTGACACGGGCGTGGGCCGAACCGCCGGCGCTGTGTTTTCCGCAGACGCGTATCTCTCGCCGCTTCACGCGACGTTTTCGATCACGGGCAACACGTGCAGTGTGCGCGATGAAAACAGCTTGAACGGCGTGTACGTGAAGCTGAAGCGCGACGCACCGATCAAGCTACAAGACAGCGATGTATTCCGCATCGGCCAGGAGATCCTGCGTTTCGAGTCGATCCCGCTGCCGCAGCTCGTTCAAGGCGTTGAGCCGATGGGCAGCCCGAACCCGGGTTACGTCGGTCGCTTGACGTTGGTGATCGGACGCGAGTCGACCGGCAACGGGTATCCGATTCCTCCGGACGGCATGCACTTGGGGCGCGAGCGCGGCGATGTCGTGTTCCCGGAAGACGGCTACGTCTCCGGCCTGCACTGCCGCGTGCACTACGACGGGAGCAGCTGCGTGCTGACCGACGTCGGAAGCAGCAACGGCACGTTCTTGCGCGTGCGTGGCAGTCGCACACTCATCAGCGGAGATCTCCTGCTGATGGGCCAGCAGCTGTTCCGCTTCCAGCTCTGAGGTTCGCGAATCGCAATCAGTTCGGCCTGCAGCTCTCAGCTGCGGGCCGTTTTCGTTTCGGCGCTCGCGCTCACATCAGGCGCGCGAGAAAGTCGTCGATGTACTCGTTGATCAACTGCGGCTGCTCGCTCGGCGCCGCATGGCTTGCCGAGGTGAGCTCGCGATAGACCGCGCCCGGAATGCGATCGGCCATGTCCTTCACGACGTCGCGCGGCGTGAAGGTGTCGCGTTCTGCAGCGATCACGAGCGTCGGAACGCGCACGCTCGCGAGCAGATCTTCGGCGCTGTGATCGCCGGCCTTCTTGAGCATCGTGAGATACAGATCGAGCTCGATGTCGGACAAGTGCTGCACGTATAGCCGGAAGTCTTCCGGCCGCAGCGTCGTCCCATCGATCTCACGCAACCAACCGGCGACGCGATAACTGAGTGCCGGCGGTAACCGGCCCCAGAACGCGCGCGCGATTGGTTCATAGCGACGAACCTTCTCGATCAACGTGGGAAGCACGCGATGTAGAAGGTCGTTGCCATGAAAGGTGTGCGTAATACGACCGTAACTGCCGCAGATCAGTACGAGCGCGCGCACCCGTTCAGGATGTCGCCTATACACCTCTAGTGCGACTTGCGTGCCCATCGAGTGTGCGACCAGAACCGAGCGTGAAAGCCCAGTCTCGTCGAGCACTCGGACCACATCGTCCGCCAGCACCTCGATGCCCGTTCCATCGAGGTCCGTGACCGGACCGCTCCGTCCGTGTCCCCGGTAGTGCGTGTGCACCACTCGGTGGCGTAGCGCGAGGTGGGGCTGGACGTGAATCCAGGCCCAACCATCGCAGCCGATGCCGTCCAGCAAGACGAGACCGCGCCCTGATCCCCGCACACCGTAAAACAGCCGTGTGCCGTCAGCGGCGGAAGTAAAGCCGCGCTCGTCGTACTGCATGGGTCGATCGCCTACGTTGGTCTACCGAAACTGCGAATCTATGTCCGCCGTCGGTGGACCAACGTCAAGCGCTCACGCCTCGTCGCCGTCGTCGTCCCCAGCGTCTGCAACGTCATTCACGGACGGCAGCTTGCGGATGTCCGAAAGCCCGATCTTGACGCAGCGCTGGACGATCCAAGAGAGGGACCGATCCAAACGGGCAGCTTCCTTCTGAATTTCCTGCAACATGGTTTCCGGGAAATAGAGGCTCTGCTTCCGCTTATCTGTCGCTGACATGCTCCCTGTTCTCCTCGCGTCGACCAGATGAATGCTTTTCGTAGCTCAGGCTACTTGAGGCATTAGAGTACGATAGCCGGTGCGAAGTCAACGAATCAGACTGCTAATCACTCACAGAGGTAACAACATGCGATTGAGAGTCGCCTCGAGCGCATGTCTCTTGAGTCTTGCGTTGTGCTCGGTGGTGTCTGCGCAAGCGGGGAGTGCGGGTGCATATCCACGACTCGAGGTATTCGCGCGCGCGCTCGCGCACATCGAGGCGAGTTACGTCGGCGAAGTCAGCGACGACGCACTGGTTGAAGGTGCGATCCGTGGGATGTTGAAGGTGCTGGACCCACACTCTGCTTACCTCAATGCGAACGAGCTACGCATTCTCGATAGCGACACGGAAGGACACTTCGGTGGCGTCGGAATCGAGGTCGACGTCAACGATGGTTGGCTGACTGTTCTGCGCGTCATGCCGAACGGCCCTGCTGCAAAAGCAGGGGTAAAACCAGGTGATCGCTTCCTGACGATCGATGGTCAGAGTGCGCGCGATCTATCGATCGAAGACGCATTGCAACGCATGCGCGGCGAGCCGGGAACACGTGTGAAGGTGACACTGAGAAGGCGTGATGCTCCTGCTGCGATCGATCTGACACTGACTCGCGATCTGATTCATGTCGATGCAGTGGAAGGTCGACTATTGCCTGACGGTGTCATCTACGTTCAGTTGCGCGTGTTCCAAGAAGACACCGTCTCGCAACTCCGGCGCGTGCTCGATGAAGCAGTCGATCGCGCTGCAGCTGAGGGCGGCAAGGTATCCGGACTGCTTCTCGATCTGCGCGACAACCCCGGTGGGTTGTTGAGCTCTGCGATCTTGGTCGCGGACGAGTTCTTGAGCGACGGTGTGATCGTGAGCACGCGCGGTCGCGGTGGAAAGTTGCTGCGTGAGAATCGCGCGCAGAAGTCAGGCACCCGTCCTGACTGGCCGATGGTGGTGTTGACCAATGGCTACTCGGCGAGTGCGGCGGAGATCGTCGCGGGCGCGCTCCACGATCACGAGCGGGCGGTGCTGGTTGGGACCCGCACATTCGGGAAGGGCAGCGTCCAGAACATCGTCGACCTGCCGGACGGGACCGCGATGAAGTTGACGACGGCGCTGTACTTCACGCCGTCAGGAACATCGATTCAGGCGAAGGGTATCGAGCCCGATGTCTTCATCGAGCAGCTCGACCCGAACGTGCTGAAGGAAGCTCGACTCGGATCGGGCCAGGTGAGCGAGGCTTCGCTCGCGGGCCACCTCGGCAATGCGGCGGGGCCGTTGCCGGTGACCGCGCCGCCCAATCCGCAGGATCGGAAGCAGCCGAAGCAGCCGGCAGGGCCGGAGGAGCGAAAGCCGGCGTTCGAGGACGACTATCAGGCCTTCATGGGCCACCAGGTGCTGCGCGCGTTGCTCGCGCAGAAGCGCGGGCAGAAGTAGCGGCGCGCGGGCGGGTCAGTCCCCTGCACGCGGCGATCACGAGAGCTCCGACATCCGCGGTCACGAACGCCAACGGCATAGGGGTGACCCTTTACTGCGAGCGATCGGCGCGTGGCGTCAGGGTGCCGTCAGTGGCCCATTCGAGACGCGAGCACGATCACCAAGCCCAAACATGCGATCACGATCACGGCGGCCGCGATCCACAACCACTTCTTTTCGTTGCTGCCACTTCGCGAAAACCTCGGAATTGAATCGTCGTACCGCAGCATCGGCGCTCTCGCCGCCGCCGGCTGCGTTTGCGGACCCATCGGATCGCCCGGGAGATACCGCGGGTCGCGAGATTCCTCGAGGTCCTCTTCTCTGAGCTCGCTCGTGGCGTTGTTTACAGGGGGGAGCGGGTCTGGCGGATCGGTCTCCGCGTGCGGATCGAACTCTTCGGCTGCAGCCGGCGCGAGATTGGGCGACGTCCGCGGTACTGCCGCAGCGGGGCCCGCCGCCGCGAGTGCCGCTTGGGATGCCGCGGCAAACGCACCCTGATGCTGCGTCTGCGCGTACGCCAGGTTGCGTTTGGCATCATCCGGCTTCGCAGCAGCTTGGCCCGTTGGCCGCGCCGCGATCACTTGCGCTACCGCGCCGGCCGCAGACGCTGCGATCGGCGCCGCCGCGGCCGGAGCCGCATGTGCTGCGGCAGCTGCAGCGAACGGTGCAACACCCGCCCCGAGCACAGTCGACTTCGGCGCAGCACCACCGACATTTGGTGCCGCTGCACGCGCGACCGGAGCCGCCGGCTTCGCAGCTGCAGCCGCTGCAACCGCGGGCTTCAGCGCATTCGCGACCGGCCCACCCACCGCTGTACCGAGACCGGTGCCGATCATCGTCGACTTCGCTTGAGCGTTCGCCGTGGGTGCGGGCGCAGCTTGCTGATTCGCCGGACCTGCTGCCGGAGTGACGGCTACGGGTGCAGCTGCCGGAGCTTTATCAGCCGCGGGTTTGTCAGCCGCCGGTCCCGGACCCGCCTTCGCGATCACGGGTGCCGTCGCCATCAACATCGTACCTTTGAAGCGCGTCGGGCCGGTCTTCGCACCCGCAGGTTTCGCTTCGAGCTCGTGACCACAGCTAGCGCATTTCGACGCCTCGGCGGTCACGGACTTCCCACATTCTGGACAGAACGCCATGCACGAGTCTCCTCGCGACGCTGCGGCTCACGACCAACCCCGCGGAGCACGCTCGTACAACGATGACTAACGATCGTATCGCGTCCAGATCGGGCTGGGAAGGGCAGACTCTTCGGGCGTGTCGGGTCGCGCGTGCCGCAGTGCGACAGTCGCGCGAGCCACTGCGACAACGATTGCTTCCGTCACAGCGTTGGCTCTAAACCACCGCATCGACAACGCGCTACAGCATGACGTCGTCCTTGACAGGCGCACACCGCAACGCCTAGCGTCCTGGCCACCGCAACGTCTGGGCAATGGTGCGAGGAGTGCTCACGCAGGCCGCTGTTTGCGCCTTTTGACGTCATCGACGTCTACATATCTCCGCTCCGTTGCCGACGCTTCATCCTGGGGCGCGCTGCGGGTCCACCCGATCTCGCAGAACACTAGCATCCGGTTATGACGTTCACGCTCTCCGCCGAATCCGAGAAGATCGTCGACGAGCTTCTCACGCGTTATCCAACTAAACGCGCCGCTTGTTTGCCGCTCTTGCACTTGTGTCAGCGTCAAGCTGGCTACGTCGGACCCGAAGTCATCGACTACGTGTCGAACCGACTCGATCTGCCGACGAGCGAAGTGCAGGGCGTCGTGACGTTCTACACGATGTATCACCAGCACCCGGTCGCGCCGAACGTGGTCTGGGTTTGCCGCACGCTCTCGTGCGATCTGCGCGGAGGCCGCGAGTTGCAGAAGCATCTCGAGAAGCGCTTCGGCTGCGGGCTCAACGAGAACAGTAAAGACGGCAAGTTCACGTTGAAGACCGCGGAGTGTCTAGCCGCCTGTGGGCAGGCGCCGATGGTCCAGATCAACGACGAGTTCTACGAGAACCTCACGATCGAGTCGCTCGATCGCATCTTGAATGAAATCTCGGTGCGGACCGCGGCCGGTACGACGAAGGGCTGATCGATGGCCGAGTATCCCCGAGTTCTCACCAATCGCTACGGGTTGCCGCAGAGCTGGACATTCGCGACCGCCAGCAAACATGGCGCCTATGAGATCGCGCAGAAGGTGTTCCGCGACATGGCGCCGGCTGCGATCGCAGCTGAAGTCAAAGACGCGAACATTCGTGGTCGTGGTGGCGCAGGTTTCCCCGCCGGCGTGAAGTGGGGTTTTCTCCCGAAAGACAGCAAGCTCGCGCCGTACTTGGTGATCAACGCGGACGAAGGCGAGCCCGGCACGTTCAAAGACCGCACGATCATGGAGCAGGATCCGCATCGCTTGATCGAGGGTTGCCTCATTACGATGCGCGCGATCGGCGCGGCCGTTTGTTACATCTACGTGCGCTGCGAGCTCGTGACGTCGATCACGCGGCTCGAAGCGGCGATCGAAGAGGCGAAGGTGCAAGGCTACATCGGCGCGACGCCGTTCGGCGTCAATCAACCGATGGCGATCTACGTCCACATGGGCGCGGGCGCGTACATCTGTGGCGAGGAGACGTCGCTCCTCAACTCGCTGGAAGGCCGGCGCGGTGAGCCGCGGTTGAAGCCACCGTTCCCGGCCGTGAAGGGTGCGTTCGGTGCGCCGACGATCGTGAACAACGTCGAGACGATCGCTTCGGTGCCCGACATCATTCGGATGGGCGGCAAGGCCTGGTCGGATCTCGGAAAGCTTCCGCGCGATGGCGGCACACGTCTGTACGGAGTGAGCGGTCACGTGAAGCGGCCCGGTGTGTTCGAAGCACCGGTCGGGCTCACTCTGCGCGAGCTCATTTATGATCTCGGCGGCGGCATGTTGCACAACGATCGTCCGCTGAAGGCGGTGATCCCGGGCGGTTCATCGACGCCGGTACTGCGGCCGGACGAACTCGTGCACGCGCCGGATGAAAAACATCCGCTGCATCCCTGGCACGGCAAGAGTCACATCGACGTGCCGATGGGCGTCGACACGTTTCGCGCACTCGGCACGATGCTCGGCACCTGCTGCGCGATCGTGATGGACACGTCGGTCAGCATGGTCGATGCAGCGCGCAACCTGATGCACTTCTACGCGCACGAGTCGTGCGGCCAGTGCACGCCCTGTCGCGAAGGCAGCGGATGGCTGCACGACGTGCTCAAAAACTTGAGCGAGGGCAAAGGCCGGGTCGAAGACGTCCAGCTCCTCGTCGACATCTCGAACAACATGATGGGCAATACGATCTGCGCGTTCGCAGACGGCACGGCGATGCCGATGCTCGGCTTCCTCCAGAAGTTCCGGCAAGAGTTCGTCGATGCAGCGAAGGGCGGCGTTCCCGCGCACACGATCGGCGCGACAGCCCGCGCGGTTGGAGGTGCGGCATGAGTATCGCCGGTTCCGTGCTGTTCTACGGGTTCGCGTTGCTCGCAATACTTTCGGCGCTCGGTACTGTCGTCGTGCACAGCCCGATCCGCGCTGCGATGTCGCTTCTGACGCACATCGTGTCGCTGTCCGGCTTGTTCCTGCTGCTGCACGCGCACCTGCTCGCGGCGCTGCAAGTGCTCGTCTACGCCGGCGCGGTCGTCGTCCTCTTCGTGTTCGTGATCATGATGATCGGCCCGTCTGCACCAGAGCCGCCGGTCCTGCGCGGCATGCTCGTGAAGACTGTGTCGG
Organism: Polyangiales bacterium; assembly: GCA_035687405.1. GTDB lineage: Bacteria > Myxococcota_A > Polyangia > Polyangiales > JAFGIB01 > JADGRF01. Next base: position 14,032 of record DASRXR010000845.1, read on the forward strand.
TCGGCATGCTCGTGTTGCTGACGGCGTTGCTCGCGTTTTCGCTGATGCCGGTGAGCGAGCCGCTCGTGCCGCTCGCGATGTGCGCGCCGGAGCAGGGCGCGGAGTGCAACCAGTTCGGTGGCGTCGCGGCATTTTCGAAGAGCTTGTTTCAGAGCGCACTCGTGCCGTTCGAGCTGATCTCGGTCTTGCTCACGGTGGCGGTCATCGGTGCGATCGCGGTCGCGCGCGGTCGCAGTGCCGAAGAAACTGCGGCGCTGCGCAAGAAGCGCGAAGCCGAAGAACAAAAGCGTCTCGCGCTGGAAGCGCGGGAGCGCGCCATGGCTGCCGAAGTTTCGGCCCATGGCGGTCACTAGTCGTTAGCGAAGGGCAGCCATGGAGATCGAGCTCGGTCAGTATCTGGCGCTGTCGTCTGTCGTGTTTGGCCTCGGCGCGATCGGATTTCTCGTGCGCCGCAACGTGCTCGTTCAGCTCATGTGCATCGAGTTGATGTTGAACTCGGTGAACTTGATGCTGATCGCGTTCAATCGCTACTTGCCGGACAACCACGCCGGTCAGCTGTTCGCGTTCTTCGTGATCGCAATCGCCGCAGCCGAAGCTTCGGTCGGCCTCGCGATCGTCATCAGCTTATTCCGCCTCAAGAAGACCGTTCATTCGGACGCGGCGGACACGTTGAGGCATTAGCCCATGCATGAAAAAGCGCTTCTCGGAATCATCCTCTTTCCGCTGATCGGCGCGATCGTCAACGGCTTGTTCGGCCGTAAGGCCGGGCGCCAGACGGTGCACGCAGTTGCGGTGCTGTCGGTCGCGATGTCGTTCGGTCTCGCGGTCTACGCGTTCACGCACCTGTTGCAGCTCCGGCATGCCGGCAGTGAAGACGCCGCGATCCGCTACACGGCGTACGAGTGGTTTTCGATCGCGATCTACGACCGCAACGTGAGTGTGCCGGTTCGGTTCGTGATGGACGCCCTGAGCGGCGTGATGACGTTGGTCGTCACCGGGATCGGGCTCCTGATCCACATCTACAGCACGGGCTACATGAGTGAGGAGCCGTCGTTCGCGCGCTTCTTCTCGTACCTGAACCTGTTCACCGCTTCGATGCTCGTGCTCGTGCTCGGCTCGAGCTTCCCGATCCTGTTCGTCGGCTGGGAAGGCGTCGGCGTCTGCAGCTACTTGCTGATCGGTTTTTGGTACGAAAACGAGGCCTACGCGAAGGCCGGCCGCAAAGCGTTCGTCGCAAATCGTATCGGCGACTTCGGCGTGCTGATCGGCATGTTCATCCTCGCGTCGGTGGCGCACTCGTTCGAGTTCGACCGCATCAACGACCTCGCGCGCGACCACGCCGGGCTGCTCACGTCGAGCCTGAAGCTCGGTCCGCCGGGGCAACCTTACTTGGTCATCCCCGGCCTCAGTATGGCCGTAGCGGCGACGTTGTGTTTGTTCCTTGGCTGCACCGGTAAGAGCGCGCAGCTCCCGCTCTATGTCTGGCTGCCGGACGCGATGGCAGGTCCCACGCCGGTCTCCGCGCTGATTCACGCGGCGACGATGGTGACCTCGGGCTTGTACCTGATCTGCCGGTTGTCGCCGGTGTTTGCGCTCGCGCCTGCGACGATGGCGGTGATCGCCGTGACGGGTGCTGTGACCGCGCTACTCGCGGCGAGCATCGGGCTCGTTCAAAACGACATCAAGAAGATCCTGGCGTACTCCACCGTCAGTCAGCTCGGCTTCATGTTCGCAGCTGTCGGCTGCGGAGCATTTGCCGCCGGCTTCATGCACGTCTACACGCACGCGTTCTTCAAGGCGTGTTTGTTCCTCGGCGCAGGCTCGGTGATGCACGCGGTGGGCGCGCACGGCGATGCCGACATCCGGCAGCTTGGCGGCTTGAAGAAGTACATGCCGCACACGCACTGGACGTTTCTCGTGAGTTGCCTCGCGATCGCCGGTGTCCCGCTCTTCTCCGGCTTCTTTTCGAAGGACGAGATTTTGGTCGGTGCGCTCAGCGCCGGGTCGTTCTTCTACTTCGCGCCGTGGCTCGGAAACGTGGTGTTCGCGATGCTCGTGCTCGGCGCGACCATGACCGCGTTCTACATGTTCCGTTTGTACTTCCTGACGTTCCAGGGCGAGTACCGCGGTGGTCCGCATCCGCACGGACACGCTGCGGCGCCGGCAGTAGTCGCGCACGCTGCCCACGACGCGCACGCTGCTCACGACGCGCACGCTGCCGCCGCGCACCAGGATGCGCATGACGCGCACGGTCACGGGCACGCTCCGCACGAATCGCCGCTCGCGATGACGTTTCCGCTCATGGTGCTCGGCGCCGGCGCGGTGTTCGCCGGTTACGTCTGGGTCGGCATCGCGCACTTCGAACCTTGGGTGGAGTGGCTCGAGCCCTCGCTCGGCACGATCGAAGCGCCACATTCGCACGCCGCTCCATTCATCGCGCTCGCTGCGGGCCTGACCGCGGCCGTGGTCGGGATCGGTCTCGCCTGGAGCTGGTACTTCAAGGGTAGTGAAGCACCGAACAAGCTCGCTGCGAGCTTCCCCGGCGTGCACGCCTTCTTGATGGACAAGTGGCGCGTCGACGAGCTGTACGACGCGACGATCCTCGCCGCCTCACGTCTGCTCGCGCGCTTCCTCGCTGCGTACGACAAGTACGTCGTCGACGGCATCCTGACAGAGGTCACTTCGCAGACGATCAAACTGTCGAGTTACGTCTTCACGCGGTTTCAAAACGGCCTCGTGCATGCGTATGGCACAGCGATGGCAGTCGGCCTGCTCGCCGTGACGTTCTACTTCCTCGTGCCGCATGCGAAGCCCGAGATCGCGAACGACTCGACCGGCTACACCGCAAAGCTCACTGCGAACAAGGGTCTCGCGTACGAGTACCGCTGGGATTTCGACGGTGACGGGAAGTTCGATACCGAGTGGGGCCCCGAGCCCTCTGCCGAACACGAGTACAGCCCGAACGACATTCACGCGTACGCAGTCGTGTTCGAGCCCGCGGCTCCAAACGGCCGACTCGGCTCGACTGGTGAAGCGCAGATGCTGGAGCTCGAACCTGGCAAGTCGCTGAAGCTCTCGCCCGATCAACTCGGGCCCGGCTGGCAGCGCAGGAACTCGGGAGGCTTGCCGCGCCTCGTCGCTGAAGACGACGCGGTCATGATCGAAACCAACGGCGCGCACGTGCGTAAAGGCGCGGAGGTCGTGAAGGCGAACGTGCGGGTGAGGCGCGGCGAATCGGTGACGATCGGCGATGCGCGTCTGACCGTGACTGGGCTCGTGCGCTCGCGGCTCGCGACTCGCAACGCGTTCGGAATGGAGCGCGTGCGCACGCTGGAGTTGCCCGTACCGAAAATCGAACCGCGCATTCAAGCCCGCGTCGCTGCGGTTGGAGTTGGAGTCAAGCCATGAGTCAGCACCTGCTATCGACGCTGCTCGGCTTGCCGCTGTTGGCTGCGTTCGTCGTGCTCTTCACGCCGCGCCAAATGGTCGGCTTCATTCGCGCCTTCACCGTGCTTTCGATGGTCGTCGTGTTCGGACTGTCGCTCGGCTTGCTCGAGGGCAATTTCGGCAGTGCGGCGATGCAGTTCGTCGAGAAGCGTCCACTCGTGCCGGCCTACGGCATCACCTACTCGGTCGGCATCGACGGCATGTCGGTCTGGCTGATCCTGCTCACGACGTTCATCGTGCCGCTCGCGACCTACGCGTCGTGGACGCACATCGACTCGAAAATCAAGGAGTATGCGATCTCGCTGCTCGTGCTCGAGACTGTGATGCTCGGCGCGTTTTTCGCGCTCGACTTGTTCCTGTTCTACGTGTTCTGGGAGCTCATGCTCGTGCCGATGCTGCTCATCATCGGCATCTGGGGCGGACCGCAGCGCGTGTACGCAGCGGTGAAGTTCTTCCTGTTCACGATGGTCGGCAGCATGTTGATGCTGGTCGCGATTCTGTACACCGTGCACCAGTACAAAGAGGTCACGGGGCAATACAGCTTCGAGCTCGCAGATTTGAAGTACCTGCTCTTGCCCGTGAAGGCGCAAGTTTGGTGCTTCTCCGCGTTTGCACTCGCATTCGCGATCAAAGTGCCGATGTTCCCGTTCCACACTTGGTTGCCCGATGCGCACGTGCAAGCGCCGACCGGGGGCTCCGTGATCCTGGCCGCCGTCATGCTGAAGATGGGCACGTACGGCTTTCTGCGCTTTGCGATGCCGCTCTTTCCGGCTGGCAGCCATCAGCTGAGCGCGACGATCGCGATGATCGCGGTGATCGGCATCATCTACGGCGCGTACTGCGCTTGGGCGCAGCCGGACGTGAAGAAGCTCGTCGCGTACAGCTCGGTCAGCCACCTCGGGTTCGTGATGCTGGGCATCTACAGCTTGAACACGAGCGGCGTGTCCGGCTCGATTCTGCAGATGATCAACCACGGCATCTCGACCGGCGCATTGTTTTTGCTCGTCGGTGTGATCTACGAGCGGCGCCACACCCGTGACCTCAGCGAGTTCGGTGGCCTCGCGAAGGTGATGCCGAACTACGCGCTCGTGTTCGTGATCGTCACGATGAGCTCGGTCGGTTTGCCGGCGACAAACGGGTTCGTCGGCGAGTTCATGATCCTCGCGGGCACGTTCATGTCGGAGCATCTCGGTCGCAACGGGCCGATCGCGGCGACTGTCGCGGCGACCGGCGTGATCCTCGCGGCGGTGTACATGCTGCACGCCGTGCTGAAGATGTTCTGGGGTCCGCTGAAGAACCCGGCGAACCATGGATTGGCAGATCTCACACGTCGCGAGTGGATCGCGCTGGCGCCGCTCGTCGTGCTGATCTTCGTGGTCGGGTTGTACCCGCGCTTCATGCTCGGCGACATGCAAGCTTCGGTCGATCGCTTCAAGATCGAGTACACCGCGAAGCTTCGCGCGAGCGACGACGACCCGACGCAGCGCGGCCTGCTCAAGGGTAAGTTCGTGCCGCGCAGCGAACTAGCGGCAGCTAACCGCCCGGCCGGAGGTACACCGTGAGCCCTTGGTTTCAACTGGTTCCGATGCTCGTCGTCGCGCTCGGCGGCTTCGCGCTGATGCTGGTCGATGCGCTCGGTCGTGAAGAATCGTCCGAGCTCGCGACACTGAGCGCGGTGATCTGCTTTGCAGCCGCAGCGGTCGCGGCCGTGATCGCGACTGGGACGAAGGTACCGGGTCCACTTCCAGCCGGTCTCGGGTCGTACCTGACGTTCGACAATCTGACGCAGTTCGTCAGTGTCGTAATTTGCATCGGTGCCGGTATGAGCGCGCTGCTCGCGGGTGGATACTTGCGCGAGCATGCACTCGAGCGCGGTGAGTTTTACGCGTTGCTGCTCTTCTCCGCGTTCGGCGCGATGGTGCTCGCGGCATCGACTGACTTGCTGTCGCTGTTCATCGGTCTCGAGACGATGTCGCTCGGCGTCTACAGCATGGTCGCCTTCCGGCGCGGTAGCCCGCGCGCAGCGGAGGGCGGCATCAAGTACTTCCTGCTCGGCTCGTTTGCGGCGGCGATCTTGCTGTTCGGCTCAGCGCTCCTGTACGGCGCGACCGGGCACACGGACTTCGTTGGAATCGGCGAGATCGTGCGCGCGGGCGAGGCAGAGCCACGCTTGTTGATCCTCGGCATGCTGATGCTGCTGGTCGGCTTGCTGTTCAAGGTGAGCGTGGTGCCGTTCCACATGTGGACTCCCGACGCGTACGAAGGCGCGGTCACGCCCGCGACCACGTTCATGTCCGTGGTCGTGAAAGCGGCTGCCTTTGCGGTGATGTTGCGCGTCGTGCTCGTGTGCTTCGGGGACGAGCTCTCGTCGAGTCTCTCGACCGGTTGGCCCGGCATCCTCGCGGGGCTCGCAGCGGTCACGATGGTCTACGGAAACGTCGCTGCGGCGATGCAGACCAGCGTGAAACGCATGCTGGCGTATTCGTCGATCGCGCACGCCGGCTACATCTTGGTGGGCGTGGTGACGCTGAGCTCGCCCGATCCGACGGTGCGACAGACCGCGGTGAGCGGCGTGTTGTTCTACTTGCTCGCGTATACGGTCTCGAACGTGCTCGCGTTCGGCTCGCTGATCGCGATGGGCTCGTACGGCAAAGAAGCCGTGAGCTACGAAGACCTCGCGGGAGTGGGCCGGCGGCATCCGCTCGTGGCGCTGCCGTTCATCGTCGGTGCGTTGTCACTGATGGGTTTTCCGCCGACCGCCGGTTTTCTGGGCAAGTGGTACGTGTTCAGCGCGGCGGTCTCGGCAGGCGATCAGCTGCTGTGGCTCGTGATCTTGGGCGTGCTGACGAGCGTCATCGGTGCCTACTACTATGTGCGCGTGATCGTCTTCATGTTCATGAAGGCGCCTGAGCCGGGTGCGCCGATCGCGGTGCCGATGCGCTCGGGCTACGTCACGCTCGCGCTCGTGTTGTCGGGCTACTTCGTGTTGAAGATGGGCGTGACGCCGGCGAACTACATCGACATGGCGCTTGCTGCCGCGGGTAAAGTGGGCGGATGACGGCGGGTTCGTGGTCCCGATCGAGTCGCGCTGGCTACCGGATCGGGGTGGCTGGTTTCGTCGTGCTCGCGCTAGCAGCTAGTGGCTGCGAGAGCTGTCGTGCGAAGCCGAAGTTCGAGTCGTCGGAGTCGAAGAACGCGCCGGCAGCCGACCTGCCAGGTATGCTCACGGGTAGCGTGAAGCTTGCGCCCGGGTACGAGCTGCCGAGTTATCCCGGCGACGACATGGAGCGGAAGGTTCTGCAGCACATCCATGGCGGGACGTTTCCGGAGAAGTGCACGCCGCCGAAGCAATCGGATCGCACGCCGGTCACCCAGGGGCCGGACGGCAAGCTCATCGGCGTGATGGTCGCCGCGAGCCAGTTCACGAAGAGCACGCCGCGCGCTCCGAAGGTGTTCGACGTCGTGATCAAGGATTGTCGGCTGACGCCGCGGCTCGTCGTCGGGCAGCTCGGCGACATGATCAACTTGAAGAACGAGGTCGAGTTTCCGTTCATGCCGACCTACGGCGCGAACGCGTACAACGAGACGCTAGTGCCCGGTCAGAGCAAAGCGATGAGGCTCGACAAGGCGGGTGTCGAGAACGTGTTGTGCGGGTTCACTGCGCCTTGCGGGCGCACGGATGTCGTCGTGGTGCGGCATCCGGTGTTTGGCGTGACCGACGACAAGGGGATGTTCAGGATCGAGGATTTCCCGACGGACGAGACCGTGCAGGTGAACGCATGGCATCCGTTGTTCCAGGACTCGAAGGTTTCGGTAAAGGTGGGGAAGGGCGAGACGAAGACCGTGGAGTTCGTGCTCACGCCGTTGCCTCAGCAGAAGCCAGCGGAGCCGGAGCCAGCTGCGGAGCCGAAGCCTGACGAAAAGCCTGCGGGTGACAAGCCT
>DASRXR010000846.1:0-2751 GCA_035687405.1 Polyangiales bacterium
TGGTTCAGCAAGGCTGTCTGGGCCTGTTGAAGGCGGTCCAACGTTTCGACTCGGATCGCGCCCCCAGCTTGCAGGCCTATGCCACGTACTGGATTCGGGCCGAGATTCGCGACTACGTCGTGCGCGGCTACCGGATCGTGCGGCTCGGGACGACGCGGACCGAGCGCAAGGCGCTTCGGATGTACCGCGTTCGCGAGATCAACGATGCGACCGAGCTCGCGCAGGAAAGCGGCATGCCGCTCGCTCGCTGCGAGCAGTTGTGGCCACTCCTCACGCAGCGCGACAGTCACATCGACGACACGCGCAAGCACCCTGCCCCGCTCGACCGTATGGTTCACGAGACCCAGACGCCGGAGAGCTTGGCGCTCTCGCGCGAGCTGACGGACAGCGTGCGAGCGCGCGTCGGTGCTGCGTTGTCGGCGCTGAGTGCGCGCGAGCGGCGGATCGTGGAAGCGCGCATGATGACCGACGAGCCGAGCACGCTCGAAGCGCTCGGCGTGGAGCTCGGTTTGTCGCGCGAGCGCGTGCGGCAGCTGGAAGCGGCGGCCAAGGTGAAGGTGAGAGATCGCCTGTCGGTGCCGGCCGCAGCAGCGCCAGCGGCTGCTTGAGCGTGCGCTGAAGACTTAGGCCCTGCGCGTCTGTTCCGACCAGTCCGCAGGGCGTTTTTTCGTCTTCAGCTCAGGCAGCTCAACTCCACGCCTTATCGTACGCGGGCCGTTCGCGAAGCCGCTTCATGTAGGCCGCGACGTTCGAGAAGTCCGCCGGTAACTCGCCCGTGACCTTACCCATGATGATCCCGTAGGAGATCATGATGTCGGCCGCGGTGAAGTCTGAGCCGGTGATGAACTCACGCGTCGCGAGTGCCTTGTCGACGGGCGCGAGCGCAGCGCGATACCGCTCGCGCGCGAACGGCGTGTACTCCGCACACCGCACGGATTCAGGCATCCCGAAGCGGCTGCGCACGACGTCCGAGACGTAGCGCGCCAAGCTCGCTTCGCCGTAGTGAAACCACTGCAGGTACTCAGGCCGCTGCGAGCTGCCGACCGCGGGTGCGAGCCGGCCGTTGCCGTAGCGTTCGAGCAGGTATTCGAGGATTGCACCCGACTCGATCATCTTCACGCCGCCGTCTTCGACTACCGGCAGTTGCCCGAGCGGATGTGCTTGCAGGTGCTCCGGTGTTTGAAGGGCGGCGGGTGTGAACTCCAGTTGTTTGACCTCGTACGGGACGCCGAGCTCTTCGAGCAACCAGATGACGCGGGCCGAGCGCGCGCGACGAGCATGATGGACCTTGATCATGTGTGACTCTTTCGAAAGGGCGACGAGGCGCGCGCGACCGATGCCGCGCGCGCGCCCGAATCAGCTGTCGATCTTGTGTTCTCGCGTTTCCTTCACGAACAGACCACCGACTATCAACGTGAGCACACAAACCGCAATCGGATAGATCAACCCGGTGTAGATCGCACCTTCACCGAAGTTCGTCTTCGCCCAATCGGACGCTGTCACCGCGGTCGCGATCAGCGGCAGAAAGCCACCGAACCAACCATTACCCAAGTGGTACGGCAACGACATCGACGTGTAGCGAATGCGCGTCGGGAACAACTCGACCAGGAACGCTGCAATCGGTCCGTACACCATCGTGACGTAGACCATCTGCAACACGAGCAGGACCACGATCGCGACGTAGTTGATGTTCCCAGGCTGGCTGAAGTGACGCATGCCCATGTAGATCGGGATGTACGTCACCGCGGCGAGCGCACAACCCGCTAGGATCACGGGCTTGCGACCGATGCGATCGGAGAGCGAACCGAACACCAAGAAGAGCGGCGTCGTGAGCAGCAGCGCGATCGACATCAGCGTGTACGCCGTCTGCCAGTTGATCTTCAACGTCGCCTGCATGAACGTGAGCGCGTAGAACTGGCCGGTGTACCAGACGACGCCCTGGCCTGCTGCCGCACCGAACAACGCGAGCAACACGTAGCGAAGGTTCTCCGGATTGGTGAAGCTCTCCTTGAGCGGATTCACCGATGACTTACCTGCCAGCTTCATGCGGCTGAACAGCGGCGACTCGGCCATGCGAACGCGGATGTAGAGCGAGACGCCGAGCAACACGAACGAGAGCAAAAACGGAACGCGCCAGCCCCATTCTTTGAAGGTCTCTTCGCCGAAGATCGAACGCGTCGACCCGATCACGCCCATGCTCAAGAAGAAGCCGAGCGTCGCCGTCGTTTGAATGAACGCGGTGTAGTAACCACGGCGCGAATCCGGCACGTGTTCCGCGACGTAGGTCGCAGCACCACCGTACTCACCGCCGAGCGCGAGGCCCTGAAGCAACCGCAGCAATACGAGCAAGGCCGTCGCGAGCAGACCGATGTGTTCGTACGTCGGCAAGAACCCGATCAACGCGGTCGCGAGACCCATCGTCGCCATCGTGATCAAGAACGTGTACTTGCGACCGACCAGATCACCGATGTGGCCAAACACCAGCGCGCCGAGCGGACGAACACCGAAGCCTGCGCCGAACGTCGCGAGACTCGCGAGCAGCTGCGCAGTGGGGTTCGTCGCTGGGAAGAAGAGGCCGCCAAAAAATACGGCCAAGCTGCCGTACAGGTAGAAGTCGTACCACTCGAACAATGTCCCGAGTGACGCTGCGAAGATGACCTTTCGAAGCGATTTCGGATCGATGGGTTCTAAGGCGACTACGGGGCCTGCGGAAGCAGCGCTGACTGAAGACATGAAAGCTCCATGCAGTGA
>DASRXR010000847.1:0-16370 GCA_035687405.1 Polyangiales bacterium
CGGACAGTCGCATTGGATGGAGGCGTGCCAGGACGATGGCGAGTGCGCCGGCGATCTCGCGTGTGTCGACCAGCTCTGCGTCCCCGCCTCGGTCGATGAGCCTGCGGTCGCGATCGCTGCGCTCGCGGTCACCGATGACGCGGTGTTCTGGGAGGACCTGGGCACTACCGATGCGAACGGCGTGCATCTCCGCAACGGCGGCGTCTACCGCTTCGACCTCGAGAGCCAGCAGGTAACAGCGGTCGCGAGCTCGCTGTACATGCCGCAGCGCGGCTTGTTCGTCGATGACGAGCGCGCATACGTGGCCGATGCGAGCGGCGTTCGGTACTTCGGGCTGGAGGACGGTGCCGGCGGGGGGCTCGGAAACGATGTCTCAGGCGAAGCGGCATCGCCGTGGGTCGTCGCGGCCGGCTCGATCTATTACGCGTCGTTTCGCGGGCGGAGCGTCCGGCGGATGACGCCGGCCACCGGCGAGGATCGCGTCGTGCTCGAGGTCGGTGCTGATCTCGCTGTGCTCGCGTTAGCAAGCGATGGCGAACACGTGTTCATCGAAGCACATCAGATCGGCCTGCCGGCCACGGCGCTGCTCGCGATCGAACGTGACGGGACACAGCTGGAGCTCGTGACCGACACGTTCCGCATCACCAACACCGACGGCAAGTTCGTCGTGAACGATGGGCTCGTGTTCTCGGTCGAGGGCAATCGCACGGCCTTGCGCGTGCTCGAGGTCGCGACCGGTGGTTGGCAGAAGCTCGGTGAGATCGACGACCCCTCGATGGCGTTGCGTTCGGTCGTCGATTCGTTCGTGTACTACACGCTCGATCAAAGTGCCGAAAGCACTGGCCGTCGTTACTCGATGCTGCGCTCGCGGCTCGCGGGCGAGCCCGAGCTCCTGCACAGCTCGGCCGACTCGATCGGCGATGTCGTCGAGAGGAACGGCTACGTGTACTGGGTCGAAGGCAGCCGCATCCTGCGCAAGCGGCTCTAGTACTGAGAGCCGCGGCTGGTGCGCGCACCGTCGACCACCGTGCGCAAGCTCTCGGCCGCGGCCTGCCAATCCACGAAGAACGGCGCGCTGTTAATGCCTTCGCTCTCCATCACGACCGGCTCGATTTGCGCGGTCCACGCGTCGAGCTTGGCGTTCACGTTCGCTGCGCTGAACGGGCCAGCAAGGAAGTCGTCGACCGCCGCTTCGTAGTCCGCCGTCCAGCTCGCCCAGGTGTTGATCAAGGGATCGCAGACCGGCGCGGTCGAGGAGAACCCGCCGCCGTCGCAGGTGCAGGCGCCCGGCATGCGCCACTCCGGCATGATGATCACTTGCGGGACGCCGGCCAGCGCCATGTCGGCATCCCACGGGATGAGCCAGAAGCGCTGCGCGGCCTCGGCTTCGTACCAGTAGTAGTTGTGGTTCTTCGCGCAGTACCAGTGAAAGGCACCGTCGTCGTTGATCATCACGCGGTCCGCGGCGATGTACCGGAACGTGTAATCCGCATCCAACCACTGCATCGCAGTCTCGACGCCGTGGTCGATGCCTTCCTCGAACCGCAGCATCTTGTCGACCGAGGGGTTGCGGTCTTCGTTGGTCTCGAGTGCAGCTAAGTACGGATCCGGGGCGTCGCTCACCGGCCAGACCTCTTTGTACAGGTTGCCATCGCCACCCTCGCTGAACCGACTGTCGGTGAAGCGCCCATCGATCTGTTCGACGACCACGTACAGGCCTTCGAGCTTGCCGTTGATCAGTACGCGCGCGTGCATCGCCCGCGGCGCGGCGACTCCGAACTCGCGAAACAGCGAATAGCCCAGGCGATCGCGTAACATCGACGGGTCGCGATCCATCGAGTGGAAGTTGAGCTTCTTCAGCCCGTAAAAACGCGCATCGGGCTCGACGCGATCGAAGTCGATCTTCATCGAGCACTTACCGGTTTTCGGACCTGGCCTCGCTCCGACGCTCCCAGCGGCGGTGCAAGGCGCGAGAAAGCCGCCGACGCTTCCTTTGTAGCGAACCGCAAGTGGACCGTAGACCTTGCCTTCGAATTCGAGCATGCCGTTCACGTAGACCTCATCGGCCGGCGCCAGATCGATCGCCGCGAGATCTGATTCGGAGATGACGATGTTGTAGGTACGGATGACGTCCTGATCGAAGACGTACTTCGCGTCATCGCTCGGCTCGGGGATGACCGTGCCGGGATCGGCTGCTGGAGGTGTGGGCAGCTCGCCGCTGCCAGCTGCGCCGACGTCGACATCGCCCGGGCTTACGCCGCCGCCGTCCGATGCCGGCGCGGACCCACCACTCGATCCGTCGCTGCCCGAGCTGACGCCGCTTTCGGCTGCATCACCGCCTTCGGTCGAGCCCGCATCGAGCGTGCTGGAGATTATGCCGCCGTCCGAAGCCACGAAGCTGGCGTCGGCTTCATCGTTCATCGGTTCGGGTTTGGGAGTACGGCGCTCGTGCCGGCGCGGGCGGGCACCCGCGTCCACCCCACTGCCACTCCGCGACGAACAACCGAACGTGCTGCAAATGCCAGCGCCGATCAGCGCAAACAACACAAAGTGCCTCAGGCCGAAACGCATGCCGAGACCTCCGCCTACGGCTTGTACACGAGTCAGTCATGCAACCGTCACGCACCTGGGCACGCAACTGCACAGTCATTTCGATAGTTCGGGACGTAACTCGGCGCAGCGGTTCGCGATTGCGCCGTGCAATTTTTTAGTCGGGTGTTCGCCCGAGCTGCCGCTTACAGCGGCATCGCGGGATCTCGGTGATCCACCGCGCAAACCTGCATGCGGACGGGGTCGCGTTCTGTTGTTGTCTGCCTCCGGGTTAACGCGGTCACTCGGTCGAGACTGCGAAGCGAGAGGCATGCAGATGCGACTCCATCAGACTATCAGTTGCGTGCTCGCGGGCATTGCGATCACCGCGTGCTCCGAGTCCGGCGCGACCGCTCCGGCCGCGACGGCGTGCACGGCACCACCGTGCCCGGCGACTCCACCGCCAGTGGCTGCAGGTGCCTCCGGCAGCAGCTCGCTACCTCCAATGGCGACATCTGCTGCCGGTAGCCCCAATCTAACTTCGCCACCGACCGCGCCAGCACCGTCCCAAGCGGGCAGTAGTGGAACGATGGCTCCAATCGCTGGCGGGGGCGGAGGCGCCGGGATGCCGGCAATGCCGCCGCCAGCTGCCGGTGCTGGCGCACCGACTACGCCGATGATGCCGACTGCGATGGCCGGCGCTGCCGCACCGACCATGCCGACGCCGACCATGCCGATGAACGCTCAAACGCTGCCGCCGATCACGGACTACACGCAAAAGGGACCGTTCATGACGACTATGACGTCGAACGCGGGTCCCGGCAGCAGCTACACGATCTTCCGGCCGGAGCCCTTGGGCGCGAATGGCTTCAAACATTCGCCGATCATCTTCGGGCCCGGGATCATCACGACGCCCAGCAACTACACGGCGCTGCTCACGCACCTCGCGACGCACGGCTTCGTCACCATTTGCGCGAACAGTCTAACCGGCGGGCCGAACGACCCGGGCAACCTCGACTCGATGAAGAAGGGGCTCGACTGGCTGATCGCGCAAGACAGTCAGGCCGGCGTCTTCCAAGGCAAGCTGGCCGTCGATCGCGCGATCACCATGGGGTATTCGATCGGCGCGACGGCCTCCGTGCAGCTGTCCTCGCACGAAGCGATCCTGACCAGCGTCGTAATCCACGGCCACAACACGTCCGGCGATCCGCACGGCCCCGTACTGATGATGACCGGCACGATGGACGTGATCGACGACATGCGACAGACGCTCTCGACCCTGGAGGAAGCCCCCGCGGTGTTGGTGGCACTTCCGATCGGTCACCTCAACGTACTTACGGAGTTGTCCGCGAGCGGAAGGTACATCGCACCGATCACCGCCTGGCTGCGCTACTGGGTGAACGGTGACGACGCTGCCAAGCGCTACTTCTGGGGCGACACCTGCGAGATGTGCAAGTCGCCGTGGATCCCGCCCGAGCCCAACGCGAAGTGGAAAGCCCAGATGCTGTAGTTGGGCCCTCGCCGCTATTCACTGCCCAGCCAACCGTCGAAACGCGCACCGGATCTGTCTGGCCCGCTTCGGCTCGTCCATCTCCGATGTGTCAGTGTCGACGACGGGCTCCGGGGCTGGACCCCAAGCCAGATCTCCCGCGATCTCGTCGCGCAGTGCCTCGTCGCTCAGGGCGGCAACGATCAGATCGCGGTCGTCACGCTTCACGACCCAACTCGCCTGCAGCTCGGTCAAGCGCGACTCGATGAACATCGCGTGGTCTTCGTCCTCGAATCGCACGCGCCAAAATACCGCGACTTGATCTTCACCCGCCCGAAACGTGCTCAAGCTGTCGCCCGTGACTCCCGTGCCGACCAAATCCGGAAGCGCGCGCAACCGGCCCTCGGCGCGCACCAAAAAGCTCTCGAACAAGTACGCGCCCGCGCGATCGCTCGAGAGATACGTGTACGTCTCGGGCAACATCGGAATCGCGACCTCGTCGAGTGACTCGATCGCGAACCGCTCCGCACGCCGCGGATAGCCCGCGCTCACCTCTCGCGTCGATGCGGGCACGTCGCGAACGGCCTTCCGTACCGCCGCTGCGCCACCCCTGCGATACGCCGCGCTCACGTACGCGCCGCCAAACGCGTATGAAAACGACGAATCGACACGCTCGTAGATCGCACGCTCGCCGCTCGCGTAGATCCACGAGTCGCTCTCGAAGTCGACGAAGATGCGCTTCCAATCGAGATCTCCAGGCGCGAACCCGTAGGCGTAGACGTCCGCGACGTCTTGGTAGAGCGTCGCCTCCCCTTCGACCATCGCGTTCGCGGCCCAGCTCGCATCCCGGCTGTCATCTACCGGCGGATAAAACTCGTCGTCAGTTTCGCGCGACTGCTGCGCGTGCACGAGCTCGTGTGCGAGCAAAAGCACGGAGCCCGCACTGTTCATCTCGACGCCGCGGTCGAGCACGGTGACGCGATGTGTATCGGAGTCGAAGAACGCCGCGACGTCGTCCCATTCGTCCTCCGCGAGCTGACCTGCCTCGACGTCGGCCGGCATCAACCGGAATAGGTGCAGCGCCCCGTAGTGATCGCGCAGATCGTCCGAGAGGGGCTCTTCGTCGGCAGCCTTCACTTGCTCGTCGATGAAGTCGTCTGCATCGACCACATCGACCCGCGGCGTCACCGAGCCTGAACCGCGCAGACACGCGACAGTTTTTGCGACCTGCTCCTGACAGCTGCGCTCTCGAATGTCGCACGACTCGAGCGGGGCGCAGTCCCCAGTCGACGCACACGCCGCGAGCGCGTTCGAGACCACGATCAACGCTGCGAGCCGCCCGATCACCATAACTTGCACCCCACGTGCAACAGCGTCAGCGATGGCCCGATGCGCTCTGAGAGGGGTTCGATCGCCGCGTCGACGAGCAGCGTAATCCCGACGCCGAACCGCAAGAAATACCCAGACGCAGCCATGTATTCGTAACCGACCTCCGAGCCGACACCCCAGACCGCGCGACTCGCGACCGCCCGCCCGTGCAAGTACAACGTCATGCCGCCAAGCGTTCCGGTTCGCGCTTCGAGAAACACGCGATGGTGATGGCCCCAGGAGCCGAGCGCACCAAACGTCAGACTCGGGTGACACTCCGGGTCCGGACACAAATACGCGCCGACCGCCGCGTGCACGCCCAGCCGAAACCACGAGCTCGGCAACTGAAACAGGTAATCCGCGCGCACACCGATGAGCCCCGCGCCGGTCGGAAACGATACTCCCAGCGCGAGGCCAGAAGTCAGGCTCACATCGCGAACCTTTTCAGCCGGTGCGGCCCGAGTGGGGCTCGCGTCCGCCTGTGCGCCCGCCGCTGCCAGCGGCAATGCAACCGCCGCCGCAGCTGCGAGCGCGACTCGCCCCACCATCAGCTGGAACGCGGTCGATATGACTCGCGCAGCTTCTGCTTGTAGAGCTTGCCGTTGTCGTGCCTCGGCAGCTCGTCCACGAAATCGACGCTCTTCGGACACTTGTAATGCGCCAACCGGTTTCGGCAATACTCGATCAACTCCGCAGTGAGCTCCGTCGAGCGTACCCAACCGCGCTGCAGCGTCGCAACCGCTTTGACTTCTTCTCCCCACTCTGTGTTCGGCACGCCGATCACACCCACGTCTGCGACCGCGGGGTGCGTCAACAGCACCGCCTCGACCTCCGCCGGATAGATGTTCACGCCACCCGAGATGATCAGATGCGCGCTGCGATCGGTCAAAAACAAGTAGCCATCTTCGTCGAGGTACCCGAGGTCGCCGAGCGTGAAGTAATCGTTGCGATACGCCTTCTCGGTCTTCTCCGGATCGTTGTGATACTGGAAACGCCCTTGGTCGGGCCCCTTCAGGTACACCAGGCCCACTTGGCCCGCAGCCAGCAGCTGCCCGTGTTCGTCCAAGATGCGGACGTGATCCGCCGGGCTCGGCAGTCCGACCGTGCCCGGCTTTCGCAGCCAGGTCTCTGGATCGACGGACGTCCCGGTACCTTCGGTCGCAGCGTAGTACTCGTGCACGATCGGCCCGAGCCAATCCATCAGCGCTTGCTTGAGCGGCACGGGGCATGGCGCGGCGCCGTGCAGAATGAACTCGAGTGACGACAGATCGTGGCGACGCCGCGCGCTCTCCGGCAGGGTCAGCAACCGATGAAACATCGTCGGCACCATGTGCGTGTGCGTGATGCGATGCCGCTCGATCAACTCGAGCGCTAGTTCCGCATCCCAGCGTTCCATCATCACGACGCCGCACCCGAACGCGTGCGGCAGCATCAGCGAAAACGCCAGCGGAGCCGCGTGATAAAGCGGGCCGGTGAGCAAGTGAAGGCTCGCTCCCGGCAGATAGTTCGCTGCGATCGTCGTCGTGCTCAGCGGCGCAGCGACAGGCGGCCTGGACACGCCCTTCGGCCTTCCGGTCGTGCCGGAGGTGTAGAGCATCTGAGTGCCGAGCGTCGGGTTCTCGACCTCGGCGCCCGACTCACCCGCGAGCCAGCCCGCGTAGTCGTCGTAGCCTTCGATCGGGCCCCCGATCGCGAGAAAGTGCTGCAGTTTGCCCGCGCCTGCGAGCGCGACCCCGAGCTGCGCGAACTGCGCATCGACGAACAACACCTTCGCGTCGCAATCGCCGATGATGTAACTCGCCTCGCCCGGCGTCAGATGCCAGTTGAGAGTCGTCACGCGCAAACCCGTACGCCGGGTCGCCCACATGACTTCGGCAAACTCCGCCCGATTGCCGCACAACAGCGCGACGCTGTCGCCCGCCTCGAGCCCGTGCCGCCGCAGCGCGCGGGCGAGCTGATTACAGCGCGCCTCCAGCTCGGCAAACGTGCGGCTGCCGCTCGGAGCGGCGACGGCGAGGGCGTCCGGAATCAAATCCGCCCACACCCCGAGCGCGGTGCCGTTCGCGAGCGCGGCCGGTAAACGTTGGATCGCAACCTCGAGCGTGCGCACTCCAGCCGAACCAGTTGCCTGTCTCGTCATGCGAGCTCCATGTGGGACGCCGTCGTGGCGCGTACGACAAGTCCATCCTAGGCGCTTTTGCGCGCCTTCCAAAGAGCCCGCTACGACATTAACAATCCGCGCCCGCTGCGCCCCTCAACCGCGTTCGTTCGCGTCGCTCACCTGCCGGTTCAGCGTCCAGTAGTCGTAGAGGTAGCCGACGAGGAACAACCCGCCTGTCACCAAGTAAAGGAGGCCGGTCAGCCACTTACCCAGGTAGAAGCGGTGGATCCCGAAGAAACCGAGGAACGTGAGCAGGAGCCACGCGACCGTGTATCCGTAGGGCCCGGGTGCGAAGCGACGCTCGGCGCTGCGCTCGAGGCCGGGCATCAAGAACAAGTCGATGACCCACCCCACGCCGAGCAATCCGAGCGTGAAGAACCAAATCGTGCCGCTCACCGGTTTGCCGAAGTAGAAGCGGTGCGCTCCGGTGAAACCGAAGAGCCAAAGCAGATACCCGACGGCGAGGCTGTGTGTGTCGTTGCGCGTTCGCGTCATGCTGCGTGTCATAGTACGCGCACGCGCGACTGCAATTCATACCTGCTGCGTGAACCGCGCACAGCCTCCGGCGCAACCCCGAGCGCCCCACAACGAAGCTTACGGGTCCATGACGGTGCAATGGGCAACATGACACGATAGAAGTTCATGGCTTCATCGCAGCCGTTGCCCGATCGTACGGGCGGCTTGATCGGCGGGCGGTACCTCGTCGAAGCCGCGCTCGGTCGAGGCGGAATGGCCGCGGTCTACCGTGTGCGCGATGCAAAGACCGGCGAAAAGCTGGCGCTGAAACGCAGCTGGTCGAAAGACGATCAACGCGCGCTCAAGCGGCGTGCGCTACTCGAGCGCGAGTTTCACACGCTCGCGCACCTGAGCCACCCGCGTATCATCGAGGTCTACGACTACGGCGTCGACGAGGACGGCCCGTATTACACCATGGAGCTACTCGATGGTGGGGATCTCGATCGAGCCGGACCGATGCAATGGCACGAAGCGTGTGCGCTCTTGCGCGACGTCGCGTCATCGCTCGCGATTCTCCACTCGCGGGGCCTGATCCACCGCGATGTCTCCGGTCGCAACGTGCGGCGCACGGCGGATGGCCGCGCGAAGCTGATCGACTTCGGTGCGATGGTGTCGACCGGCGTCGCGAACGACGTCGTCGGCACGCCACCGTTCATGTCGCCCGAAGTGCTGCAGATGCAAGCGCTCGATGCGCGCGCCGACCTGTTCTCGCTCGGCGCACTCGCGTATTACTTGCTCACCGGCCGACACGCATTTCCAGCGCGCCGTACACTCGAGCTGCGCGATGCCTGGCGTTCGCGACCGACTCCGCCGTCGCGTTCGTTCCCCGAGATTCCCGCGGCGCTGAGTACGCTCGTGTTGCAACTGCTCTCGCTCGATCGCGGCGCTCGCCCGCAAAACGCGGGCGAGGTGATGGAGCGACTCTGCGCGATCGCATCGCTGCCGAAGGAAGAGCTCCCCGAAATTTCGCGCGCGTATCTGGCGACACCGACACTCGTCGGGCGCGACAAGACGCTCGTCGCGATCCGCAGCAATATGCTGTCGCTCGTGCGCGGCGACGGCGGCGCACTCCTGATCGAAGGCGCAGCGGGCTCGGGCCGCTCGCGCATGATCGACGCGTGTGTGTTCGAAGCGAAGTTGCTGAGCGCGCTCGTGGTGAGAAGTGGCGCCGGCGATGCAGCTGGTCCGTGGGGCGTCGCGCGCGCGATCGCGTCGCAGCTGTTCACACTCTTGCCCGAGCTCGCCGCGGAAAACACGCGCCTGTCGCGCGGGGTCCTCGCACACGTCGTCGACGAGCTGCGCGTCGACTCGGTAAACTCGATGTCGGTCAGCTTCCCCGAGCGAAGCTTGATCCTGCGCGAGCTTCGGGACTTCGTGCTCGCGATGGCTCGCAGCCAGCGGCTGCTGATCGCGGTCGATGACGTCGATCGCATCGACGAGCCGTCCGCCGCGTTTCTGGCTGCGCTGGCAGACAAGAGCGATCGCCGCAGCTTGATGCTCGTACTCGCAGTCGAGCCCGATCAGGAATCGGACGCGACCCGATCGCTTTCGCTGGTTCGCACGCTCGCCCAGCGTGAAGCCCTGCCAGCACTCGAAGCCGAGCAGACCGAAGCGTTGCTGCGCTCGGTGTTTGGTGACGTGCGCAACTTGGGTCTGTGGGCGGCGCACATCCACGCCATCGCAGCGGGCAATCCGCGCACGACGATGGAGCTCGCGCAGCAGCTCGTCGACCGGGGATTCGCGCGCTACGAAGCCGGCAGCTGGTTACTGCTGCAGCAGCTCGACAAGATCGATCTACCGAAGACGCTTTCGGAGTCGCTCGCGAACCGGCTCGCCAACCTGACTCCCGACGCGCGTGAGCTCGCCGAAGCGCTGTGCATCGCCGACCCGCAATCTTTCCCGCTGTCGGCGTACCGCGCGCTCACGCGTCATCGCGATCAGAAGCGCATGTTCGCAGCGCTCGAAGAGCTCGTATCGGCGCGCATCTTGGTCGTCGGTAGCGAGCGCTCGCTCTTCAGTCAGCAAGCCTACCCCTCCGTGCTGCTCAGCCTCATGTCGGAGCAGCGCAAGGCGCAGATCCACGCACGCATGGCCGAGCTGCTCGCCGGTGGCGACGTGGTGCAGCGCGCCGAGCACTTGATGAGCGCGGGCAGAAATCGCGAAGCCGTGCAGCTGCTCTGCAGCATCGACCTACTCGCGCGCCTGCCTTCGCTCACACTGATGGAACGCGCGCTCGGTTTCGCAGAACTCGATTCATCGCTACCGGCGCGCGCGGTGCACCGGCTGCGTATGGCGGTCTTGAGCAAAGCGGCGCTCGTCGGCGCGGTCGGCAGCTTCCGGCGCTGTTTGCCTCCCGTCCTCGCCCAGCTCGAGCGCGACAGCGGGCTCGCCGGCTATCGCGAGCTGACCCACCTCCCGCAAGACCAACGCCTGACGCAAGCGCTCACCATCCAGCAGCAGCGTTTCCTCGCGACGCCGGAGCGCGATCAGGTGTACGGCGTCGGCGATGCGATGCGCGAGCTCGCGCGGCTGATCGGCGCGACCTGCTCGATGGCGGCTTCGACGTTCGATCTAGCACTCGTAGAAAGCCTGCCTTCGCTCGAGCCGCTCTTGCCGCTCTCACCGGCGCTGCGCGTGATCGAGCAGATCTTGAACTCGACCCGCGACTGGCTGTCCGGTCGCGTTCGCAATGCGATCCGAGGCCATCGCGAAACGCTCGCTCGAATCGCCGAGCCCGACCACGCCGGCATGGACGAAAGCCAGCATCAGCGCACTCGCATGGCAATCGAGTACACGGTCGCGCTGATCGAAGCGTCGCTCGGGATGGACCGCGCCGAAGAACGGGCGAAAGTGCTCGAGAGTCACCGCGGCTTGCGCGTGAACGCCTGGCGCGTTCGCATGCTGTTGTGCATGGCGCATGGCGATGCTCAAGGCGCGAGCCGCTCTTCACGGCGCGCGGAGCTGTTGCTTCTGCAGGACGATCAACACACGCACTACGTCGGCACGACGACGGGGTTTCAACTGAACGCGTGTTACGCCGCCGAAGATTTGCTCGGCGTAAAGGCGTGTGTCGACGGTCTCCGCGTCCTCGCCGAGACGCAGCCTGGCTGGCGGCCGTACCTGATCTACGGCGAGAGCGCGTTCAAGCACTTGCAAGGTGACCTGCAGGGAGCGCTCGACGCGCTCGTACCCGTGTTCGAGATCGCGAAGCCGGCGCGGCATCTGATGTTCGGCATGGCTTCAGCACAACACGTCAAACTGCTTCACCTGCTCGGCCGAACCGAGGAAGCGCTGGAGATCGCGGTGCGCTACCGCGAAATCGCCGTGCGCGAGGACCTTTCAACCGCCCATCGCTTCTTGCAATCCGTGATGGCTCGCCTGTGGGCGGACACCGGTCGCCCAAGCGAAGCCGTCGAGCTCATGGACTCGCTCATCGCGAGCGAGCGTGAGCTGGGGACGAGCGGTCTCACACTCGGCTCGATGTACGAGAACCGAGCGCGGATCGCGATCGCGATGGGCGATCGGGCATCGTTCGAGAACTACGCGGAGCTCTGCGCCTCCGAGTACAAGAAGGGTAAGAACCCGCTCTTGCATGCGAAGTTCGCGCGCTTGATCGAGTTTGCGCGGGTGTCCGAGCTCTCACCGCAAGCCGAGCTCGAGAAACTCTTGTCGTTCGAGGTCGAGCCGATGCAGACCGATGACGACAGCTCGGTGCGCGCCCGGCTCGCCGAGTGCGTCGACGCTGCCGATCGCGCGCGCTGTGCACTCACGATCTTGCTCCAGAGCACCGATAGCTACCTCGGTCACTTGTTCGGCGTCGAAGAGACGCGGGTTGAGTTGCTCGCCGCGTTGCCCGAGATCGCAGCAGAGCCCGACTTGGTCGCATGGGTCGAGCAGTGGGCGCGCTCCGAACGCGAGCTCGCGGTGGGGTCCGCCAGCGCGACGACGACGGTGAGCGAGCCTCCAAACTCGACTGAAACGCAGCCTGAGTCACCAACCGCGAGCACCGAAGGCGAGGCCGGTGGCGCAGTGCCGCCGCTGTACGTCGATTCGCAGGATCGGCGCTTCCGCGCCGTGATGCTTTTGGATAGCCGCCATCCGCTGCGACGACTCGTCGCGGTGCTCGTGCTCCAAGTCCAGGACGAGCATCGCCGGCGTCCACCGACTGCGTTGATGGCCCAGATCGCCGCGCTGCTCATCGATCACGGTGATGTGATCGGTGTCGCATTCGATCCCGCGACGTCGACGCCGCCGCCGGCCGCGAGTTGATCTAGATCACACTCGCTGACGGCACGCTGACACCGCACCACTGCCGCACTGGGTGACGGTGCCGAGTGTCCGTACATCGTGTCCGAGGATCTTCACTTCGTACATCGTGATGGACGGAGCACTGTCGGACACTCATTGCTGGAATCGAGCGCCACTGCGAGCGACTTATGCTTGCGTGCGTGACTTCGATACCCGCAAGATCGCGCGACTGTGTCAGGTGCGCAGCGCTAACAGACCTGCCTCAGCCTCGCGGCCGTATCCGACGTTTCCGAGCGCCATCCAAGCCGTCCGAGCTTGGTCCCGCTCTTGCTAGGAGACCGCACCATGCTGCTGGACTCTGCATTCCCCGCCCCTGCAACGATGCCTTGCGCTGCGCTCGCGTTTCACCGGCGGCTCGCCGAGTGGAACCGTTCGCGCGCATCGACCGTGTTCGACGCGCCGGATTGGTTGACCTCGCTGCAGGCACAATATCGGATGCGCCGTCTCGAGCACGACTTCGTCGGTGCTGCGAGCGCATCGGTCCGCCGGTTCGCCCGCGAAGCTCCGAGTGATCCCGAGCGCTTTTGCGCGTGGTTCTCGCGGCTCGATCAGCTCCGTTCGAACACGACGGACCGGTTGTTCGGCCGTCTCGCCAACGATGCCTCGCAGTCGCAGCTGCGCTGGTACCTCGAGCAACACGCGGTCGCAGAGGCGGGCTTTTCGGAGCTCTCTGCGCTTACGCAACAGAAGCTGGCGCCTTCCGTCTCGACCTCGTCGAACGCGCCATTCGATGCCGTCTCGGGCGACCCGCTCGCATGCCTGGGCCAAACGCTCGGGGACGCGCAAGCGCGCGAAGACACCGTCTGGGAAGCGCTTGCGGTGTCCAATCTGATGGTCGCGCTCGCCGCCAATCGCCGCTACGCCTATCACGCGGCGGGCGCGCTCGCGGTAGTCGAGCTCACGGCGCCGAAGCAGCGTGCTGCGATCGAGCAAGGGCTCGCGCGGTTCGGGTTGTCATTTGACCTGTTGCCATTCGATTTTGGAACGCAGCAAAACTGGAGCTGGTGCAACGACGTGCTGCCAGCCTTGGTCGCGCAGGATCCCAGCGCCGCGAGTCAGATCGCGGAAGGTGCGCTCAGCCGACTGGCTGCGTCCGCGCGCTACTGCGAGCGTTGCCACGGCGAGCTCGATCAGATTCGCGAGTCGCTCGAAGCACTGCGCTCGCCCGTGCTGATCCAGGGCGAGGCCGAAGCCTCGTACGCGAACTAACAAAGTTAAATCGTCAGTTCACGGACTCAGGGAGCTCTCCCCGGCGCAAAAAGGCAGTGCCGGCCGGGAAAAAGTGCGTACGCTAGCCCTCTGAGCACCCCGTGATCCCATACCGCGACGAAAACGAGACTGTCCGTACGCCCGTCGTCACGTTCGCGATCATCGCACTCAACGCATTGGTATGGTTCATGTTTCAGGGCGCCGGGTTCTCCGATGCTCTGCTCGCTTCGGTCTGCAACTACGGACTAATTCCGGGCGAGCTCACGCTGTTGGCGGAGCCCGGAACGAGTTTTCCGCTGAGCGAGACGCTCGCCTGTCAAATCGACTCGGGCCGTGCGCCGCTGCACGTCCTCACGTCGATGTTTCTGCATGGCGGCTGGGCTCACATCATCGGAAACATGTGGTTTCTGTGGCTGTTCGGGAACAACGTCGAAGACTCGATGGGCCGGGGCCGGTTCATCGTCTTTTACTTCGCCTGCGGTATCGCCGCAGCCGCAGCACAAGTGCTGGCGCAGCCTGACTCGGCAGTTCCGATGGTCGGTGCGTCAGGCGCGATCAGCGGCGTGATGGGCGCGTATATCGTGCTCTACCCGCGTGTTCGCGTGTACACGCTCGTGCCGCTCATCATCATCTTCACGACGGTCGCACTCCCTGCATGGGTGATCCTCGGTTACTGGATGTTGCTGCAGGTCGTGGGCGGTTTGTCCGGCCAAGAAGGCGGCGTGGCATTTTGGGCGCATATCGGCGGTTTCATCGCGGGCGTAGTGCTCGTGAAACTGTTTGCGCGTCCGGAGTACATCGCCGAACATCGCGCGCGCCATTGGCGGCCACAGCAGTATGGTGGCTGGCGTCGCGAACGCTGGCGTTGACCGCCGGCACATGGAGGACACCATGCAGCTCACAAGCAAGTCTCTCGTAGACGGCAAACCGATCCCTGCAACGAACGCGATGGGCGTGCCGGGAGCAGATGGCCCGAAGCCGGGGCCGAACAAGAGTCCGCATCTCGCGTGGTCGGGTGCGCCCGCGGGTACGAAGTCGTTTGCGGTCACGTGTGTGGATCTCGACGCGCCGACGAAGGCGGACGACGTGAACAAGCCCGATCGAACCGTGCCCTACGATTTGCCGCGCGCGGACTTCGTGCACTGGGTGCTCGTGAACGTTCCCGCGAAGACGGGCGAGCTCACGGAAGGTCTAGACTCGGACGGCTTGACGGCGAAGGGCAAGCCGGGCGGAGTGCAGCCGTACGGCACGCGCGGTGGCAACAGCTACACCGGTTGGTTCGCGGGTGACGCGAACATGGCCGGTTCGTACAACGGCTACGATGGTCCATGGCCGCCGTTCAACGACGAGCGGACGCACCGCTACGTGTTCACGGTGTACGCGCTCGATGTCGACAAGCTCGATGTTCCGCAGAAGTTCGAGATCGCGGACTTCAAGCGAGCGTCCCAAGGTCACGTGCTCGACGAAGCGAAGCTGACGGCGACGTACGCGATCTATCCGAAAGCGCGGTAGTTCGGCACTAGCTAACGCGGCAGAACACTGATGCGCGGTGGCGCTGCTGCAGAAGCGGCTGGCAAGCTCGCCCTTGCCAGCGTTTCTGCCAGCGCGACTGCCGTTTCTACGTCCTTGCGAATGAACAGGCCCGGCGAAGCTTCGAGATTCGCGCGCTGAAAGATCTCGCGCGGGCGCGGTAACGGTCCCGCGAGCACGACCTGTCGCTTCGTTCGCAGCACTGCGGCGAGCGCGGTTCGAAGCGCGATCAAGCCGGTCGCGTCGATCACCTGCACCCGGCCGAGATCGATCACGAGCACGCGGTACTGGTTCGGCTCGACTGCATCCAATACGCGCATGGCTTTTTGCGCGGCGCCGAAAAACAGCGGACCGTTGATCTCGTACAACACGACGCCGGGCGGAAGCGAGATGTCGCTGCCTTCGACCGTGCGATCGAGCTGAAGCCGCGTCTCGGTGAACTCCACCATGCGGCGCATGAACAAGATCGCGGCAAACACGACGCCGACCGAGATCGCGCTCACCATGTCGAGCAGCACCGTGAGCAGAAAACACGTCAACCACACGACCAGCTCGCTCCGCGGCGCAACTTTCAACATCTCGGCCGTGCTGCGCGCATCGGACATGTGCCACGCGACGATCAACAGAAGCGCCGATAGCGCGGCCATCGGCACGTAGGCGAGGAGTCGCGCGAGCGCGAGCATTGCGAGGAGCACACAAACCGAGTGGGTGATCGCAGCCAACGGCGAGCGAGCGCCGGCGCGAATGTTCGTCGCGGTGCGGGCGAGCGCGCCAGTCGCGGCGAGGCCCCCGAAGATCGGCGAGACGATGTTGCCGATGCCGAGCGCGACGAGTTCCGCGTTCGAGTCGTGTTTCGTGTTCGTCATCCCGTCCGCGATCACGGCGGTCAACAGTGATTCGATCGCGCCGAGCACCGCGATCGCGAACGCAGCCGGAACGATGTCCTGCAGCATCGCGATGCTCGGGAAGTGAGCGCCCCACGGCAAGGCCGCGGTCGGCCACGACGAAGGGATACCCGAGATCTCGACGCCGTTCACGACGCTATGAAAACGCGTGCCGATCGTCTCGACGTGAAACGCCGGATTGAGATGATGCAGCCAAGTCGTAGCGACGGCAGCGACGCCCATCGCGACCAGTGCAGCTGGAACCTTCTTAGTCGCACGCGGGATCGCGAGGATCAGCACGAGCGTTGCGAGCGTCACCCCGACCTCCGGAATCCGCGCGCTGCCTCGGGCGGCCCACAACGTCGAGATCTTCTCG
>DASRXR010000848.1:0-17747 GCA_035687405.1 Polyangiales bacterium
CCAAACGCGAGCTGTTGGTCGATCGCCTCGTGCAGCGGATGGCGTCGAATCCCGGCAGCGAAGTCGCGCTGATCATGCTCGACATCGCTCGCTTCCGGCGCATCAACGTGAGCCTCGGCCGGCGTGCCGGTGATGCCTTGCTGTTCGAGATCGTCTCGCGCGTGCGCCCGATGCTCGGATCGGACGACACGCTGGCGCGTTGTGATGGCGACACGTTCGCGTGGATGATGTGCGACGCCCAGGATGCCGCGCACGTGGCTGCCGTCATCGAACACACGTTGTTACCGCGCCTGCGTGCGCCCTTCGAGCTCGAAGGGTGCGAGCTGCGAGTGTCGTGTCGAATCGGAATCGCGCTCGGGCCGTCGGACGGCGACGACGCGGAGCAACTGATTCGCCACGCCGAGGCAGCGCTGCACAAGGCGGCTGGGTCAAATCAGGCCTACGTATTTTACGCCCCGATCATGAACGAGCGGGTGGCGGAACGGCTCGCGCTCGAGTCGCGGCTGCGGCGCGCGATCGAGTGCGAAGAGTTCGTGTTGCACTATCAGCCGAAGCTCGAGCTGAAGAGCGGCAACATCGTCGGGCTCGAGGCATTGATCCGCTGGCAAGATCCGGAACACGGACTCATCCCGCCGATGAAGTTCATTCCGGTGCTCGAAGAGACGGGGTTGATCTTGGACGTCGGGCGCTGGGTGTATCGCCAAGCGCTCGAGCAATTCACGCGCTGGACGAATCAGGGGCTCACGCCGCCGCCGATCGCGGTGAACGTCTCGTCGGTCGAGCTAGGGCAAGCCGACTTCTTGGACGCACTCGAAGCGACGAGCAGCGACTATCCTGATGCGGAGGGCGGCGTCGAGCTGGAGATCACCGAGAGCGTGCTGATGGACGACCTCCACGGCAACATCGAGAAACTTCGGGAAGTGCGCAAGCGCGGTTTGCGCGTGGCGATCGACGACTTCGGAACCGGTTACAGCTCACTCGGATACTTGAGCCGGCTGCCGATCGACGCGCTCAAGGTCGACCGGTCGTTCGTTCAGCGCATGGCGGAAGACCCGCAGGACATGACGATCGTGATGATGATCATCTCGCTCGCGCACGCGCTCGATCTGAAAGTCATCGCCGAAGGTCCGGAGACGGTGCATCAGGCGCAGCTCTTGCGGCTGCTGAAGTGCGACCAGATTCAGGGCTACATCGTGGCGAGGCCTCAGCCGGCGAATCTGGTGGCGGAGCTGCTGAACAAGCGCGTCAGCTTCGAGCCCGGCGGTGCCTTGGCATCACATTAGGGGCTGTCCCTAGCCGCAACTCGCGCGCAACGCCGCGTTCGGCCGGGTCAGCGCTTCGCTCACGGCCTCCGTGAGCAACGCCGGCGTAAACGGCTTCTGCAGGAACGTGATTCCGTCCCGGAGAGCCTTCCCCATCAGTGCGTTGTCTCCCGAATAACCTGACATGTACATCACACCCATGTTCGGTTGACGCAGTGTCAGCTCAGCAGCGAGTTGTGGCCCGCTGCTCTCGGGCATGACGACGTCGGTGAGCAACAAGTCGATCGGGTGCTGCGCCCGCGTACAGATCTGAATCGCGTCGCTCGGGCGGCGCGCTTCGAGCACGGTGTAGCCCCGGTTCCGCAGGATCGCGGCCGCGACGCGCCTCACACTGTCTTCGTCCTCGACGAGCAAGATCACGCCGTTGCCGTCGCTGCGCGCCTCGTCCCGCGTGATCGGCACGGTGACGTCCGGCGGATGCGCTTGCACGCGACGGAAGAAGATCTCGAACGACGTGCCCCGTTCCGGCGCGGCCTCGCAGCGGATGTGACCCGAGTTCTGTTCGACGATGCCGTACACGGTCGCCAAGCCCAACCCGCTCCCCTTGCCGTGATCCTCGGTCGTGAAGAGCGGCTCGAACAGCTTGCGCTGCGTCTCGACACCCACGCCGGTCCCAGTGTCGCGGATCGTCAGCACCACGAAGTCGCCGACGGGCCGGCGCGGATCCTCTCGTTCGCGATTCACCATGCTCGCCGTCTCGATCCGCAGCACGCCGCCGTTGGGCATCGCATCGCGAGCGTTGAGCGCGAGGTTCAAAATCACCTGCTCCAGTTGCCCTGCATCGATCATGATGTGGCCGGAGTCGTCGCTGAGCCGCGTGACGACTTCGATGTGCTCCGAGATCACGCGCAGCAGCATCGGCTCGATCGCGCGCACGACCTCGTTCAGCTGCAGCGTCTTCGGCTGCACGACTGTCTGACGACTAAACGATAGTAACTGACGGGTCAGGAGCGCCGCGCGTTGCGCCGCATTCAAGATGTGTCCGAGCTCGATGCGCTTCGGATCGTTTGCCGGCAAGCTGCGTAAGAGCAACTCGCCGCCGCCCTGAATCACTGACAACAAGTTGTTGAAGTCGTGCGCCACCCCGCCGGCGAGCCGACCCACCGCATCCATCCGCTGCGCTTGCGAAAGTTGCGTTTCCATCTCGCGGTGTTCGGTCAGATCCCGTAAGAGGCCGATCCCACCGATGATGTGGCCGCGCTCGTTCCGCAGCGGAGTCGCGCTCACGCCGACGCGCGCGCGCAGCGAATCGTGCGAACGTAAACACAGCTCCGCTTCGGTGAGCTCAGCGCCGGAGATCACTTGCGCGAGTGGATCGCTGCCCGGGGTGACAGGCGTTTTGTTGTCCGACTCGTACAGACCGCACAGCGAGACCCAGTTGCTGACCGAGAGCGCGTTCGCATCGAGGCCCAACAAGCGCTGCGCTTCAGGATTGCAGAGCAGGAAGTTGCCTTGTTGATTCGTCACGACGACGCCTTCGGCGAGGCCGGCCAGGATCGAGTTCAGCAGCACCGTCTGCTTGTGCAGCAACGCTTCGCTCTCCGCGAGCGCGCGTTGCGCTTGCAAGCGATCGGTCACGTCGCGCGCGATCCCGACCAGACCGACGATCTCGCCTTCGGGAGAACGCACCGGCGCCCGCGTCTCGGCGAGCCAGCGGGCATTCTGCTCGAGGCGGCCATACGTGCGAATCGTGTCGAGCGCCGCACTCGCGTTTTGAAGCACGCTCTCCTCTTCGCCCTGGACCGCCTCGTGCAGCATCGTATCCGGGACCACGTCCTCGAGCCGTCTGCCGAGAAGCTGGTTGCGATCCCGAACGCCGACCATCTGCAGAAACGCGCGATTGGCTTCGACGAACCGCCGGTCCCGATCCTTGAAGAAGATGCCGTCCGGGCTGTGGTCCAAGAGCTGGTGCAACAGCTGTCGCTCCGTCGTTAGCTGGCGCGACAAATGGAACTGCCGTGCAGCGCGCTCGACCTTGTCGCGCAAGTCGGTCGGGTTCCATGGCTTCGTGACGTACGCGAACAAGTGGCCGGAGTTGACTGCGCGAATCAGTGCCTGCACGTCCGCAAAGCCCGTGACCATGATGCGCAGCGCGTCGGATTGGCCCGGCACGGTGGCGAGAAACTCCTCGCCAGTCATCTTCGGCATCTTCTGGTCGGTCACCACGACCGCGATGTCGCGCTCTCGATCGAGCAGCTCGAGTGCGCCGTGGGGCGATGTCGTCTTCAGAACCTCGAAATCGTCGCCGAGCAGGTCTTCGAGCGCGACGAGCACCTGCGGTTCGTCATCGACGAGTAGAACTCGTTGTTTCTTCGCTTTCTGAGCGTGCATCGTGGAAGTCCCCCCCCGGGTGTTTTGCTGGCAAGTGGATCACTGCTCGTGTTCCGCCGCCCACAGCATCGGTCAACTCTAGCGTGCCACCATGTTTGCGAACAATCGAGTAGACGATCGACAAGCCGAGGCCAGTCCCCTGACCAATTGGTTTAGTCGTGAAGAACGGCTCGATCACGCGCTCCTGAAGATGCGGCGGAATGCCATGGCCAGAGTCCGTGACGACAATTCGGTAGCCGCCCTCCGCGGCACCGGTCCGTATGTCTATCCGGCCCTGGCCGTCGATGGCATCGATCGAGTTCGAGACGAGGTTCATGATCGCTTGGGTCAGGAGACTCGGAAAACAATCGAGCTGATCAGGTTCGCCGAAGTGCGTTTCCACCGCGATGCGGTCCTTCAGCTTGTGGCCGAGGATCGTCAGCAGGGATTCCACACACTCTCGAATGCTAACTGTCTTCTGCTCACCTTCGTCTAGCCGTGAGAACGTGCGTAGTTTCACCACCAGCTCTTGAATTCGATCGAGCCCGAGGTTCATTTCTTGTAGCCGACTGAGTGCACGCTCCCAATTGTCCTTAGCCGTTTGTGTCATGTGCTCGGGCGCGGGCGCGGCTTTGGCGAGGCTGCGCCGCGTCGTGTCCAGGTGAGAGAGCACGAACGCGAGCGGGTTGTTGATCTCGTGTGCGACTCCTGCGACGAGCTCACCGAGCGATGCCATCTTCGCGCTCTGCACGAGCTGACTCTGCGCGGTCTGCAGCTCGCGATAGGCTGTCTCGAGCTCTCCGTTTTTGCGTTCGAGCTGCTCCACGAGCAGGGCGCGAGTTTCGGCGAGCTCGCGGGCGCTGCGTGCGGCCGCAGCTTCGCTCTGACTCCGCAGCAGCTGCTCGCGCACGCGCCGCGTCTCGTCTTCGAACTGGCGCCGCCGCAGCTGGGCGCGTACGCGTGCTTTTAGCACGGTGAACTCTGCCGATTTGGCGATGTAGTCGTCGGCGCCGCTCGCCATGGCTTCGAGCATGGATGCGCGATCCTCGACCGAAGTGAGCAACATGACGGGTAGATCGCGCAGGCCCGGCGAGCTCTTGATCAGCCGGCACGTCTCGGTGCCGCTGATGCCGTCCATGATCAGGTCGAGCAACACACAGTCGACGCTCTGCACCGACAACAGCTCGATCGCCTCTTCGCCCGAACGCGCGAGAATTATCTCGTAGCCATCGGCCTCGAGAATTTTTGCGAGCTCGGCCCGGTACGTCGCACTGTCGTCGACAGCGAGGATCTTCTTGTGCGCGAGCAAGCTCGCGGTCTGAAGCGTTCGATCGCTGCTCTCGGTGCTGCGCAACAGTGCCGCGAGCTTCGCGAGAATCAACGAAGGGTCTTCGTCCTTTCGAACGAACGCGTCGGCGCCCGAGTCGAGTGCGCGAAGCTCGGCTTCGGCCTCGAGCGCTGCCGTGAGCAAGATGCACGGCACGCTGCGCAGGGCGGCATCGAGCCGCACGCGCCGAATCACAGTCGCGCCGTCGATCCCAGGCAGCACGCCGTCGACGAGGATCGCCGCCGGACGTTGCGCAGCTGCGAGCCGCAAGCCCTCCTCACCGGTCGATGCCGTCGCGACGTGATAGCCACGTTCACGCAGCGCTTCACCGATATAACCTCGAAACGTCGCGCTGTCGTCGATCAGCAGCACCGGTGCTGCTGCCGGAGCGCTCGCGGCCATCGAGCTGCGGCGTGCAGCGACCAGCTCTCGCGCACGCGTCAGCACGTGATTCACGTCGTACGGCTTTCCGACGTACTCGTCCGCACCCATGCGCATCCCGCGCACACGGTCTGCGACTTCGGCTTCGCTCGACAGCATCATGATCGCGAGCTCTTTGCCGTCCTCGGTGTCGCGAACCTCGCCCAAGATCTCGATGCCGTCCCCGTCGGGCAGCAGCACGTCGAGGATCAACAAGTCGAGCGCTTCGAGTCGGATCAGGTCGCGCGCCTGCGCAGCGTCGCTCGCGAGCAGCACTTCGAAGCCAGCCCCTCGGAAAACATCCGCGAGATCCATCCGGACCGTGAGCGAATCATCGACGATCAGGGCGCGGGGCGTCATCCGTGTTTGGCTCCGAGCCAGGAGGCCGCCGGCAACTGCCCGAGTACTCGCGCCATGTCGGATGGCCGGAGCACACGTTCGGCAGCTCCCAGCTGCGCTGCTTCCCTCGGCATGCCGTAGACGACGCAGCTCGCTTCGTCTTGTGCCATCGTGAGCGAGCCAGTGTGCCGCAACGCGAGCAAACCTGCCGCGCCGTCGCGACCCATCCCGGTCAAGAGACACGCAGCGGTCCGGCCGCCGTACTCGCGCGCGACCGACTCGAACAACACATCGACCGACGGCCGGCACGAGTGCCGCGGCGGGTCGTTCGTGAGCCGCAGCCGTCCGCTGCCCACGGTGAGGTGCTGGTCGGCTGGCGCGAGCCGGACGCTGTTCGCGAGCCCGCTGATCGGCTCGCCGTCGACCGCGTAGCTCGCGCCGCGACCGATCTGCGAGCGAAACCAATCTGCAAACGCAGGCGCGAACGGAGCGCCGATGTGCATCACGACGAGCGTCGGCAGCGCGTAGTTTCGCGGCAACGCTTTGAACAGCTCGACCAGCGCGACCGGTCCACCGGTCGAGGCTCCGATCACCGCGAGGTCGAACTCTGCGCGATTGGTCGGGGAGGGCACCGGATCAGCGGATTGCGAGCGTGGCACGCCGACCAAACGCGTGCGGGGACGAGTGATCACGCGCACGCGCGACACGACCCGCAGAGTCGACAAGAAGCCGCGCTCCCACGCGTCGGATTCTTCGGCGCCGGACGGCTTTTCGAACACTTCGACTGCGCCGGCAGCGAGTGCGTCGTAGGTCTTGAAGACCTCGCCGCGATTGGACGACGCCGACACGATCAGGATCGGCGTCGGGCAATGCGCCATGATGTACTCGGTCGCGACCAAGCCGTTTGTCCCCGGCAGCATCAGGTCCATCGTGACCACGTCCGGTCGCAGGGCCATGCAGAGCTCGATGCCTTTTTCGCCGTTGGCAGCCTCACCGACGACCTCGAAGCTCGGATCCCGCTCGATCACCTCTACGAAGCGCTTGCGCACCGTGATCGAGTCTTCGATGAGCAGGACGCGAATCTTGCTCATCCGGTCGCCAACAACTTCCTGATCAAGCTCAGCAGCTCTCGCTGGTCGAACCGACCTTTGACCATGTAACCGCGCGCACCGGCTGTTTTGCCGCGTGCGAGATCCTCCGGCGCATCGCGCGAGCTGACGAGCACCGCCGGAACCTTTTGCAGCTCCGGATCGCGGCGCGTCGCCTCGACGAACGAAAACCCGTCCATGCCCGGCATTTCGACGTCGACCAAGAACAAGCCGTAGCGGTCTTCGCGCGCCTTCTGCAGACCTTCCTCGGCGGAGCATGCGAGCGCGACGCGATAACCTGCGGACTCGAGGATGCTCTGCTCGAGCATGCGGGTCGTCAGCGAGTCGTCGATGATCAAGACGGGTAGGCGGGGGGCCGGGGCAACCGTCGCTGTCGCGACACCGCGCGCGGCCTGGGCGTACAAGCCGTCGGGATCGAGCACGAGCTCGGGGTGACCGAGCGGATCGAGCGCTGCACCGAGCAGGAGCGGGTTGCGCGGCAGAAGTGGTGGGAGGCGGCGCAGCACGACCGTCTTCGTTCCGACGACGCGGGTCACACCGATCGCGAGCGCGCCCGCTGAGCTCTCGACGACCACGGCCGTCGTGAAGGCAGGCGGGTCGCGCGGCTCTTGTTGTCGCAGCGCGACCGCGAGGGGCAGGAACGGCAGCGCGACGCCTTCGTGGATGAGCCGTAATCCATTTGCACCTTGTGTCACCTCGCTCGTCCGCACGCGTACGCTGCGCCGAACGGCGTCGAGCGGCAGGCTCGTCAGCATGCCCCCGCTCTCCACCGCGAGCGCTTCCACCGCTGCAGCCGTGAGCGGCACGATCAGCTCGACCGAAAAACCGCGCCCGGGTTGCGAATCGAGGCGCACGCCCGCGCCCAATCGTTCAGCCGCTTCGCGGAGCACGTCGAGCCCGACGCCGCGTCCCGAGACCGCGGTTACCGCAGGCGCAGTCGAGACGCCGGCGTGCAGCAAGAGATCGAGCAGCTCGCTCGAATCGAGCTCCGGCAACGCTGTGACGTTCTTTCCCGCGCGCGCCAGCGCTTTGTGGATCGCCGCTACGTCGAGGCCAGCCCCGTCGTCTTTGCAGCGAAAGGCCACGCGTGAGCCCACGCGTGCGACCTCGATGTGCACCGTCCCCTGGTCCGGCTTGCCTGCCGCGCGACGCTCGACGACCGGCTCGATGCCGTGTGCGACTGCGTTGCGCGCGACGTGAAAGAACGCGGACTGAACGACTTCGAGCACGCTGCCGTCGAGCCGCGTCTCGCCGCCGCGCGTCTCGACCCGGACGTCCCGGCCGAGCTCGCGGGCTGCATCACGCACGGCCCGCTCGAGCGAAGCGAACATCGCGCTCGCGGGTGACAAACGCAGCTGTTCAGCTTGACCGCGCGCGTGTTCGAGCTCGCGGCGCGCGCGTTCGAGTGTGGCCGTCATGTTGGCATCGAGGTTGCGCGTGCTGACGGACAAGTCTTCTGCGAGCGTACGCGCCTTCTCGACAGCGGCGGCACTGCGCCGCAGCTCGGAGCGGCGAGGAGCGGCGAGCTGCCGCGTGCACAGCTCGGCGAGGTGGCGCAGCTCCTCCAGCTTGCCGATCTGACCGCGCAGAGCGGTGAGCTCACTCAGTGCAGCGTTGACCGCATCCACCACGACGTCGATCTCGGCGACGTCGGCGCGCACGCTGCGATCCGGCTCACTCGTCGACGGGACCGACCTCAGCTCGACGCCCTTCGCTGCAACTATCGGCGGTGCAGGTTCCGGACCCGCCCGACCCTGGACCAGAGCGTGGGGCGCGGCTAGCTGCTGCGCCGTGGCTGCCGCGCTTGCCGCACCTGCCTGCGACGACGCAATGAACGGAACGGTTGGATCGCCGCGGTGCGGGTAGAGCTTCGACGCGAGACCGGCGCGTTCCGGCGTCACCACGCTCCGATGCGCTATCTCTGAAACACCCGCAGCTGCCGGCACCGGGCCAACCTCTTGTGGTGGAGGTTGTTCGATCGCAGCCAAGAGCGGCCCGATCTTGTCGACCTCGGCGAGCATTGGATCCACGCTCGGCACGGGTTCGGTCCGATCGCGGAGCGGCGTGATCAGCTCTTCGAGCTGATGTGCTGCTTCCGCGATCCGCAGCTGCTTTACGACTCGGGCCGCACCTTTGAGCGTGTGGGCGTAGCGAAGCAAGCGCGCGATCGAAGCCGGCGAGCAAGCCTTTTCGAGTTCGAGCAAATCCTTGTTCAGGTGCTCGACCAGCTCGCGCGCTTCGATCCGAAAGTATTTGTAAGGGTCAGCACCCATGATTTACGACCTGGCTTCGGGTCGCACCACGCGTAAGAGGTCCCGTGAAAGCGTCGCGAGCTGTGCCGCAGTCTGAAGCGTCTGGGTCGAGCTCGTCTCGCTCTCGCGCGTCGCTTGCGCGACGTTCGCGACGGCCATGTTCACCTGCTCGACCGCGCTGGTCTGCTGTTTAGTCGACAGCTCGATCTCGCGTGCGGCCTCCGTCGTAGTGTCGACGAGGCTCGCGATCAGGCGCAGTGAGCTCGTGACCTCGGCAAAGTGACGCGTGCCCGCGTCGACGGTCTTCGAGCCAGTTTCGGTCGCCATCACGGTCGTGTTGGCTGCGCTGCGGACTTCTTCGATCAAGCCGCGGATCTCTTTGGTCGAAGACGATACGCGGTCGGCGAGTCTCCGGATCTCGTCCGCGACGACGGCAAAGCGCTTGCCTGAGTCGCCGGCGCCGATCGCTTCGATCGTCGCGTTGATCGCCAGGATGTTCGTTTGCTCGGCCAGCTCGGACACGATGTCGAGGACGACGCCGATTTGTTGTGTCTTCTTACCCAGGTCCAACATGTGCGTGACGATCTGATCGACTTGACGCTGGATCAGCAGAATCGACTCTTGTGCTTTGCCGACCGTAATTTCGCCGGCGCGTGCGGAGCCCGCAGTTTGGTCCGCCATCGCAACGACCCGGCGCGCGCTTTCTGCGATCTGGCGCGAAGTCGTCAGCAGCTCACTGATCGTAGTCGTGATCTCGGTCATCGCAGTCGCTTGTTCGCGCGCGCCCGTCGCTTGCTGATTGGCCGCGGTTTGCAGCTCGGCCGATGAGCTCTGCACGTGCCCGACGGCAGATCCGATTTGTTGGCCGAGGCCGCGCGCGAGCACGATCGCGGTCAAGGTCGAGAACACGGCCGCGAGCAGCGCGATCAAACCCACCCAGCGGTTCGTCGCCGTTGCCATGTCGGACGCGCGTTGTTTTGCCGCTTGAAGTGCCTCGGTCTGACGCGTCACGAAGTTCGTGGTGACTTGTTTCAGCGCGTCGCGCTTGGGTCGCAACTTCTGGATGAACGCGTTCTCGATGACCTCGGCGGACTCACCGGCCGTGCGCAGATCCATGACGGTTTGGCCGACCTGCACGTACTCGCTGTGCGCCACCTCGATCGCGCCGATGTCGGCCTGCTCATCGGGCAAAAGCTGCTTGAGGATGCGCAGTAGCTCTGCGACCTTGGACTTGGACTCCAAGAGGTTGTCGACGTAGCGACTCTCCATCGTCAGCAAATAGCCGCGGAGGGCGCTCACTTGTCCTTCGAACGCGGACTCGAGCTCCGCAGCTTCACCGAGAGCCTTCGCGTCGCGATCGATCACGAGATCTTTGGCAGCGACGACGTCTTGCATGGCCTGCACTGAAATGAAGCCGTTGATCGCCGTGAATGCGACGGCGACGCCGAACCCCGCAGCAAGTTTGCGTCCAAAACTCCATCGTTCACGCATGTCAGTCGTTCTCCTTATGTCCTTCGAAGCGCACACGGTGTTCAATCGCGGCCGAGATGCCGGATAGCTCGATGATCGGCCGGGTCTGCCCCGCCTCGCGGACGACTTCGTTCAGCCAGGGCTCGCGCGCATGTTCGCTCGTCGCGATTTCCGACTTCGCGACGCGCGTGTGGCCTTGCAGCGTCGCAAACGCGTACGCGACCGATTGGCCCCGCCCCACGACTAGAAACTGGGGGTCTTGGCCGCGTCCGTATCCGAGCAGGCTCGCGAGGTCGTAGACCGCGACGAGCTCGCCGCGGACGGCCGCGAGCCCGAGGAGCTCCACCGGTGCAGCTGGAAGCGGCGTGATCCGGCGTTCCACGAACAGGCCGAGGAGCTCGCGGATGCGAAGTGCGTACGGGTGGCCGGCGACCTCGATCGCGAGCAGGTCTTCGGGCTCGGCCTCGCGCGGCCGCATCGGCTCGCTGAAGCCGAGGTCGAACGCGCGATGCAGCTCCTCGAGCCGCGCGCGGACGCTTGCGATCGGATCGTGGGCGCGATCGTTCATTGGCGCTCCCGTGTGCCTCTCGCGAGCTCGGCATCACACAACGCCAGTAGCGCGGCGCGGCCGAAACCGCCGCCGAACAACAGCAGACGCGATGCGTCCTCACGCTCGATCAGCTTGCGCGCCTCGCGAAGCTCGCGCCCAGCCGCGCTGACATCGCCGCGTCGCTTGTGGAGCAGCCCCAAGTGGACGCGCGGCATCGCAAACCCAGGATCCAAGTAGGCGGATAACTGATCGTGGTAGATCGCGCGGTCCGCGTCACCGGCGTGCTCGTAACACAACGCGAGGACGTATTGCGCGCCGGCGTTCAGCTCGTCGCGTTGCAAGATCGCGTCGCACAAGCCGCGCGCCGTATCGAAGCGTCCGGCTTGCGCAGCGACGACCGCTTGCAACAGCGCTTGATCTGGGTCGTCGCTCGGAGCGGC
Organism: Polyangiales bacterium; assembly: GCA_035687405.1. GTDB lineage: Bacteria > Myxococcota_A > Polyangia > Polyangiales > JAFGIB01 > JADGRF01. The sequence continues at coordinate 11,540 of DASRXR010000848.1, forward strand.
GTTTTGGAGCAGCGTGAGCGCCTCCGCGAAGCGCTCTGTCTCGATCAGCGGCAGCAACTGCGCGGTGCGGATCGTCTTACCTTCGGCACTCACCGGCCCGGCGCGTGGTGGCGAGACCGCATGTAGTGCATTCACGCGATCGGCCGATTGGGTGATCGCATCGTACCAACGGTCATTCAGCGGGGGCAGCTCGAGTCGCGTTGGGCTCTCGACCGCTACCGTTTCGCTATTCGGCGGCGGACTCCAACTCCGCAGCGGCCCCTCTTTGCGCTGATAGTAAAAGGCGTCGCCAGCGTGACACAAATGAAAGTCTTGTGTCACGCCGCGCAACGTCTCGGCGCTTCCGAGGAAGAAGAACCCGCCTGGCACGAGCGCGCGCGCGAGCCGCCCGACTGCCCGCGCGAACTGCTCTGGCGTGAAATACATGAGTGCGTTGCGGCAAAACACGATGTCGTAGCTCGACTCGAGGAGCTGCATCGGTTCCGGCTCGACCAGGTTGATCGATTCGAACGCCACCGCTTCGCGAATCGAAGCGTCGAGCAGAAAGTCGGCGCCTTCCTTCTGGAAGTAGCGCTCCTTCAACCCGGCCGGTGTCTCGCGGAGCGACCATGCGGTGTAGCGGGCCTTGTGCGCGCGCTGCAACATCGTTTGGTTGATGTCGACGCCCAGAATTTTCGTTCGAGCAGCCGCAGCCGGCCATCGCTCCCGGAGCAAGATTGCGAGCGTGTACGGCTCCTCGCCCGAAGCACACGCAGCAGACAAGATCCGTAAGCCGGAATGGTGGCGGCGCTCGAGGCAGGCCGGCACCGCGCCTTCCATGCACGCATCGAGTTGCGCTTGATTGCGAAAGAAATACGTCTCAGGAACCGTGAGCGACCGGGCGATCTCGTGAAGCTCAGTCTGTGCGCAGGTAGGAAATTGCTCGACGTAGCGCTCGAGCGAAAGCCGAGTCGCAGTTGCTCGCTCGTTGAGAACTGTAGCTAGCGAGCTCGCGCGATTGTCGTCGAACGTCAGGCCCATGCGCGCGGCGATGCCCGCCCGGAAGCGCTCGAGGACGAGTGCATCAGGCTCCGTCGGCATACCCTTCCATGCTCGCGAAAGCTTCGCTCGCCAGGAGCTGCGCGCCTGCGAGCACCATCAACAGTTTCTGGTCGAGCGTCCCGAGTGCGGTGATCGCTCGCGTGGAACCTAGCAGCGGCGGCACCGCATGACGCATGTCGGGCGCGAGCGAATGCGCGCGCAAGACTGCGTCGACTGCGAGTGCGACCCGGCGATCATCGATGCGGAGCGAGACCCAGCGCGAAGCCGGCGGCGGTGGACTACGCACTTCGCCGCTCTCAGCTGCGCCCGCGAGCAACTTGCGCGCGTCGATCACCGGCGTCGCGATGCCGCGTAACACTGCGACTCCGGCGACCCAGCTCGGTGCGTCCGGCAACCGGGTGACGCCTAACGGCCGAGTGACCTCGATGACATGTGAGATCGGAATCGCGAGGTAGCTCGCATCGACCTGACACAACAGACACTGAAGCGTAGCCGCCGACATTCGACCCCCCGGAACGAACGTGGGATGCCTGGGCGTGGCGCTGCGCGTGACGGCGCGGCGTGCCTGGCGGAACGAACGTATGGGACCGAGATACTCGCGGTCAACATGGCTTCGTGACGCCAGAGGCGCGAGTCGGGAACTCGCCTACTTGCGCTCAGGTCAACGTGGGCTGGGCTTTTTGCCGGCTTGAGGCATGAACGCTTGCTGATGTGAGAAGTCGGCCGGTGCCGTCGGCTTCTCCCATGTGCGCTTGCGTGGCTTCGCGTTCGGATCGCTCGGCGCCTGCGAAGAGTTCTTGCCCGCAACTTCGACTCTGTTCCGACCGTTGTGTTTCGCCGAGTAGAGCGCCATGTCGGCTGCCGCTACCAGCAACTCCGGTTTGTCGATCGACGCGTTGCCCAGATTGTGCGCGACGCCGAGACTCATCGTCACCGGCATCCTGTCGCCTTCCCAGGTGATGACAGAACGCTGGATGATCACGCGCACGCGTTCGGCGAACATGCGCGCACCGTCGACGTCGATGCCGCGCGCGACGATCGCGAATTCTTCACCGCCGAACCGCGCGACGACGTCTTCGGTGCGCACACCGGCTTGCAACTCGACCGCGACGCGTCGCAACACGGCGTCACCGGCGTGGTGGCCCCAGCTGTCGTTGATGCGTTTGAAGTGATCGATGTCGGCGAGGATGATGCACAACGGCGTCACATGCCGCGCCGCGAACGCAAACTCGCTCGCGAGCCGCTCTTCGAAGTAGCGCCGGTTGTACACGCCCGTCAGCCCGTCGCGCACGCTCATCTCGTAGATGCGCCGCGCCGCCGCTCGCTCGACTTCGTCCTGCAGGGCGAAGCGCAGTAAGGTGTGGCCGACCTGCACACGCACGCCGTCCATCAAGCGCACTTTCCCGCTTACGAGCGCGCCCGCGACGTACGTGCCGTTTGTGCTGCCGAGGTCTTCGATCTCGTACAGGCCGTCGCCGCGCACGAGAATGCGCGCGTGGTTGCGCGAGACGCTGTCGTCTTCGAGTGTGACTTCGACCGCCGGATCGCGACCGAGCACGTTCGCCTCTTTCGGCAGCATGAAACACGCGCCGACATCGTTGCCTTGCAGCACTGTCAGTGTGCCGGTGCGGCCAGCTTGGGATTGGCGCTCGGGATCGATATGGGTGACTTGCGTCGTACTCAATTCAGTCATCAGCGCATCCCACCGCTCCGGATCATAGAACGCCAGAAGCGTGCCAGTAACCGCCGCTCCCGACGATTCTAGGCCATTTCGTGGAGTCCGCGCGCCCCCTTGAATGCAGTCTCGTGGTGGAACCGACCACCGGCGTGGGTTTTTTCGCCACGCGCCCTCGAACGCTTGCTCTCGCGACTAAACTGTCTACCCTGCGCCGCCGTGATCCGCCTCGACTCAGTATCCAAGCAGCATGGCTCTCAAATCCTATTCCTCGACGCATCGATGAGTGCGTTTCGGGGCGAGAAGGTCGGACTGGTAGGTCCAAATGGGTCCGGCAAGTCCACGATCTTCCGACTCGTCATGAAGGAGGAGCAGCCGGACGGCGGTCAGGTCTCGGTCGACCGCAACATCACGCTCGGATACTTCAGCCAGGACGTCGGCGAGATGGCGGGCCGCAGCGTGCTCGAAGAGACGATGGCCGGGGCCGGCCCAGTCTCGGAGGCGGCGCACGAGCTTCGCGAGCTCGAACATGCGATGGCGGATCCTGCGCGTCTCGACGAGCTCGACGTGCTGATCGAACGTTTCGGTCACGCCCAAGCGCGGTTCGATCAGCTCGATGGCTACGCGCTCGAAGCGCGGGCGCGCGAGATTTTAGCGGGGCTCTCGTTTCACCCGGATCAAGTCGAAGACGACGTCGGCAAGCTGTCCGGTGGTTGGAAGATGCGGGTCGCGCTCGCACGCATTCTGCTGATGCGGCCTGACGTGCTCTTGCTCGACGAGCCGACCAACCACTTGGACATCGAGTCGATCATCTGGCTCGAGCGATTTTTGCGCGACTTCGAAGGCGCGCTCGTCATGACCTCGCACGATCGCGAGTTCATGAACCGGCTCGTCACGAAGATCGTGGAGATCGAAGGTGGCGACCTGATCACCTATACCGGCAACTACGACTTCTACGAGCAACAGCGCGCGCTCGCCGAGCAGCAGAAAGAGGCCCAGTACGCGCGCCAGCAGGCGATGCTCGCGAAGGAGCAAGCGTTCATCGCGAAGTTCAAGGCTCGCGCGAGCCACGCCGCTCAAGTGCAGTCGCGCGTAAAGAAGGTCGAAAAGATCGAAAAAGTCGAGCCGCCGCGCCGCCGCAAGATCATCGAGTTCGAGTTTCGTGCTCCGCCCCGCTCGGGCGACGACGTCGCGAAACTCGAGCGCGTGAGCAAGCGCTACGGCTCGCGCACGATTTACGACGGGCTCGAGCTGTTGATCCGCCGCCGCGAGCGCTGGTGCGTGATGGGCATCAACGGCGCGGGCAAGTCGACCTTGCTGAAGTTGATCGCGCAAGAGACGCAGCCCGACGACGGACGCGTCGCGATCGGCGCGAGCGTCAAGCTCGGATACTTTGCGCAACACTCGATGGAGTTGCTCGATCCGAGTCTGACTGTTCAACAGACACTCGAGTATTCGTTTCCGAACGCGAGCATCGGGACACTCCGAACGTTGCTCGGTGCATTCGGTTTCTCCGGCGACGATCACGAGAAGCCGTGTCGCGTGCTCTCCGGCGGTGAAAAAGCCCGGCTCGTCCTCGCGCGCATGCTCTACGATCCACCGAATTTCCTCGTTCTCGACGAGCCGACGAACCATCTCGATCTCACGACTAAAGACATGCTGATGAAAGCACTGTCGGTGTTCGATGGAACGCTGTTGTTCGTTTCACACGATCGACAGTTCTTGCGCAGTCTCAGTAATCGCGTGCTGGAATTGTCGGCGGATCAAGTGCGTATCTACACTGGTGGGTATGCCGAATACGTCGTTGAATCGGGTCACGAAGCTCCCGGTGTTAGTTGAAACGCCTGCATTCCATGCTTTCAGCAGCTAGCCTGAGTGTCATGACGTGATCTGGTAGCGGTGGTGCGCTTAGGCTTTTTCCGGATTTGCAACGACGCTTGTTGACGATCTTGCGCTTTTTGCCGCAACGTCAGGGTAGGGGTTGCTCCGCGAAGTTTGAGTTCATATCGAACTCTTTCGAGTTGTGTAGGAGCACCTGGGAGGACTCGTGATGATGAGCCACGTCGGCTATGCGCAGTCGCGCAGTCGTATCTTGGTTCTTGGCTTTCTCTCTTTTGGCGCCTGTGCAGATAGTTCTCTCGAGCCAGGCGCTCTGGAGAACAACTTAATAACCGCTGGTAGTAGGGCGACCTGTATGGCCGTGGACACGGCCGATACCGTGCCGGATGGAGTCGATGAGGACTGCGACGGCAAGGTCGACGAGAACGTGGATGCTACGCGCGCACGCTGTCCGCGTGGGATGCGTGTGATCGAAGGAACGCGCGGCAATGACACGCTGCGCGGTACTTCCGGACGCGATTGTATTCTTGGCTATGGCGGTAATGACACGATCTACGGTGAAGCTGGCGACGATCTGATCTTCGGGGGACCGGGCGACGACCGCATCTTCACCGGTCGCGGCAATGCGATCGTGCACGGCGGCCCCGGTAACGACACGGTCGACACCAGCGGTTCACTTCTGTCCACCGTTTACGGTGAGGCAGGCAATGACACGCTGATCGGTGGAGCGGGCCTCGATTCGCTCTTCGGTGGCGATGACAACGACAAACTAAATGGTGGTGGAGGTTATGACATCTTGAGCGGCGGCGGCTGCCACGACTATATCGTCGGCGGTTCATCGTTCGACCTGGCCAACGGCGGCGCCGATTTCGACGCGTGTGACGCCGAGATCGCGAGTGAGTGCGAGAAGAACGCACGCACCCGCAAGCTCTGCACGAAGGACACGGATTGCTCGGCGAGTGATCGCTGTGCGGTCTTCAGCGGATTCTGCGTGCCGCGCACGGCGAAAGCTTGTGGCGCGGGTGGTGGACCGATCTGCACGCCGACGGCCGCAGATGACGAGACGTGTAACGGTGTCGATGACGACTGCAATGGCACGGTCGACGAGGACTATCTCGCCGAGCCGACGACGTGTGGTGCAGGTAGTTGTCAGTCGACTGGCGAAACCGCGTGCGTGAATGGCGCGGTTGTCGATAGTTGTACCGCCGGCGGTCCGAATGGAACCGACAGCGTGTGCAATGGCATCGACGACGACTGCGACGGACGGACCGACGAGGGCTTCGTGTCTTCGGCGACCACGTGCGGCGCGGGCGTGTGCGCTTCGACCGGAAGCACTTCGTGTGTGGCGGGTGCAGTCCTGAACAGCTGCGCCGTAGGGATGCCGGCGTCGGCGACCGATACTCTGTGCAACGGTCTCGACGACGACTGTGATGGCAGCGAGGACGAAGAGTACGTCCCGCTGAACACCACGTGCGGCGCGGGCCAGTGTGCGAGCACCGGCGTCACGAGCTGCGTCAACGGCATGCTCCAGAACTCGTGTGAGCCTGGGGAACCGCCGGTGAACAACGACCTGACATGCGACGGCGTCGACGACGACTGCAATGGTCAAGTCGACGACGGGTATGTCCCAACCGAGACCAGCTGCGGTTTCGG
>DASRXR010000849.1:0-10344 GCA_035687405.1 Polyangiales bacterium
TCAGTTGGGTGATCGTAGTGATCTCTGGGCAAGCTTCTTTTACTGCTTTCGACACGCCCTCGTGAAACGTGAGCGCGGATGCAGGACAGCCATCGCACGCGCCTAGAAACCGCACCGAGATCGCCGGCGGCTCCACGCTCACGAGCTCGACGTCGCCACCGTGGGTTGCGAGCATGGGCCGAATGCTCGTGAGCGCGGTCTCGACCCGTTCGTTCAAGCTCGGGCGCAGGATCTCCTGACGACGCAACACTGCGTAGACGACCTCGTCGACGACCGCACGCTTCATTGCTGCGAGTGCAGCGGGATCGGACTTGAGCGAACGCACCAAGCGCCGCAGCGCCTCCCCGTAGAGCGCTTCGACCGCTCGCCCGTAGCTTTGCGCAGCGTCGCGCGGCATCTCGTCCCAATGCGCGATGATGGCTTCCAATTGCTCGACATCGCCGAGCAGCACGGCCAAATCCTCGCGCGAGCGTTGGGGCTTCGCTTCCACGCGGCTCTCCTTCAGCGATACTTGAGGCTCTTGAACAGGCTCGGCTGAAGCACCCCGCCGACGAAAGCCGCGATGGCTGCTGCGGCTGGAAGCGGCAGCCCGAGCTTTTCGCTCGCGAAGAACAGCGCCGTCGTGATCACGATTCCAGCGCCGAGCCGTGCATACGCGCTCTTCGGATTGGCGAAGAGACCACCGTTGAGAAAACCGAATGCTGCGCCTTTGAACATGTCCCACATGCGGCCTCCATCACCCGATCACTAACAACAGTACGAAGCCGAGACCGACTCCGAACATTCCAGTGAGTGCACCGAAGAACGCGCCCATCGTCGCGGCGAGCTGCAAACCGAGGTCCTTGCCACCGATTGCAACGCCGCCCAACACGCCGCCCGCGAGCGCCGCGAGGAGTGCGACACCGAACGAGAGCGCAAGAGTCGCAAGCGAAAGGCTGGTCACGACTGAGCCCCTTGGCTGCGCGCCGGAAGCGCGTGTGTGTCCGTCCGATCTTCGGACACTGCTTCGGCGAGCAGCTCGCGCTCGATCTGCACGAGGGCCTCTGCGACGATCCGCGCTTGCTCGAGCGCGCCTCGGGCCATGAAGACCTCGCGCGCTTCGACGTAGAGCGCACGCGCGCGCCGCAGATTTTCCGGATTGCCTCGCTCCGGGGCATCGAGGTCGTCCGGCAGATTCCACAAGCAGTTGGCCTTGTTCGAGATCGTATTGGCGTATTCGATCGGCGTGGATTCGCGCGTGCGAACCTTGAGCGCCTCGTCGTACGCGATCACCGCGCGCGCGTTGTTCTCGACCGCGTGGCTCGACGACACGTACTGCAGCGCGTTGCCGAGGTTGTTCTGCAGCATCGCGTACTCGGCCGGGTGATCGATCAGGTTGATGACCTTCAGGCCTTCTTCGAACGCCTGCACTGCGAGCGCCTCGCGAATCTTCGCGCGCTCGTCCACGAGCGGAATCGAGAGGAACGCGGTGGCGAGGTTATTCTGCAGGATCGCGTACTCCTGGCAGTAACGCGCCTTGTCGAACGTTCGAAGCGCGCGCTGATAGGCGGCGATCGCATCGGTGATCAGCGCGCGTCCTTCGCTCGCGAGCGCTTGTAAAACGAGCCCGAGGTTCATCTCCGCTTCGGCGAACTCTTCGGGACGACCGTGATCGCGAAGCACCGGGATCGCGAGCAGGAACGCAGCGCGCGCGTCTTCGAGACCGCTCCCATCTGCTTCGGGCAGCGCTTGTAGTGCCGTGCCTTTACGCGCAGTGATTCGAGCTGCGAGCAGTGGCAAGTCGTCCGGGCACAGCGCGAGTGCTCGCGAATACAACTCGATTGCTGCCGTAATGTGCTCCGCCGACTTCGGTTGCCGCTGGAGCCCGACCGCGATCTCCATCAGCATCTCAGCGCGTTCTGCCGGTGAAGCATCCGCCGCGTGAGCCGCCGTGAGCGCCGCTCGAACTTCCTCTTGTAGTCGATCGGCCATCCACCAAACACATACGCGTGAGCAATCGAGCTGTCCACGGTATTGTCAAAATGCAAACCAAGTTATCACCCGACTACGGACGCGTGATTCAAGCGTTCGGCCGCACCGCAACGAGTGCAGCTCGACACCTCGCACCAAGTCGCTGCGAACTCGATCTCCGTCGAGTCCTCGATGCCGTTCGTGCGAAGGAAATCGGTGGCATTGATTACACGATCACCTGCAACGTTTCGAAACTTGATCAGATAGCCGCCCGCGCCGGCCAATCGAACAGGCATTGCGAGCCGTGAGGGGGGCAGTCAAGACGCTTCTGCTTCGCGCGCAAGTGCGCATCGCTCCCGTACGAGCACATCGATGCGCGTTGCTACCTGCACGGTTGCAGCGTTCACTTCGGCGGAGAGCTCGAGCCCGAGTTCGAGCGTTCGCGCCTCGACCAAAAACACGACGACGTCGGTCGGGAACGCCGCACGGTAGATCTTGCGTCCTGCTGCGATCGCGTTGTCCCAGCGAAAATCGTGGAGGTTCGACGACGGACGCGGATTTTGCTCGAGCTCGCTTCCCGGGATCTCGAAAATCGCGCCAGGCTCTGCGCCGGAACGGCAAGCATCCACGACGAACAACGAGCTGCAGCCACGAGCTGCAAACATGACCGCCATGCCGTCCGTACCCGCATCGAACAGCTCCACGTCATCGCTGGACCAATCCGACGCGCGGCTCTGCAACAGCTGAATCACGCATCTGCCGGCACCGTCGTCCGAACGGTTCGGATTGCCGCATCCAACGATTGCGATTCGCGCGCTCATCTTCAGATTCGCCACAGCCGGCACCACCAGTCGGCTTCCACCGGCACTGACAACTCCGGCAGATCACACCACTTGCGATGCACGAGAAAGTACATGCACTCCATACAGCGTTGCTGCTCGGGGCCGTAAGGATGATTGGCGAAGCCCCCGATCACGAGCTTGCGTTTCAGATTGTCTGCACCGGGCTCAATCTGCCGCAGTCGCGTGAGGATCTCTGCAAACTCTTTCTCCGTCTCGGGAAACGGCTCCGTTTCAGTCTTGAGCCCGCCCTGGAGAAGCTCGGCGATCGTCTTGAGGACGTCCTCGCCGTGTACTTTGCCAGTCCCGCTCATGTGAACCATGCCTTCCATCGGGCTATCCCGCCCACTTGGGCTCGACAAAGAAAAGCGCGCCGCTCACGCCGTGCGAAAGCGCGCGAGCTCAGCTCCCGTCTGCGCATCATACGCATGGACTGTACACACGAGGCACGAGTCATACGAGCGACAGACGTGGCCGACTTCAACGGGATCGCTCGGGTCCGCGATGGGAATACCCATCAGCGCTTCTTCCATCGGCCCGCGGATTCCATCGCTCGTGCGCGGCCCGACGTTCCAGGTGGTCGGCGCGATGATTTGATAGTTCTTGATTTTGCCTCCCTTGCATTCGATCCAGTGACAGAGTGCGCCGCGAATGGCCTCTGTCGCTCCCCAGCCTTGGCCGTCTTGCTCTGTCGGCTTTTGGTACCACGACTCGCCGAGCTTGAATTCGCGCAGAATTCGCTCAGCTTCGCGATACAACATCACGGTCTCGTGCATGCGCGCGAAGTGACGCAACATCACACTGGCGCCGCCGAGCTTGTTGTACATATCGAGAACGAGCGGGTCGTAGTGTTGCCAAGACTCGCCGTGTTTGCCTCCCGCAATGAGCTGGCGTGAAAGCGGGCCTGCCTCGAGTCGGCCGTCCTGCGCGTGTGACACCGCAGCCGCCCACGAGTACTTGCCGCCGAAGTCCATGTCGTTCTTCTGCGTCGGCTTCGTAACACGATCGAACGGATGCACCACGTTCGGCTCGTCGTACCAAGCGTGCTTCAGATCCTCGCGCGTGTGGCCCTGATCCATGAGCTTGTGCGTGCCGCTCACAGCATCGAACACGCCGCTCTTTACTATCAGGGCTGCGTTTCGACTTTCGATCGTCGGGTTCTGATAACGATCTTCGTGAGGAAGATATCCCCACGACAGATATTTTTTGTGACCCTTGCCGTATTTGTCTAGCCCGATGTCCCGACTGATCCGAATGAACATCCCGAGATCCGCGTCGGCGTGCTCGGGCTTTTCATCGAGCCAGCTCATGAAGTCATCGTAACTTCGGATCTCCTCGTAACGTTCCATGCTGCAACCTAGCCAAATTGGCTCGATCCAGTTGCGCCTGAAATGCTCGAGGATGGACCACGCACGCGTGACATCCGTCAGCGTGGGAGCGCACATCACGCCGCCCGGCACCATGTAGCTCGAGTGTGGCCATTGCCCGCCGAGCAGCGCGTAGATCTCGACCGGCCGTCCCGAAATCGTGACGCCGATTTCGTAGTGGGTGCCGGTGAAGGGAGCGTAACGTTTGACTGCTTCTTGATAGTACTTCGACTTCGCGTAGTTCTTGTTGGTCGCGTCGATCATGAACAGGCCGTAGTGATGCCGCGGCAGACTCTGCAGCGACTCGACGATCTGTCCGAGGTTGCGCGCCAAGATCGCGTTTCTCGGCACGTGCGTCTTCCACGCCGTATCGAGCGCCCATGCAGCGCAGGTCAGGTGCGAAGCGCCGCAGATCCCGCAGGCGCGCGGTGTAACGACTAAACCCGCCTGCGGATCTTTGTCGCGCAGGATGACTTCGAAACCGCGAAACAACTCCGCGTGAGTCCACGCATTGACGACGACACCGTTCTCGATCTCGACGCGCACGTCGAGATCTCCTTCGACGCGGCCCACCGGTGAGATGTCGAGCGTTTGAACAGTTGACGGCATAAGAGCATCCTCTCCAACATCGATTCGCGGAAAACTCGGTTCAAACGACGAAAATGTCTTCTTCGGCCCACTTCGGCGCAGCGAACTTGCCCGCCGCCGACAGCCTCACGTACGCGGTCTTCTCGACGCCCTGGGGCATCTCCTTCGGTACTCCCATCACGGTTTGCGTTTTGAACACCGTACCGGGTGCGAGATCGAAGAACGGGAACTCGGGTTCGGTGCAGCCGAGGCAAGGCATGCCCGCGCGTGTCTTCGAAGACTGGCGATTCCACAGGATTCGATTGCACGGCGAATGCGTCATCGGTCCTCGGCAACCTAGATCGTAGAAGAGGCAGCCTTTGCGTTGGCCGAATTCGGTCGCCGAGACTTTGTATGCGAAGTGCATGTTTCGCGTGCACCCGGTCTGCGTGAAGCTCGCGAAGAACGTCTTGGGGCGTTGAAACTCATCGAGCGTCAGGTCGCCTGCGCGTCCGGTCGCGACTGCGACTACGATTTGCGTGATCCAGTCGGGATGCGCGGGGCAACCCGGGACGTTGATCACCGGCAGTCCGGCTTTGGACTTGTAGTGCGCGCCGAGAAAGCCGCCGCGGCTTCGCTTGAGGAACTGAAGTCCTTCGCTTTCGGATGGATTGGGCGCAGTCGCGGGAATCCCTCCCCACGTGGCGCAGTCCCCGATGGCAACGACGAAGTTTGCGACCTTCGCTAAATCCGCCACCCAGTCCTTCATCGGTCGCCCAGCGAAGCGGTTCCACTGACCGGTGCCGTTCGGCGCCTTCACGACGGTGCCTTCGAAGACGAAGATGTCGAGCGGAGTCGCTCCGCTGATCAGATCGCGCAGCAGCTTCTTCAAGTTGTCGCCGAGCTCCATCCCGAGCGAGGGATGCCACAGCACATGGATGCCGAAGTCCGTGACCAGGTCACACGCGCTTGGTTCCTCGGCATTGAGGAACGACATCGTGTTGCCAGAGCACGCTCCACCTTGGAGCCACAACAGATTGGCCATTTGGATCCTCCGCGCAGGCGAGTGCGAGCGCGGAGGACTCGAGAGCAAGAGCCGTTCCGCAGCTCAGCAGCATTCACGGGTCAGCGCGTCACGTTGGAATGCTCGACCGACTACGAACCAAGTATGCAGTGCATACATGGTTTGCAAGCTGTCCGAAAGTCGAACGCTGCAGCCGACCGCTGCGTCGTATTCTAGATTACGTTACGACGCGGGCGCGCGATCGAGCCGATAACGTTTGATCTTGTTGGCGAGTCCGACGCGCGAAAGACCGAGTTCGTCAGCTGCCTTACTCTGATTCCAACGATACCGAACGAGCGTGTCTTGGATGAGCTGTCGCTCGAGACTTTCCACGCGATCTTTGAGCGTGCGTCCTTCGACCGGGTATTCACCTGGCGTTGGAGCACGCCGCGCAGGTGCGGCCAAGATCGCGGGCGACAAGTGCTGAGTCGTGATGTACTCGCCGTCGCCCGTCAGCACCACCAAGCGGCGGATTTCGGTCTCGAGCTCGCGGATGTTGCCTTGCCAATCGTATGCCGCGAGCTTCTCGAGCACGTTGGCCGAGATCCCGAGGATCTTTCGCTTGGTGGCTTCGCCGTGTTTGGCAGCGAAGAACTCCGCCAGCGCAGCGATGTCGTCGACCCGATCGCGCAACGGTGGAATCTCGAACTCGAAGCCTTTCAACCGATAGAAGAGGTCGCGCCGGAACGTGCCGGCCGCCACCAGCGTCTTGAGCGGACGGTTCGACGCAGCGATGATCCGCACGTCCGATCGCAGCACCTGATCGGAGCCGAGCGGCTTGATCTCGCCTTCTTGCAGAAACCGGAGCAGGCTGACTTGGAACGCAGGCGAGACCTCCGAGATCTCATCCAAGAACACCGTGCCGCCGTCAGCCGCACGAAACAAGCCGAGGCGGTCTGAGATCGCACCGGTGAAGGCGCCGCGCTTGTGGCCAAAGAGCTCCGACTGCAGCAAATCGTTCGAGACTCCGCCGCAGTTCTGGGTCAGGAGTGGGCTCTCGCGGCGCGTGGAGTTGTAGTGGATCGCGCGCGCCAGCAGTTCTTTTCCGGTGCCGGTTTCGCCTTGAATGAGGATCGGAAGGTCGGTCCTTGCGGCGATCCGCGCTTGCTCGCAAACCTGCGCCATCGGTTCGCTGACGTAGACCAGCTTTTCGAAGCGCTGGCTTTGCGGCCGCATCACCGGGTAATGCGGCTCGAGCATCGAGGAGCTGTCTGCGAGCTTGAATTCGCGCGAGAGTAAGCGATGGCGCCGTGCGAGCTCGCGCGTCTCGAGGCCACGCTTCACGACCAGGCTGGCTTGTTCTGCGTCGAGTGGTTGCCGAAGAAATTGATAAACCGCCGCGCGCGCTACTGCGTCACGCGAGCGCGATGAAGCTTCGCTCAGCACGACGACTCGCAAGATGTCGGGGTGCGAAGTCCGCAGCCGTGAGAGGAATCCACAACCATCGACGTCGCGCCTGTCCTCGACGAGTGCGAGATCGACATGCGCTTTTTCGACGAGCATCATCGCTTCGTGATCGGTGCGCGCAGTGAGCACGCGGTACTCGAACCGCTCGACGAGGATTTCCAACAGCACGCGCCACGTTTCGGATCCGTCCGTCACGAGTAGGATGCTGCTGTTGCGATCCATGCAAACGGAGTATCGTTAATGCATACCTAGTTAGCAATGCTGGATTGCTCTGCTCGCGGCGAACTGAATCGACCAGTGGCGATGACTCGCGGCAGCATTTTGTAACTCACGGCGCTTGCGACGCGTTGGACGCGTTGGACCACGCCCCGAGGTCAGCAGCGAATGGGGCCTCCGCTTGCGCCGCCAACATCAGTGCGGCGGATTTGAAGCGAGCGTCGTGACTCGCGCCTGCCGCCTGCTCGAACGCCGCTCGCGCTTCACTCGTTCGGCCGAGCGCGCGCAAGCTGCCAGCCCGCAGGAGAGAATGTTGTGCGACCTCGTCGTGCTGCGGCTGAATGTTCTGCAGTTGCTCCAGTGCGCGCGCGTAGTCGCCGGTGTAGAAGGCACGGCGAGCCAACGTCCATCGTGCCGCCGTCAGCTGCGAGCCTCGAGTCGTCTTCAGCGCCGCTTCAGCGGCGCGCACGTGATCAGGGTCGAGGCCCAGCACCGCCCACAAACCCGAGTTCTTCGGGCGAAGTTGCAGCGCTGGTTGCAGCGCTCTACCCATCCCAAGCTCGGTCCATTCCGCGGGGACATCGGGCTGCAGCAGCGGCAACACTGAGATTGCAGCAACCGTCGCGCGGAACGCATCGGCGACCCTCACACGCCGGGCCGCATCCGCGTCGCGACCGAGCAGCGCGAACGCACTTCCTGGCAGGAGCGATAGACTCGTCGTGTACGACGTATCCGCGCGCACGTTCTCGTCCGGATACTGAATCGAAGGGATATCGTCGGTCACCGGCGCAACGCCGGACACCTCGTGCCGCAACTCCGCGTCGGTCTGCAGCACCGAGCCGAACACGTCGTCGATATCGCCGATGCCGGACCTCTGCAAGTTGTACGTGAGGGCGGGATCTCGAGCCGCCTCTTCAGCGCGGGCGGTGTCGATCGCGAGCGGGCTTTGCGAACCGAGCAGGATCAAGTGCTCCTTGTATCCATAGATCAGCGCGGTGTGAGGCAACTCGGCGACGAACGCTGCGATCATTGCGCGCGCTTCCGTGTTCGAGAGCTCGAACACCGGTAGCCATTGCGTGATCACGCCACCGGGGGCGAGACGACTCGCAGCCAAGCGATAGAACTCGCGCGAATACAAGTTCACGACCCCGGCATGGTTGGGCGGCGGTGGCTCGGCGGTGATCACGTCGTAGCGCGTCTCGTGAACGATCAAATGATGCCGGCCATCATCGACGAACACGCGAACTCGCGGATCGGCCAGCGGGTTACCGCCGAGCGCGCGTGCGAACTTTGGAGCCAGCGAGAGCACTTCGCGTGAGATATCGACCACGTCGAGCGCCTTGAGCGTGCCGTGCGAGAGCAACGCGCTCGCCGTGTTGCCGACGCCGTAGCAGATCAGCAACGCACGTTCGCTCTGGTGCGCGCTGAAGAGCGCGGCGTGAGCCATCATCGACATGTAGCGCCGTGCGGGCGGGCCCGTGTTACTCATCGACACCCCGGGCGTGAGCAGCTCTGCGTAGTACGGCTGTTCGTACGCGACGCGCAGCGCGGCGGCAGCAGTCGTAGTGCTGCCCTCGCGCACGGCGATCACGTGCGCACCGCTCCGAAAATGCGCGCGCAGAAGACTGTCGTCGGGGAGCCAAATCGCGACCGCGACGACGACGCCCAGCGCGGCGGATGTGGAGATGCGCGCCGGCCAGTTCTGCGCAAGTAGAACGCCGCACAGCGTCGCGACGCCGCTGAGCAGCAGCGCAATCGCGTAGTAGCTGCCTTGCTGCCCGAGCACAGGCAAGCTCACAAATGCCACGACCAGTGCGCCGAGCACACCGGCGAAGGTGTTGATCGTCAGCAGCTGTCCGGTCTTCACTCCCGCCTGACCTTCGCGCAGGAACGCCGCGGCGACGAACGGAAAGGCTGCGCCCATCGACAAGCAGGGCAGAGCTTCGAGGTAGCTCGCGTGCAAGAGAGCGTCGATCGCATCCGCCCAGAGGCTCAAGCGACGCATGTCGAGCGCTCGCGGCCACCACACGCGCTCGAGGTCACGCCACGCGTACGCGAATGCGATCGGCGCGAGCGCCGTCACTGCGGTAACACCGAGCAAGAGCGATGCAGCTCGCAGCGGCTCCGAAGCGCGGTCCGCCACCCGTCGTGTCACAACCGCGCCGAGTGCCAGCATCGCCAAGTTCAGAGCGAGCAGCACGGCGAAGCTCGTCGTCAACGCGGCCGTCCAGTGTTGCAGCGTGCGGCTCCACAGCACCTCGAGCGCCATCGCTGCAAAGCCGCTGCAAGCGGTGAGCGCGATCGCAACGGCGCGGCGCAGACTCGGTACTGACAGCTCGACTTCGCTCGGTTCCGAGGTGCTCGGGGTCGAGGTCTGCGGCAGCTTCCGAGTTGCCGCGAGAACACTCACTCCGAGTACGACAAAGACGTTGCAGCTGGCGGCGGCGAACGCAGTCAGCGTCGATCCGTAGCGTGGGATCAACACGAAGTCGGGAAGGAGCGCGCCACCGATCGCGCCGGCCGTATTGCACGCGTAGAGCAGGCCCAACGACCGGCCGGAGTGACCACGCCGAGTCAGCGCGCGTGACAGCACCGGAAGCGTCCCGCCCATCAATGTGGCAGGCACAAACATCATCGCGGCGAAGAGGAGCGCGCGAGTGACCCCCGACCCAGTGCCCGCGCGCTCAGAGAACCGCGACAGCAGATCGAGCCAGTGGCCACCACGCAGCACGAACAACGACACGCACAGGCCGCTGACTGCGATGCCGAGCTCGAGCCGTTGGTACAAGCGGAACGGTCGCTGACTGCGATCCGCCGCAGCCCCGAATAGCCAGTTGCCCGCACCGAGGCCTGCCATGAAGGTTGCGACGACCGTCGTGATCGCAGGAGTGCTGGTGCCAAAGTGCAGACCGAGCGCGCGGATCCACAGCAGCTC
>DASRXR010000850.1:0-11268 GCA_035687405.1 Polyangiales bacterium
TTCATCGGCCACTCGGAGAACCTCAACGGCATCACTGGCGCAGTCGCGCTCGTCGCGCCGGCGAGCTATCGCAAGGCGCCATCCGCGCGGCGCTCGCAGCATCCATGATCGAGATCTTCCTGCAACCGGGAGAGTACTACGTCGGCGACGCGAACTGTCGCATCCGTACGCTACTCGGCTCGTGCGTGTCGATCACGCTGTGGCAGCCGAAGCGGCAGATCGGCGCGATGTCACACTTCTTGCTCGCGAGTCGGCTGCGGGCCGATGCGGCCGCGTTGGACGCGCGTTACGGCGACGAGGCGTTGACGCTGATGTTGCGAGACTTGGCCGCGCAAAACGTCGCCGCCGAAGACTGTCAGGCGAAGTTGTTCGGGGGTGGCAACATGTTCCCCAAACACGCTCGCGCGAAGCAGCGCAATGTCGGAGAGCAGAATGGTGAAGCAGCGCGTGAGTTTCTCCGAGCCCACGGCATCCCGCTCGTATCGCAGAGCCTGTACGGCGTCGGGCACCGGACGATCATCTTCGACGTGAATACCGGTCACGTTTGGTCGCGGCAAGTGAAGCCCAAACATCCGGCTGCGCCCGAAGCGAGGAAGCCATGAGTCGCGCGATCGAGGTGTTGATCGTCGATGACTCCGCGGTGGTGCGGCAAATGGTGAGCTCGCTTCTGAGTGCAGCTTCAGGCATTCATGTGATGGGAGCCGTTGCGGATCCACTGCTTGCGATCGAAAAAATGAAGCATCAGTGGCCGGACGTGATCGTGCTCGATGTCGAGATGCCGCGGATGGACGGGATCACGTTCCTGAAGAAGATCATGCGCGAGCGCCCGACTCCAGTCGTGATCTGTTCGACCCTGACCGAGAAAGGAGCGCAAACCACGATGGATGCGCTCGCGGCCGGAGCGGTTGCGATCATCACGAAGCCGAAGCTCGGCCTGCGGGACTATCTGCAAGATGCCTCGGATGACTTGATTCAGGCCGTTCGCGCCGCTGCGCGAGCGAATCTGAAGCGTGTAGCGCCGCGAGATCCGAAGCCGCCGAGCCGAGACGACGCGACCGCGAGTGAGGTGGGCACGCGCGCGATGAGCCGAACCACCGAGCGTGTCGTTGCGATCGGCACGTCGACGGGCGGAACCCAGGCGCTCGAAGTCGTCCTCGTGGACCTGCCGGTGGTGTCGCCCGGGATCGTGATCGTGCAACACATGCCCGAGAAGTTCACCGCGGCTTTTGCAGCGCGTCTGGATCAGTTGTGTCAGCTGACAGTCAAGGAAGCGAAAAACAATGATCGGGTTCTCCAAGGCCGCGCGTTGATCGCGCCCGGAGGCAAACACATGCAGCTCAAGCGGAGCGGCGCGCAGTATTACGTCGAGATCGTCGACGGCCCGCTCGTCAGCCGGCACCGTCCGTCGGTCGACGTATTGTTTCGCTCGGTTGCAAAAGCTGCAGGTGCGAACGCGCTCGGCGTGATCTTGACCGGCATGGGGGACGACGGTGCTGCTGGCTTACTCCAGATGCGAAATGCGGGCGCACGTACGCTCGCACAGGACGAAGATAGTTGCGTCGTGTACGGCATGCCGAAGGAAGCGGTTGCGCGGGGTGGAGTCCAGCGAAGTGTGCCGCTGAGCGCGGTCAGCCGCGAGATCGTGCGGCTGCTCGATGCCAACGATTGAGGTGATCGCGCGCTCAGACTGCGGGCGGCGTGGGGTCGACCGGGGGGGTGGGGTCGACCGGGGGCGGTTCTACGACGGCGGGTAAGATGCCGGGGCGCGTGAGCTGCTCGAACGCTCTGACTGTGGCGAGCGTCGAGATCGGCGTCGTCACGAGGGCTCCAACTCCGCAGGCGATCACGCCGACTAGATTCAACACGAACAGCACGATCGCCAGCATCGCGATTTCGGCCGGGTGTTTCAGCACGAGGTCTTTGCTCTCGATCAGCGCTGTCTTGAAGTCGCGGCCTTCGAGCAAGTAGAGCGGCGAGAAGATGAACAGAAAAGACGTGATCACGATGCCGATGCCGCACAGGATTGCGCCGGCAGCGGTTGCGAGCGCGACCATCAAGTAGTCGCCTTGGCGTTCGGTAAACGGTTGAAACGCGTCGTTCAACGTCGGCTCGGCGCCGGTCGCACCTTTGCGCGCGACGGCGAGGGTGCAGATCCAATACAGCGGACCGAGGATGAGTCCGAGCACGAAGCCGACGCCTTTGAGATACATCGTCGAGAACTGCGCGCCCGCGTACAGCACGAGCAATACGAAGGTGGTCAACACGTAAGCGGCGGGCCGCCGTTTGAACTCGTTCCACCCGTACTCGACGCATTCGCCGACGCTAAATGAGGATTGCATCCGGCCGAGCCTACAGCGACGCCGGCCGGTGTGCGACCCTAAGTGGGCGCCTAAACCGCGCGCTTTTCCCGCTCTTTCACCCGTGGTCGGGCAGCTCTCGGTCCGATCACAGCTTGAGACCGATCTTCAGCGTCCCGGTATAACCGCTCCCCATCGCGACTAACGTCGGCATGATCAGCTTGCCCGGCGCCATTCCGTTTGCGGGCGGCTTCGTGCTTCCCACCGGCTGACCGTTGTAGATGTGATCCTGCTCGTTCAACACCGTGCGCGTGCCGGTCCGACTCGCGTACGGCCCCTTCGCCAGCACCATCGCGTTGATCGCCTCGTCGAAGTACATCTGAGAGGTGAACTCCATCGAGCCACCACTTCCGCCCAGCATTCTGAGCTTGAAGTGCACGTGGATCGTTCGCGACATGTACCAGCCGGGGTAAATCGTGTCGAAGGTGACTAGGCCCGAAGCATCGGTCTTCTGAAACCCACGCAAGTACTTCTTGCCGCGCGTATCGACCGACTGCACCACCCCGCTCGCAACATCCGAATACACACCGATCGCATTCGCGTGCCAAATATCGACCTGCACGCCCGACATCGGCACGCACATCATGCCGTCCACTCGATAGATGCCGAGGACCAGCTTCAAGGGCGTCGCCATCGCAATCGCCGCGTCGGTCTCGCCCAGGATGAGGTTCGCGCGCTCCATCTCGCCGTCCACGAAGAACGGACCTTCGTCCATCGCCGGCGTCGCGATGCACTGCAACATATCGATCGTCATCGAGCCGGTGCCACCGCCGCTGCCAGCTGCGGGACTTGCACCACCCGCACCGGCGCTCGTGCTCGGCGCACCGCCGATGCCGCCCTGAGCTGCGCCTGCGCCGCCCGCCGTCGGTGC
Source organism: Polyangiales bacterium (assembly GCA_035687405.1). GTDB lineage: Bacteria > Myxococcota_A > Polyangia > Polyangiales > JAFGIB01 > JADGRF01. The sequence goes on from DASRXR010000850.1 coordinate 3,229, forward strand.
ACCACCCGCCCCGGCCGATCCCGGACTACCCGCGGCGCTACTCGTTGCGCCCGCTGCACCCGTGCTCGCGCCCGCAACGCCCGTGCCGGCTGTACCGACCGCAGTTGCGCCGGCGGGCCCCGCACTCGCGCCCGCTGGTGCGCTCGTTCCTGCCGCCGCACCAGTTTGGCCTGCTGCTGAAGTAGGGTTTTCGCCAGCGCCATCCGAGCTGCAGCCAACAGCTGCAAATGCGGTCCCCGTCACCGCGAGCGCTCCGAGGCCTTTGAGTGCTTCTCGGCGTGGGACTCGCCGCCGACCGTTCAGGGCATCTGCCGCGGACTCGAACAGCTTCGAGCCCGTCCGACCAGCACGGGGTGGCTTCGCTCCGCTCTGCATGACGATCTCCGCGTATGAACACACGTGACGTTTCGCCGACACGACGAAAGAGATGAACTCGGTATCGCGACCGGAGCGCACAGTGCAAGTGCTCTCCAATCGAGTGACTGTCACAACTCGGTCTCAGAGCGGCTCATACTTCACAACTTCGCGCGCCAAAACCTCTCGAAAGCCGGCTTTGGTGGAGCGATCGCGGCGCACACGATTCAGTGTCCACAACCAGGTCTCACGAGAAGTAGTTCTCACGATGCAATTGCTACGAAGTTCTTACATAGATTGAGTGGTTTCATCCCCGAAGATCAGCTTGCAATCAGCACGATTCAGTGACGTCCCCGGTTGAAATATCAGCTCGCACGGGTAGTAACCGTCGGCCTCGTGCGAACCTGCCTCAGGTGGACCGCGCGAGCCGTGCGAGCAACGTCCTATCGTCGTCGAATTTTCTCGCCGTGGCTTGAACGGCGGCGGCTTCAATGGTCTGTCGTGGGAATGCGTTCCAACGACAATGGCGTGCTGCAAAACTTTCTGCTCGCCCTGTTCATCGCATGCGCGGGTTGTGGCGGCGATGACGGGTCCGCGACGCTCCCAGTTCAACCTCCGGCGGCTGGAACGGGTGCGGTAGGCGCTCCAAGCACCGCTGGGGCACTGGCGACCGCACCTCCAACTCCGGCTGGCATGACCGCGCCGGCCGCGGGTTCGTCGCCGATGGCGGCGGCTGGAACGAGTGCAATGTCCGCCGCCGGCAGTCCCGCGATGCCGACTGCGATGGCTGGCGCAGCGGCGCCAGGTGACGAACACATGATGCATGGCGGTGCGGCTGGCAGCGGCGCGATGGATCCGCTGTCGATGTGCAAGCTGAAGACGGCGGCCGATCCGCGCGACGAGATGTTGACCGACGAGCCACTGAAGATGAACGTCGGCCTCGACCAGGATCTGCTGATGCCGCAGCTCGTGCTCGACTGGATGAAGGAGCAGCAGTTCGCAGAAGCGCACGACGGCTGGCACTTGGTTCGCAAGTGGGATCAGAGCTGTCGCAAGAGCAACGCGACTGCGAGTAGCTGCACTGCGGCGCAGCGGCTCGCGAGCCAGGGTCTATCGCGTGCGGCGGTTCAGCAGGGCGCACCGGGTGATGGCCTCGCGTTCATGATGATGCACCGTCACATGATCCACATGTTGAACATGACGTTCCCGAAGCACACGAAGCTGTTCACGGGCTTCGGCAAAGTGCCGAAGACGCAAACCGACCCGGAAAATCCTACGCCGTGGCGTGCGATCTCGTGGACGTCGAGCAACACGAAGGGCTTCGACACGCTCGAGAACATCGAGCAGCACCTGGACCAGTTCGCGACCGAAGACGACCTCGGTCAGTACATCGAAAACACCTATCGCTGGACCGAGCAAAACCCGATGAGCCCGGTCAATCTGACTGGGTCGGGGCTGCACGGTGCGCTGCACTCGCAGTGGGCTGTGAGCGGTTCACCCGCGAACTTGATTCAGCAGGCGGTCGACGTGCGCAACTTCACGTTTTGGAAGCTACACGGCTGGATCGACAGCGTCTGGGAGCGCTATCGCAAAGCCAAGGGGCTGACGAACGACGATCCGAAGTACCAGCAGCTGATGCTCGAGCAGTGCATGGAGATGTTCACGCTTCAGCCGCGCAATCGGCCGACCAGCGGTGGCACGACCTCGCCGGGCACCGGTGCAGCTGGGAGCGGCGCGACGGCACCGGAAACGGGTGTGTTCGCGACGATGGTGCGTCCGATCTTGGATAACACGTGTGGTGGTTGTCACAGCCCGATCGCGCCGTCTGCGGGCATGACGCTCGGCGGGATGGGCATCTCGTCGGCGGAGATTCGGACGGGCTTGGTCGGCATCAAGGCAACAAATGGTGAATACGACTTGATTGCACCGGGCTCTCCCGAAAAGAGTTGGGTCTATCTCAAGGCGTCGGGCGACGTGGCGACCGTCACATGTACGAGTAACTGCGATCGCGAAACGATGCCGCCCTCCGGAGTCGGCCTCACAGCGGCGCAACTCACGACGCTGAAGCAGTGGATCATGAACGGCGCGACCGACAAGTAACGTTGTCAGTCTGCGCGCAGACGAATTGAAAAAGCCCCCGGGACCTTGCGGTTCCAGGGGCTTTGGCCGTCGGGCGCTGCCGCTCAATTATTCTTTGACGTCGCCGCGAGCAAAGATACTCGCAACGAACGACAACACGTCATTCGCCGAGGCCTCGTTGTAGCCGTAGTACTTGATCAACCGGCTCTTGATCACGTCGATCTTGTCCTGCGTCTCCTTGTCGATGACGTTGGAGACGAACGAGCTCAACTTGATCGAGTCCTTCTGATCCTCGAACAACTTCATCTCGAGCGCACGACGCAAACGATCGTTCGTGTCGTACGTGAACTTCTTGCCCTCGATCGCGAGCGCACCGATGTAGTTCATGATCTCGCGGCGGAAGTCGTCTTTGCGATTTTCGGAGATGTCGATCTTCTCTTCGATCGAACGCATCAACCGCTCGTCGGGAGCCTCATCGCGACCGGTGTACCGGTTCTTGACCTTCTCCTTGAGCGTGTAGGCGCGCACGTTGTCGATGTAGTTCGCGCACAACCGCGCGATCGCACCTTCGTCGGCGCTGATCGCTCGCTGCACTTCGTTTTTGACGATCTCTTCGTACTCGCCCTTCACGACCGCGATCTGCTCGGCGTAACGCTTGCGCTGCTCCTCGTCACTGAAGAGCGAGTGATGCTTCAAGCCCTTCTCGAGCTCGTTCAACACCATGAACGGGTTGATATAACCTTCGACACCGTCGCGCACGAGCGCGTTACTGATCTTGTCCTGCACGTAGCGCGGTGAGACGCCATCCAGACCTTCACGTGTCGTCTCCTTGCGGAGCTCCTTCACGTTGTCCTGGGTGAAGCCCGGCAACATCTTGCCGTCGTACAGCTTCATCTTCTGCAGCACCGAGATCTGATGCTTCTTCGGCTCCTCGAGCCGCGTCAGCACCGCCCACATCGCCGCGACTTCCAGCGTGTGCGGCGCAACGTGTTTGCCGCGCAACCGCTCCTGCGAGAAGTCCTTCTCGTAGATCCGAATCTCCTCGCTCATCTTCGTGATGTACGGGATGTCGATCTTGATCGTGCGATCTCGCAACGCTTCCATGAACTCGTTGTTCAGGAGCTTCTTGTACTCGGCCTCGTTCGTGTGACCGATGATGACTTCATCGATGTCGGTCTGCGCGAACTTCTTCGGCTTGATCTTGTGCTCCTGCGTCGCACCGAGCAGGTCGTACAAGAACGCGACGTCGAGCTTCAAAATCTCGACGAACTCCACGATGCCGCGGTTCGCGATGTTGAGCTCACCATCGAAGTTGAACGCACGCGGATCGGAGTCCGAACCGAACTCGGCGATCTTACGGTAGTTGATGTCACCCGTGAGCTCGGTTGCGTCCTGGTTCTTCTCGTCCTTCGGCTGGAACGTGCCGATACCGACGCGATCCTTTTCCGAGAGCAACAGCCGCTTCACGCGGATGTGATTCGCGACCACCTTGCCCCAGTCGCCGTGATAGCGATTCATCAACCGCTGAAACACGAAGCGGCACGCGGGATCGAGATCGCCCTCGATCTTCACGCGATGATGATCGTTCCCAAGCGCAAGCTCGCGAACGACCTTCGGCCGCCACTCACTCGGAACCAACCGCAGCGGTTCTTCGTGCATCGGGCAGGGGAACTCGCCGTGCGTGTCGTCCTCCGCAACGCAACCGGTGCCTTGCAGGTTCACCCACTTGAACGTGTACAAGCAGCCCGGTGTCGTACGCGAATAGTGCTCGATGCCCTTCTTGAGCAACCGCGCCATCGTGCTCTTCGAAGAGCCGACCGGACCGTGCAACAAGATGATGCGTTTCTCCGGACCGTAGCCGTGCGCCGCCGCTTGCAACACGTGCACGAGCCGCATCAATGGGATGTCGAGGCCGTGCAGTGCGTCGCGACCGCCCTCCATCGGATCGCGAAAAAACGGATAACGCACCAGGCGTTTCTTGTTGTCGATGTACTCTTCCTCGCCGTAGCTCACGATCATGTCGTAGAGGCGCTGGAAGGCGTTGCGCGTGACTTCCGGTTTCTCGCGCACGACGCGGAGATAGTCTTCGAAGGATCCTTCCCAATGGAGATCCTCGTACTGCTTGTAGTCCTGCAGTGCCGCGATCTTAGACACCAAGCTCGCAGAGGACATGTCGGTCGCCATAGAAATCCTCGCTGGGCGGCCACCTGGGCGGCACCCGGTTTAGCTGCGGAGATCGTAGCACTCTCCGCACGTTGACAACACACGGGAATCACTTGCCGCGCGTCTGCCCGTCCCGCAATGAAGCACGCGGGAGCGGCGGAATCCATGTAGGGCGATTCGTGTGGAAGCTCGGTGATCCCGCGTGCTAGGTTATCGATAAGTGCACAAGGTATTCGTTCTCGACACCAACGTCCTGCTGCACGACCCGCGGGCGATCTTCAAGTTCGATGAGCACGAGGTGGTCCTTCCGATCTACGTGATCGAGGAAGTCGACCACTTCAAACGCGACATGAATGAGCTGGGCCGCAACGCCCGCATGCTCACGCGTTTCATCGACGAGCTCCGCGAGGAAGCGCACGACAATCTACAGGGTGGAGTGGCGCTGCCGAGCGGCGGCCGCTTGCGGGTGGCAGTGCCATCCGACGTGCTCGCCGAGAAAAACGGCAGAAGCGCGGACCACAAAATCCTGCAGGTTGCGATCATCGAACGCAACATCCACCCCGAGCAGCAGACCGTGTTCGTGTCGATGGACACGAATCTGCGGATTCGGGCGGATGCGCTCGGGCTCTGCGCCGAAAACTATGAGGGCGGCCGCATCGAGAGCGACGAGCTCTACAGCGGCTTCCAACACGTTTCGGCCAAAGGCGAGTTCGTCGATCACCTCGCAAAGCGTCAGCCACTCGAGCTGAGCTTGTTGACGAATTCGAACCTCTACCCGAACGCGTGTGTCGTGCTCGCGGATCAAGCGAATCCGAAACACACTGCGCTGGGTCGGGTGGATGCGCACACCGGGAACCTCGTGCCCCTGCGGGTGCCGCGCGACGGCGCATGGGGCGTGAAGCCTCGCAATCTCGAGCAAAGCTTCGCGCTCGATCTACTCCTCGACGACAAAGTGCAGCTCGTCACACTGCTCGGTCGGGCAGGTACCGGTAAGACGCTGCTTGCGGTCGCGGCCGGGTTGCGCAAGGTCGTCTTCGAGGGTGTATATGGCCGGCTGCTCGTGTCGCGCCCGATCTTTCCGCTCGGTCGCGACGTAGGCTACCTGCCTGGCACGATCGAAGAGAAGCTGAACCCCTGGATGCAACCGATCTTCGACAACCTCGAATACATCTTCACCACCGGCGGTGGCCGGCTGGATGCGGGCCGTAGTTACGAGGAGCTGATCGCAGCGGGCACGATCCAGGTCGAGCCGCTCACCTACATTCGTGGTCGTACGTTGCCGGCTCAGTTTCTGATCGTCGATGAGGCGCAGAACCTGACGCCGCACGAAGTGAAGACGATCATCACGCGCTGCGGCACCGATACCAAGATCATCCTGACGGGCGATCCCGATCAGATCGACAACCCGTACGTCGACGCGCAAAGCAACGGTCTCGCGACCGTGGCTGAGAAGTTCAAAGCCGAGCGCATCGGCGGTCACGTCACACTGACGAAAGGCGAGCGCTCGGAGCTTGCCGAACGCGCCAGTCAGCTTTTGTGATGCGGGTTGGTCATGTCTCGCCCTGATCTACAGCCCGTGCAGAACGGGGAGGAGGGCGAGGCGATGGCCTCGGACACTTCACGATTGCCGGCGCCCGACCCGCGCGCGTATCGAGCCGCACGCTTGTTCGAGGACAAGCTCGCGCTCGTCGCACGCGGCGTGAAGCTCTTGCCGAACCTGACCGCGCGCAATGCCGCCGGTGAGCGCTTGCGGTTGCAAGCGCAGCTCGAGCGCGGCGAAATGCCGGTCGCAAATTTCGAGTACCCGGAAGCGAAGAGCTGCCGCGATCAGCTGCGCTACCTCGACAGCCTTCGCATGCTCGCGCTGAACGTCCCGGGTGCGCCGCTGTATCTGACGAAGATCGACGAGCTCGAGCTGGACTTACTCCTGCTCGCGAACTTGGGTGACCGGCGGCGCGTACGGCCGCTCGCGGCACGGAGGTTCGGGCGCGGAGACCAGCGCGTTGATACGGGCACGCCGGAGGGCTCCGTTCGCCTGAGTGACTACGCGCGGCGGCTTCTGCGCACGCGTCCAAGGCGTGAGGAGCGCCTGGACATACCTTCGGACGCGCAGGATGGTTCGCCGTGTTTGCGCGCGCTCGTCGAGAGCATCGCGCAAGCGGCTGGGCTCGATGTGAACGTGCGGGTGGAGCCGAACCTCACGGCGGGCGCCGCTACCGGCGACAAGACCGTCTTCCTCGCAGACCGTCACTTCGGGCCGCGCGAAGCGCTGCGGCTCGCCGTGCACGAGGTGTTGGGTCACCTGACATCCGCCGCCAACGGCCGCACTCAGCCGCTCCGGATCATGGAGTGGGGCACCGGCTTTGCGTTTGCGGATCAGGAGGGCGTTGCGCTCTCGGTGGAAGCGGCGTTCGGCTTGCTCGATCGCGGGCGTTTGCGTTCGCTCGCCGGCCGCGTGCTCGCGACGGACTCGATGCACGAAGGCGCGACCTTCGGCGAGACCGCGAGCTTGCTGTTCAAAGAGCACGGCTTCGCGGCTTCGGAATCGATCGCGATCGCGGAACGCGCACATCGCGGCGGCGGCGTGGCTCGCGACTGCGGCTACCTGCTCGGCTACTTGCGCGTGCGCGCGGCCCTCGCGAGCGGTGAAACATCGCTCGACGAGCTGCGCTCCGGTCGCATCAGCATCGCCGCGCTACCCGAAGTGCGCAGGCTCGTCGCGCAGGGGCTACTGCGGCCGGCCTTTTACCGGCCGAACTTTTCGCGCAGCTTCTTCTCTACCAACTCCGGCACCATGCCGTGGAGGTCGCCGCCGAGCACGGCCGCCTCTTTGATCAGCGTCGAGCTGACGTAGAACCAATCGTTCGCCATGATGAACACGGTCTCGATCCCAGGATCGAGGTGGCGGTTCATGTTCGCCATCTGCAGCTCGTGCTCGAAGTCGCCGACGGCGCGCAAGCCGCGGAGCACGATGCGCACGCCTTTTTCGCGGGCGTAGTTCACGAGCAGACCGTGATCGAACCGATCGACTTCGACCCGCGGGTCGCCGCCGACGGCGTCACTGATCATCTCCATGCGCTCTTCCACCGTGAACATCGGCTTCTTTGCCGTGTTCGTCAGCACCGCGACGATGATGCGCTCGAACGCGACGAGCCCACTCTTGATGATCGCGACGTGCCCGTTCGTGATCGGGTCGAAGCTGCCTGCGTATACCGCTGCCGAGACAGCATATTCAGGCCGTTCGGACTTGGACGACCCAGCTGGAGATGACTCTGTAGCCATGCTTTTCACTACACCCTCTCCCATTTGCGGGGAGCGCGCAAGCAGCGTCAGAGCGCTGTCGCCGTAGCTGTAGCGGCCTACGACCACCAGCTTGCGTAGTGTTGCGAGCGCATCAGTTCCAGCGTGCTCGATTACGAACAGCGCGTCCGGTGCACACAGTTT
>DASRXR010000851.1:0-21472 GCA_035687405.1 Polyangiales bacterium
CAATGTCCATCGTTCCAGTGAGCGTGAGCCCAGCAACTTTCTGGGTCGCAATGAACGTCGCTCCTTCGACGACCACCGCCTGAACATTCGGATGAGACGATCCGACACCTGCACCAAAGCCACCTTGTGAATGGCCCGAAACTCCCGCACGCGTACTCAACTTGCCGAAAAACATGCTGCCCTGCGTCGTGTTTTCCTTGAGCAGATAGTCGAGGCCGGCTTTGTGAAACGCGCCAGAACCGGTATTGTCTTCCGAAGATGCTGCGACCACGATGCCCCAGCTCGCAGCGTTGCTGTTCAAGAAGTCATAAGTGAAATCGGAGTCGGTGACGCCGGTACCGTTGCCCCACGCGACGATCGGATGCGCGCAGTTCGCTTCGAGTGGATCGGGGTAATAGATCGTGTATTTGCCGGTATGTTGAGTGGCTTGAATCATGCCGAGGTCGATGTCTTTCTTCGCGACCTTGTACGGACCAGGCGACGTGTACATCCCATTTCCCGGTTGCAAGCAAAGCTTGCCGGGCGGCGTCGGCGGCGCGGCGGGCATGTCGATCGAGGGCCCCGCTGGTGTGCCCATCGCCATCGGTGCACCACCAGCCATCGGCGCAGGCATCGCTCCAGGGCTCGCCGGTGTAGACATTTTCGGAGTCGAACCGCTCGATGGCAGGCCGCTCGGAGCGGCGCTGCCAGCGCGATTCGGCGATCCAATACTGGCGCCAGTGCCAGCGGCTGCTCCCACACCTATCGCGCTAGCGCTGCCCGCAGAGCCGACAGGATCTGTCACCGTGGGTGACGAAACTCGTTTGGGTCCATCACTCGAAGCATCGTCAGATGCCGAACATCCAGTCATCGTCAGAACTACTCCAACGCAACACCAGACAGTTCGCTGATTGATCTTTCCCGCGTAGCCCATCGTGCACCTTCTTCCGCGCCGCGCTCGTTTCTTCCGAGTGCGCGCACAAACCGAATGCACTCTACGGTGGAGGAAGCGACCGACAGACCCCAGAGATGGAGCAACACTCATCAAACCTTCGAAACCGCACTGGATTTTCCTCTGCTCGACATTCTGCTTCCGCTCCACACATTCGAGCGGTTGAGATCCAACAGTCAGCTAGTAGCTTTGTCAGTCAGGTGCCTCACTGCGCGATGCATCGACGTACGATCTGATTGCTACGCTTGGTGCGAAGCGCATTTCGGTTAAGCTGAGCGCGTTCGACAATCTTCACGGAGTCAGCGGACCATGCCGCACTGGAGCTTACCTCGGCCCGCCGCCAGCACTCAGCTGATGATCCGCGTCGCCGCGGAGCACCAAATCTCCGAGCAGGTTTGCGTCGCTTGTACTGGACTAACCGAAGCGCAGTTGCGCGATCCCGCGCTCGAGGTCGCGGGCCAGCAAGAGCTCGGCGTTCTTCGCAACATCATGCGTGCAGTGGGTCCCGACGTTGCATTCGGACTCGAAGCGGGTCTGCGCTATCAAGCGACAACACACGGCATGTTGGGGTTCGCGCTCTTGACGAGTGCAACCTTGGGTAATGCAGTCGACACGATCGTGCGTTACTTCGATCTCTCGTATTCGTTCAACCGATTCGAGTTCGAGGTTGGCGGCCGCGAAGCGCGATTCTTCTACGACGACAGCGACAACCCGGACGACGTGCGCGCGGAACTCGTCGAGCGCGACCTCGGCGCCGCTGTCACCTTCGGGCGCAATCTGTTCGGTTATACGGTGCCGGTGTTGTACCTCCAGCTACGCGCGTCCAAGCCGCGCTACTTCGCGGCGTTCGAATCAATTTTTGGGATGGTTCCGCAGTTTGATGCGCCGCGAAACTGCATGGCGATCGATGTCGAGATGCTCAACTTGCAAAACTCACTCAGTGATGAGCTCAGCTCACGCATCAGCGAGGAGCAATGCCGCTCGTTGCTCGAGAGCCGGAAGTTGCAAGCGGGAATCGCTGGACGTGCTCGTTCGCTGATTCTGCAGAAGCCCGGAGAGTTCCCAGACATGCGCGCAGTCGCTGCGAAGCTCGGCATGACTACGCGTACCCTGCGCAATCAGCTCACGCGCGAATCGACATCGTATCGCCAACTCGTGGAGCAGACGCGCGAGCAACTCGCGGAGGAGCTTCTAACGACGACGCAACTGAGCGTGGAACAGGTCGCCGCGCGATTGGGCTATAGGGATTCATCGTCATTCATCGCGGCATTCAAGCGCTGGAAGGGTGTTCCGCCGGGAGGCTACTTGCGCCGTCATGGCGGCACGCGTTGTTGAGTTGCAGATCGCCAAGCTCCAAAGCAGCAGTCGCTTCGCAAGGACGAACGTGTTCGCACGCACGTAGCGCGCGTGACTTTGGCCGAGGGCATGCGCCAGCACCTGCGCTCGCTCCGGCATCAGATTTACCTCGAAGCCGATTCCATTTCAGCCCGCCGAAACCCCGCTGGGTGACGCTGCAGATACACACGCGCCGCGTGCTTCATTCCCACCTCGTCCCCCTTCCTCTGCAGCGCGATCACACGTAGATACGCCGCGTCTTCAGCGCGCAGATCTCGCGGGTAGTTCGCTGCAAAGCTCGCGAAAGCTCGCGCGGCTGCCGTGTTGTCGCCGGCCTGGAGGAGAGCAACCGCGTCGCGAAAGGTGCGCGCGGAAGTCGTCGCGGGGCGCAGGCGCGCACGCGACCGCGCAGGCGCGGGTTCGATCGTGGGCGCAGGTTCGATCGTGGGCACAGGCTCGACCGCGGTCACGGGTTTGATCGCGGTCACGGGTTTGGTCGCGCAGCTCGCAGCCGTGGGCGGCGGCGCGGGGATCCAAGTTTCGCCGGCCGCGAGGATCACCGCAGGCCGCCCGCGGACGCGTAGTTCCACGCTGCCTTCTTGGACTGCGACGTGGGTGGTGCGGGCGTTTTCGACGCTGACTGTGAACTTGGTGCCGATGTCTTCGAGCTCGCCATCGGGCAGGAGGACGATGAGGCGACGGGTGATCGCTCGCGAGTGATCGATCTGGATCGAGAGGGAGCCGCGTTCGAGCCGGAGTTGGTCGAGTTGGCCTTGCGTTCGCATGGTCCAGACCGCGCTACTGGACGCGTGAACGAGGGGTTTGCCGACCGGCTCGGGTGAGGCGGACCGCAGTTGCCACAAGAGCAGGAGCGCGACGATTGCAGGCGCCCACAACCAGTGCATCGGCTCACTGCGTCGCTCCGTCGTTACGAGCTCGCGATCGAACGCTGCGAGGAGGCGAGTTCGTTCGCGGCGCGCGTGGAGCACGTTTACTGCGGGAGCTGGTAGCGCGCGCACCGCTGCATCGAGCGCACCGAGCGCTCGGGCTTCGTGAGAACAATCGAGGCAGCCGGTCAGATGGCGTTGAAAGTTTTCACGCTCGATGCCGAGGACGCGACCGTCGCTGACGGCTGCAACTTCGAAACGGCGTGGGCAGCCGCGCGTCATGGCTCGCCATCCTCCACCAGCGCGAGACGCAGCTCGCGTCGTGCGGCGTGTAAGCGGGTCCAGACGGTGCCGATCGGAATCTGCAATGCCGCCGCGATCTCTTCGCAGCTGAGGCCTTCGAGAGTCGCCATCAGGAAGGTGATGCGTTTGGTTTCGCTGAGCTGCGCGAGCGCGCGCACGACGTCGCCGCGCGCTTCACGGGCCGGGCGTGGATCGACGTGGGCGGCACGCGAGCGCTGAAACGAAGTCAAGACCGCAAAAAAGCGGCCCAAGGCGCGACCACGGCGTCGCAATAGCTGGGCTGCGATGCCGGTGAGCCACGGTCGACACGAGGCGCGGCCGTCGAAGCGCGCCGCGAGTTTGGCTGCAGCGAGGAAAGTGGCGTGCACCAAGTCGTCGACGTCTTCTGCATCCGAGGTTGCGCGCGCGAGGAAGCGCCGCAGGGGCTCGTGGTAGCGATCGTAGAGCTCGCCGAGCGCGCCGAGCTCGCCGCTCGCAAGCCGACGAACGATCTCCGCGTCGGAAGCGATCGGTACGTCGCGCGCGGCTGCCCGGCCGGTTGTGCGGCGGACGATCATCGCGTGCCCACCGTTGCGCCGACCGCGATTCCCAAGCTCCAGCCTGGCAGTCGAACTACGTTGCGATCCGGCTCGGCGACAGCCAATTGTGCGGGCTCAAATGCGGCGTCGATGCCGACGAAGCTGCGAAGCACCGAGTGCGCGCTGAAGTTCAAGCGTGCACAGGCGAGCACACGCGCCGTGACGCCGCTATCGGAGAACACGCGCGGCTGCGGCGTCGGTGCAGCTTCGGCGATCTCAGTGCCGCCTTGAAGCAGAGCCACTGCGGGGCCTGCAGTGAGATCGAGCGCTAGGCCGTCGAAGCGAAAGCGTCGACCCAACAAGAGCGCGATCTCCAAGGCCGCTGCAGCGAGGCCGTCCGTCACGCGTTGATATTGGTCCACCCGACCTTCGACACCGAGCAGCCAGCCGGCGATGTCGAGAAACGAAAGCGCGCCCAGGCCGAGTCCGACTTGGCCAGCGCCGATGCGCACGCCGGTCGCGATCGAAAACTCGAAGCCGAGGCTGCTGTCCGAGTGCGAGGTTTCCGCGAGCGTTGGGCTGGACGCGCCGCGGTCCACAACCGGCCGGCCGCTCGCGAGTGTGAGTTCGGTCGCAGGCTGCGCGGGCTGCGGTTGTGGCGGTGCCGGCTGTCGCTCCGGCTCCGGAAGCGCCGCCCGCTCGAGCTCGATCTCCGCCTCCGCAGTCAAGGGCTGCAGGACCAGCAACAACGCTTCGAGCGTGGGCACGACGTCCTCACGGCGCGCAACCGAACGCGAAGCGACGCGACCATCAGGCAGCACGACGTCGACGACGATCGATCTGCCGCGCAGGCGCAGCCGGACTCTGGCACACGCCTCGATGTCGTCTCGCGCCTCGAACGTCTCCCCCACTCGCTTTCGCGCGTCCGGCCAGCGGCTGCGCAGCAACGGGTTCACTTCGACCGCGAGCTCGGGGCAGCTGCTGTCGAGGGCGCGCACCGCGGGCGCGAACAGCCCTGCCAGAATGGGCATCAGGCCTGCCAGACTCAGCGCATACCACTTTGGACTGCCCACGGCTCTCGCTCGTGTTCGCCGCCCGAGCTCGAAACCTTTGTGACTGGCGCGAAAAAATCTCAGAAAAATGCTTCCACGCCCACGCTCGGCAGCGTGAGCGGCCCGATGGTCGCGCGCTTGCAGCGGGTGGTGTGCGAGTCCGGGGACGCATCACCGATGCAGTCCGTGCCCAAACTGCTGGTTTGTTTGCTTAGTGTCACGTTCTGTCCCTCCAGCACGAACGCGATCGAGCCGCTGTTGCCGAGCCGCCAGCGCTTCTCGAGCCGGACATCCAGGCGAAAGAACGGAGGATCGCGCTGGGCATTGTACGGCGGCACCGGCAAGTTCCCGTCCAACTCGGAGTAAGGCGTGCCGGTGTAGAATACGAACCTGGCGCCGCTCCGCCAGCCGGCACCCAGGTCGTAGGCGAGGATCGCGTTCAGCACGTGCGTGCGGTCGAACTCACTCGGGACGTTCGCGACGGCGTCACCGCCTTCGGCTGTCACGAAATGGGCCTTGCGGGTCGATCGCGAGAGTGTGTAGGCGAGCAAGCCGCTCAGACGTTTCGACAGCGGCCGTCGCACCAGCAGCTCAAGTCCGTAGGCGCGGCCGGTCACTGGTTCATCGGCAGGACAGTGGTACGGGAGCGGGGGCGGTGGACCCTCGGCTTCGCTGCGGCCAGGCATGTTCGCTGGCATGATCTGAATGCAGTTGGCAGTCAGATCACTCAGACCGGACCAACCCGCGACGAAGCCTGTGACAGTCATCACGATCGCTTCGGGTAGTGTCAGCTCGATGCCTTGGCTGCCGCGCAACACCGTTTGCAGCTGCTCGCGGCCGAATGGAAAGCCGGGGACGGACACGAGCGGAGCAGGGATCGCCGAGACGCGCAGGCTCGGATACTGGTGCGAAAGCCCGATGCTCGAGAGCCAGGCGACATCGCGCGCGATCAGCACGCGGGCGCCGAGCCGCGGATCGAACGCGGGCAAGATCGTCTGCACGCGCGTTTCCGCAGGCTCCGGTTCGGCGCGCGACGACGCCAACATGTCGAAGCTCGCAGCGGGAACGATCTCGACACTCGGTGTGATTTGCCAGACGAACTCGGCGTTCACCCCACCGCTCAGGTTGGTGGGAGGTGGATCGGCCGTCGAGGGGACTGCTGGTTGCATCGCACCGCTCGGACGCACCGGCGCCGTGCCTTGCTCGAAGCGATAGTTGTCGAAGCGCGCACTTGCGCCGCTACGCAAGCGCAGCACGGACGAGAGCGCGCTGTCGACTTCCAAACGCACCGCGCCCGAGAGCGCGTCGATCGTCGTGACGGGACCCTCGGAATCAAACGTGCCGCCTTGCGAGTCGTAGCCGCCAGTGGCTGCGAAGCGGACGTAGCCGTCGGCCAACGCATGTTCGTAGCGAAGATCGAGCCGGTGAAAGTCGGAGCTAAACAACTCGACCATGCGACCCGACTCGAGCGTTCCGAGATAGTCGTGGCTACCGAATGCGAATAATCCGACAGTGTCGTGATCGGCGATGCGCCAGCTCGCGCGCGCCTGATAGTCCCAGTACCCGAGTGACAGTTCGGACGTGATCGCGCTGAGGATCGGACCTGGATATCCGTAACGTCCGGCGACTAGCACGCTGCCGTGACCGTCGTCGATCGGAACCTCGAGCAGTGCTCCGACGTCGAGTAAGCGCAAGTTGATCTCGCCGCGCAGGCTCGTGCTGGGCGCGCGCGTCGTTCCGGCGATCACAGCACCGACCGTGCCGCTATAGCTGGCCGGCGGCGCCCCTGGGTAGAACTCGATGCGATCGACGAGCCCGGGGTGGATCACGCCCTGTCCGATGCCGAGGTGAAACAGCAGCGGCACTCGCACGCCATCAATGTAATAGGCGTTGTCGTTGGGCGGAGCTCCGCGCACGTAAAAGTACGGAAAGCCGCTCAGCACCGGGGTCACGCCCGGCAAGGCTTCGACGGTGCGGAACGGATCCCCGAACGCACCCGGCATGTCGCGCACCTCGGCCGCAGACAACGTGGTTTGACCGATGGCTTGCCGCTGGCCGCGCACGGTGACCTCGAGCGGAGCTCCCACGGCGGTTGGCGCGGTGGCAGGTTTAGTCGGTTGTGTCAGGGTTGGACTGGGGTGTTGCTGATGAAACTGCACTCGGGCCCGTATGCGTGCGGCGACGGCGAGCTCGCCGCGACGAGCCGGCGTGAAATGCCAGCCGAGTACGGCGCGCTGGGCGTGCTCTGCAAACGGTGCGGTGCCTGCGAGGACGTCTGCCTGCGACACGGTGCCGTTCGGATCTATCGCGAGCTCGAGTATTACGACCGCGTCGCCGTGAGCACCGTCGGGATAAGCGACGTCGGTGCTGTTTTGCACCAGCGGCGCTGTCAGTGCGGGGGCATCTTGGGCGAACGCGGACGCGCTGCCGAGGGATAGTGCCGCTCGCAGCAGCCACGCCGTCGAGTGTCTCGGTCGCGAAGTCATCTGCCATGTCTTCGCGCGTCGACTGTCAGATCCTTCATCTGCAAACCAACTAACGTTCGAAGCGGATGTGGACCGTCAGTGTGCCTGCACTCGGGTTGCCCGCACGATCGAGCGCAGGGCTCCAGTGTTTGCTCCGCGCGCAGTGCAGCGCCTCGCGGGCGAAACCGTGTCCCGGATCCTCGACGATCGCGAGCTGTCGCACGCCGCCGTTGGCATCGACGTCGACGCGTAGGCTCACGACGGCGTGATCGATCTGATCGTCGTTTGCCTCCTGCGGAAACGGGCACTGCCACTCGTCGCTGCCGAGCACGGATGCACGGCGTGATCGATCCGACGCTTCCGCAGCGAAAGCGGGACTCGGCGTGTCAGCCTTTGTTGCGTCCGCGCCGCTTGGACGCTCCGCGTAGATCGACCGCGCGCCAATCACGAAATCGTTGGAGGTGAAGTCGACTGGTTCGGCTCGTTCGGGCTCGGGCGACGCAGCGAGTGCGGACTCGGCTTGCGGGGGAGATTGCAGGGCAGGGGGCGCTCGAGCAGCAGCTTTGCTCGATGCGGCTGGCGCAGCTCGTCGCGCAGTGGACGTCGCAGGTTGAACCTGCGCAGCCCGCTCCGGTACGGCTGCTGCGACCGGAACCGGCAGCGGTCTTGGGCGCTCGAGCTCGAAGTCGATCACGGAGCGGGCTCGCAACGCCGGCGGCTCGCGAGCTCCCGGCGCGCCGCGCGCTGCGCTGAGTGCGATCAGCGCATGCAAGGCGACGGCTGCCGCCAGCGCCGCCAGGCAGCGTTGATCGGCTTGCGGATCTCGAAGTGCAGCCACGCGCGTATTCGCGCGACGCGTGATTTTCCTTCACTGCGTAGAACCCCTTCCTGCTTGCGCTCGCGCAGCCCTTGGCGGCGGGCGGCCGCGGCACGCATGCTGAAGCAATAGAAGCGTGTTGGTCGTCGCATCGTCGCGCGGATCTCCGGCCTGAGCCGTTGCTTTTCGATTCAACGACTTAGCTTTGGGAGCAAAAGGCGTATTGGGTTCGTCAGCACTCGCACACTGGCAACATCCGTGAAGACTTTGGCCCCGCACCCACCTCGGTTCGCCATGGTCTCCACGCCGGCTCGGTGTAACGTGCGGTCCGAGCGAAACGCTCGTGGTAGCCGTACGACCCGCACTGGAGGACGACATGGTGGATGGTCCGATTGCTGAGACGCGCGCCGGCAAGATCCGCGGTGCAATGAACGATGGCATCAACGTGTTCAAGGGTGTTCGCTACGGCGAAGACACTTTCACCACTCGCTTCGCCGCACCGCAACCCGCCGCACCTTGGACAGGCGTGCGCGACGCGCTGCAGTACGGAGCGTCTGCACCGCAAGCAGTTTCTGGAGATGGCGGCGGCCTGTTTGCATCGTGGCGACCGAAGCCACCCTTACCGACGAGTGAAGACTGCCTGTTCTTGAACGTTTGGACTCCTGGACTACGTGACGGGAGCAAGCGGCCAATCATGGTCTGGCTTCACGGCGGCGGGTTCGTGACTGGCTCAGGATCGTCGAACGCGTATGAGGGCACACGACTCGCGCGTCGTGGCGACGTCGTCGTGATCACCATCAATCACCGCCTCAACAGCTTTGGTCATCTGTATCTCGGAGAGTACGGCGAATCGTTCGCCGACAGCGGCAACGCCGGCATTCTGGATATCGTGCTCGCGTTGCGCTGGGTGCGCGATCACGCGGCAGAGTTTGGCGGCGATGCAGACAACGTTACGATCTTCGGCGAGAGCGGCGGCGGCGCGAAGGTCTCCGTGTTGATGGGCATGGACTCCGCACAGGGCTTGTTCCATCGCGGGATTGTGCAGAGCGGTCCCTGGTTGAGAGTGACGCCCGAAGATGTCGCGGCGCAGGCGGCAGCGCGTGTGATCGAGCAACTCGGTCTGACACGTGACACCATCGATCAGATCCGCAGTCTGCCTCTCGAACAGATTCAAACAGCTGTCGCGACTGCGTCCCAACCCGGCGCGGTTGGCATCGCGACGGGCCCGGTGTTGGATGGGCGCAATATCGCACGTCATCCGTTTTATCCCGACGCCGCGCCGCAAGGCCGGCAAGTCCCAATGCTGATCGGCACGTGTCGCACCGAGACTTCATTGCTGGAAGGCGCAGCGGCTCCGCAGCTGTTCGCGTTGACTTGGGAGTCGCTACCGAAGCGGTTGGCGCCTTGGCTGCAGGGCCTCGATGTGGACGCAGTCATCGCGCAGTATCGCAAGCTGCATCCGAGTTACGCGCCGGCCGCTACGTACTTCACCATCACTACAGACTGCGGGTTTTATCGCTCCAGCGTTGCGGAGGCCAATCGCAAAGCCGAACAAGGCGGCGCTCCAGTCTACTTCTACCTGCTCGATTGGGAGACTCCGGTGCAAGGTGGCAAGTACTTGGTGCCGCATGCGCTCGACATCGGCTTCGTGTTCGACAATGTCGCGAGGTCCGAGTCCATGTCGGGCATCGGTCCAGAGCAGCAGCAGCTCGCAGACAGCATGAGCGAGGCATGGCTTGCCTTCGCGAGAAGCGGTGACCCCAATCACGCCGGCTTGCCGAACTGGCCGAAGTACGACGCGTCGACGAAGGCGACTATGATTTTCGATGTCGCGTCGCACGTCGTGAACGACCCGAGAGCGGCTGAGCGCGATCTGTTTAGGCCACCGGCGGCGCCGGTCGCAGCGGCGGAGCTGGGTTCGAGCGGCTAAACTGGTGTGATGAGCGATCTTCAGTGCCCCGCCAAGGTCTTGTTCGTCGCTCGCGACTTGCTCGACCTTGGCGCGAGTCTTCTGACGCCCGGAAACGAGCGTTACTCCGGCGTCTTCGCCGCATCTGCGATCGCGGCCGATGCAGGCGACCTCGCCCGCGCGACTGTGCTCGGGCAACAAGCGGGCTGCTCGCTGAAGATTCTGGCGGACGTCGTTGATGGCACGAGTCTCGCGCGAGCGGTCCAGGATCTGTCGGACGTGTACCGTGGCGAGACGATCGTCGTGATCGCCGATCGTGACCTGATGCGGGAAGTGTTCGGTCGCGCGGGCGGCTCGATGGAACCGATTGCGGTGTCGATCGATAGCTCCGGTTGGACGATGCTCAAAGCGGCCGACAGCTAAGCACGTAGTCCAACGCGCGACGCGTCGCGCTGTTGGTGGACGGTCTATCGCTCCTGGCGAAGGATCGACATGCGACCATTGCCGCGGTTCGGGCTATTCGCTCGATGCCGTTTCATCGCGCAGGTCACGGTGCAAAATGCGATAGAGCGTGCTTCGCGCCATCCGAAGGCGCCGCGCCGCTTCGCTCAGATTGCCGTTGGTCATGCGCAGTGCTTCATCCACAGCCTCCCGCAATAGCAGTGCGCGCGGACGCACGTCTGAAACCGCAGTCGCGCCGTTCGAATGTTTGGCGACGAGATCGCGGAGCAATGGCTGAGAGAAATCCTCACGTTCGATCTGAGCCCCAGTCGCGAGCGCGCTCGCTTGCATGAGCGCACTCTTCAACTCGCGCACGTTTCCCGGCCACGCGTGGCTCAGGATGTATTCTTTGGCGCCGCGGCTCAGAGTACGCCCGCCGCCCTGAGCTGCAAGCAACTGCTCGGCGAGCCAGACCCGATCGTTTCGCTCGCGAAGCGGCGGCGGCGAAACACACGCACCCTGAATCCGATAGAACAGATCCTGACGAAACTCACCCGCGAGAACGCGCGCGGGGAGGTCGCGACAGGTCGCACAGACGATTCGCACGCTCGCCTTCCGTGCCTGACTATCGCCCACGCGGTAGTACGTGCCGTCGTCCAGAAAGCGCAGCAGCAAGCCTTGAAGGGCCGGCGGCATGTCGCCGATCTCGTCGAGGAACAGCGTGCCGCTGTGAGCGGCTGCGATCTTACCCTCCGAGCCGCGCGGGCTCGCACCCGTGAACGCGTGAGGCGCGTGGCCGAACAACTCGCTCTCGAGCAACGTCGGCGGCACCGCACCGCAATTGATCGGGACGAACGGGCCGGTGCGGCGAGCGCTGCCGACGTGGATCGCATGCGCGAACAATTCCTTGCCGGTCCCGGTCTCGGCCAGAAGTAAGACTGGGATATCGGTGCGCGCGTAAGCACAGGCGCGCGACTTCTCCCGCTCGAGCGCAGGATCGGTGCCGAGTACCCCAATAAAAGCGTCGGCGACGCGCGGATCCCGCTCACACGGGCGCACCGCCTCGCGCGTGGGGCGCTGCGCTGGTTTGGCGATTACGAGTAATGCAATCGGCCGGCCATCGTGACCGCGCAGCGGCTCGAGCGTCAGTGCGTGATTCTGGACGCGACCATTCGCGAGGATCTTGCCATCGCGAAGCGCAGCGTCACGCCAGGCTGGCAGCTGCCGACGAAATGCAGTCTCGGCCACGCGCGCGTCGAGATCTCCGAGCACGTCGAGCGCGGAGTCATTGCTGCACAGGACCTGTCCGCGCACATCGATGACGAACGCCGGCTCGTGCAAATGATCGATGACGCGCGCGAGCGTTGCGAGGCCGCCGACGACCGCGCTGTCGAAGACCTGCATCCGCAGCTTCAACTCGATCGCCGACGCGGTCGCGCGAACCGCGGTACCGATCGCCTTGTCATGTTCGGCCATCGGCCCACTGACGTCCAACACACAGATCACTTCGCCGTGTGGATCGACGACGGGCGCCGCGTAACAGAAGATTCCCGAGTTCGCGCGATCGAAGTGAGCGCCGCCGAGGACTGCAACCGGCCGCTTTTCGAAGAGCGATGTCCCGATCGCGTTGGTGCCCCGAACGTCTTCGCTCCAGCGCGTACCTTCGCCCAAATGTTCGAGCGACGCGCTCTGCTCTACGACGTTTGCGCCATGACGATACAACACGACACCTTCGTGATCGGCGACGATTGCGACGAGCGAGCGCGACTCGAAGTCTCTGACGAGCGGTTCGAACAGCGAGCTTTGTCCACGCAGTAGGCTCGCCAAACGTTCGCGCCGTTCGCTCAGCTGGATCGCACTGACGCCATCCGCGTCTGTACGACCCGGCAGAAGTCCGTGCCCGCGCACGCGCTCCCAGCGCACGAGCAGAGGATCACGCGACTGTTCGTCGCGGTTCAGGCGCCCTGCGAGAAAGCGCTCACGCACATTCGCACTCGGCTCGTGCAACGTAAGCATGCGCAGCATGATGTGGCTAGTTTACCAGACTTCATGTCGGGTAAACGGCCCGCACGTGTTTCTCACGTCACACGTGCAGACCAACGGCCAACCGAGGCATTTTTGATCGGCGTGGACACGTGACACAACAATTGCTGAACCGTGCAACAGGTGGCGCTCGCGTGCTCGCGCGCTCGCGTGCTCGCTCTCGTCGAACGTACAAACACCCACCAACGCCAGCTGGAGACGCTCACGCTTTGAGAACGCCGGTCGCCTTCGCGGTGTGAATCGCGATGACGTCCATCAGTGTGGGCGACAAGCAGTCATACGGCTCGAGCCCGATGCGCCGCAGATGGCTGCGTACAGCGTCCATGTTCTTGGGATCCGCGCCCGATTCGATGATCGAGGATACAAATGCCGCGAAAGTCGGTTCTGCCCAACCTGACTGGGGTGACAGCTCGGTGTGGATGAAGTCGAGCCCGTAAAACGCGTGTTTGGAGTTCTCGATCCGGCCGTACATATGGGCGCCGCATTCCTTGCAGGCGTGACGCTGAATCGTCGCATTCGAATCGACTATCTGTAGCTTCTCCGAATGTTTAGTCGCTTTGACCCTCTCGCGCGGCGCCACCGCGGTGATGGCGAACAGGGCCCCTTTAGGCTTCCAGCACTTCGTGCAGCCGCAAGCGTGGTTATGCGCGGACTGAGCGCCGACCGTCACCTCGACCTGGTCCTTGGCGCATTTGCACAGCAACGTTCCTCCGGCGAAGTCTTTCGCCGCTGGCTTGATGCCGTGATCGACGGACGGATGAATCTCGATGGCCATGTGTCATTTCTCCTCGGTTACTCGAACTCGACGACGGTGCGGATCGACTTGCCCTCATGCATCAAGTCGAATGCTTCGTTGATCCGAGACAGCGGCAGCTTGTGAGTGATCAAGCTGTCGATCTCGATCTTCCCTCGCATGTACCAATCCACGATCTTCGGAACGTCGGTGCGCCCTCGCGCACCCCCGAACGCCGAGCCCTTCCAGACGCGGCCGGTGACCAGTTGAAATGGGCGCGTCGAAATCTCCTGGCCGGAGCCCGCCACGCCGATGATCACGCTCACGCCCCAACCGCGATGGCAGCACTCGAGCGCTTGCCGCATCAGCTTGACGTTGCCAACGCACTCGAAACTGTAGTCGGCGCCGCCTTGCGTAAGCTCGACTAGATGCGGGACCAGATCGGCTCCGAGTGTGTTCGGATTGACGAAGTGCGTCATGCCGAACTTGCGCGCCATCTCTTCACGACTCGCGTTGATGTCGACGCCCACGATCATGTCTGCGCCGGCGAGCCGCGCGCCTTGAATCACGTTGAGGCCGATGCCGCCGAGTCCGAACACGACGACGTTTGCGCCAGGCTCGACCTTCGCCGTGTAAATGACCGCACCGACGCCGGTCGTCACACCACAGCCGATGTAACAAATCTTGTCGAACGGCGCGTCCTCGCGAACCTTCGCCAGCGCGATCTCCGGCAACACCGTGTGCTGCGCGAAGGTCGAGCAGCCCATGTAGTGGTGCAGCATGGTTTTCCCGATCGAAAATCGGCTCGTACCATCCGGCATCAGACCTTTGCCTTGCGTCGCTCGGATCGAGGTACACAAGTTGGTCTTACGACTCAGGCACGACTTACAGTTGCGACACTCGGGCGTGTAGAGTGGAATCACATGGTCGCCCTTACGAAGGCTGTTCACGCCCGGGCCGACATCGACCACGACGCCCGCGCCCTCGTGCCCGAAGATCGCTGGAAATAGTCCCTCTGGATCTGCGCCCGAGCGTGTGAACTCGTCGGTGTGACACACGCCCGTGGCTTTGATCTCGATCAGGACTTCACCGGCTTTGGGGCCGGCGAGCTCGACCTCTTCGATCACGAGAGGCTTGCCTGCCTCGTATGCGACGGCTGCTCGGGTTCTCATGGTTGCAAATCAGCTTCGTTCAGCGGTTGGAAGCGGCGCGGGCGCGACGAAGTCGGGCAGGTGGTCGGGCCCATCGCGTCGATCCGGATCTTCGCCTTGGTAGCCACCGATCTCGGCGCTCATATCAATTTCGATGAAGGTCGGTTTTTCCCATTCGGTCATGACACATCTCCTCTTCGTGTTCGTGCGTGGTCCGTTAGTGCGCCGTAGACATGGCCAATAACGGAACCTGATAACGCGACAAAATCGTATCGATCTCGGAGTGGTGCTCTGCGATCCAACGATCGAGCGTGCTCTTCCATTCTTTCTCGCCAAAGCGCAGACCCATTCCGATCTCGAAGTCGAAGCGGATCTCGGGGTCGGGCTTGAATGGCACTGCCGTCCACTTATTCGGCCCCGTATGCCGGGTCGCGAGATACCCGGCCACTGGCCCCCACACGATCGCAACGTCTACCGCGCCGCTGGCGAGATCGCGCTCGACGATACTCGCGGGATGTTCCGCCACGTCGCCGCTCTGCGTCGCGTAGAACTTCGCTTGATCCATCAACCCGTTGCGCAGCAACCAGTCCGTTGCGGGCGACTTCGAGAACACGCCGAACCGCAGATGCTGCAAGCGTTCCTTCGGGAGGTTGAGCAGCTCGTTTGGATCTGTCAGCTTGCCGAGCTTTGCGCTCGCGGGCACGACCAGGGCGTAGGTCGATCGCATGTACGCCTGCGTCGTCGCGGCCGGATCGAAGCCGATCGGCACTCCGACGATCAGATCGCACTTGAATTCGCCTGTCGCTTCGTCTCGACCCTTCAACGTATTGCGAACGAATCCCATCCGCTGCGGGAAAAACGTGTACACCACCGGCTTGCCGAGATCCCGCCCGAGGGCGCGTGCGATCTCGTTCTCGTAGCCCGCACCCTTCTGGTCCGACTGAGGCAGGTTGTCGGGGTCCGCGCAGACCTTCAGCGTTCTGCTCGCATTGGCAGCGGCGTGCTGAGTGGGACTCGCCGCTGCCGGCTTCGCAGGAGCCGCCGTTCGCTGCGCGGGTTTCGCGGTTTCGAGCTTCGGGTCGCTCTGCGCGTGCGAAAGCCCGCCTATCGCGAGCGCGCACACTGCAAAAATGCTGGCGACGGCACGCATACGGCTACTGGCCCTCGAGCGGGTAGAGATGTCCTGGTTGGATCTGCGCATCGGCTCGGCCTTTCAAATACGCGTAGAGGTTCTCCCAGTTGTCCATCACCATCGCGCTCGCGTTGAAAGGCGGCATGCCTTTCTCGACGCGTCCATCCGTGAGCGTCTTCTTGAACTGGTCCTTTGTCAGGCGATGCAGTGAGACGACGAGTGGCGGCCCCACGAGGCCTTGTTGCTCCGCGCCATGACAACGATCACAAGCCAGCGCACGCCACGTCCTCCAGCCGGCGAGTGTCTTCGCGTCGACTTTTGTGCCGTCTTTCACCGTGTACAGACCGCCGTTTGCACCCCCCGAAGGCTTCGACAGCTCAGCGATTTGCGTCTCACTCGCAGGCGAAGGTGCGGATGGAGTCGGCGTAGCAGCTGCCGGCTGCGATGGAGCCGGCGTGCCCGACGTGGGCTGGTTGGGTGCCTCCGGGCGCGAAGTCGCAGTCAGATTCTGACTCGGCGCGGATTCGTCGGATTCGGAAGCGCCGGGTGCCTCGGACTTTCCACTGCAACTAAGACTGACGAGCGATAGTAAGCAGCTCGCGAGTGCAGCCGTGCAAAACGAACTGTGTGCTGGATCGTTCATGGGTACAAAGTTGCCTTTCAGCTCAGTTCATCCATGCGGATGCGAGCTGTTAGTTGTGGGAGGCGTGCCGCTGTCCGGAACCTCTCGAGCGGGCGGCAGGACACACCAGCCCGCCCGAGAGAACCCGATTCAGGTCGCGCCGGCCGGAAGTGCGAACACGAACAGAGATCCGCCGAGCGTCGTGTACTTCGCGAGTTCTTTGTAGCCGCCGACTGCACCGAGGCCAGCCGTGGCTTCAGTCAAACCAGCCGCCATGCCGATGCCGGCCCAGCCACCGATTCCGGAGTAGACACCTACGTACTGCTTACCTTCGTATTCATACGTGAATACGTTGCCGATGATCCCGGAGGGAGTCTTGAACTTCCAAAGCTCCTTGCCGTCCTTCGTGCTCACCGCTTTGAGGTAGCCTTCCAGCGTTCCGTAGAACACCACGTCGCCAGCCGTCGTCAGTGCGCCCGACCAAACCGAGAACCGCTCCGGTTTCGACCACGCGATCTTGCCCGCCGCTGCGTCCCACGCGATGAAGTTACCCATCCCGCCGTGGCTGTTCGGCGCGGGAAACATCGTCAGCGTCGCGCCGACGTACGGTTGTCCCGCGGTGTATTCCACTTGGAATGGCTCGTACGTCATACACACGTGATTCGTCGGCACCATGAACAGCCCGGTCTTCCGATCGTAGCTCGCGGGTTGTTCGTCCTTCGTTCCGAGCGCGGTCGGACAGATGCCTTTGACATCGACGTCCGGTCCGGTCGTACCCGGCGAGAACTTCTTGTTGACCTGCGGTCGCCCCGTGTTCATGTCGATGTTAGTCGCCCAGTTGAGCGTCGGATCGTACTTTTGGGCCACGAGCAGCTCGCCGGTCTCACGATTCATCGTATAGGCGAACCCATTGCGATCGAAGTGAACCAACGCGGGCACTTCTTTGCCCTTGATTGTCAGCTCCACGAGGGGCACTTCGTTGACACCGTCGTAGTCCCACTCGTCGTGTGGCGTCATTTGAAAGACCCACTTCGCCATCCCGGTATCGAGATCGCGGGCCATCAATGCCATCGACCACCGATTGTCGCCCGGACGTTGCTGTGGGTTCCATGTGCCGGGGTTACCAGTGCCGTAGTAGACGAGGTTCAGCTTGGGATCGTACGAGTACCAGCCCCACGTCGTGCCGCCACCCAGCTTCCACTGATCGCCTTTCCAAGTCTTCAGCGATGAGTCTTTGCCGACTGGAGCCATCTTCCCGTTCGTCCACGTCATCGTCTTGTCGGGATCGATCAACATCTCCTTGTCGGGGCCGGTGCTGTAAGCCTTCCAGAGCAGCTTCCCGGTCTTGATGTCGTACGCGAGCAGCCGCCCGCGGACGCCGAACTCGCCACCCGAGATCCCCGTCACCACTTTGTCTTTGAACACGTGCGGTGCGTTCGTGTTGGTCTCGCCGATCTTCGGATCGCCGTTCTTCACCGACCACAACACTTTGCCCGTATTCATATCGAGAGCGACGAGCGTCGTATCCGCTTGCTGCAGAAAGATTTTGCCGTCGCCGTACGCAAGCCCGCGGTTCACCGTGTCACAGCACATCACTGGAACGACGTTTGCGTCCTGTTGGGGCTCGTACTTCCACTTGTACGTCTGATCCTTCAGGTTCACCGCGAACACGTTGTTGGGAAACGGCGTGTGGATGTACATCGTGTCGCCGATCACGAGCGGTGAGCCCTCGTGTCCGCGCAGCACGCCTGTCGAGAGTGTCCAGGCGACTTGCATCTTGTTCACGTTTTTAGCGTTGATTTGACTCAGCACGCTGTATCGGTGATTCGCGTAATCTCCTGCCTGAGATGCCCAGTTGGAAGAACTATCCATCCGGTGCTCCAGGTCACTCGGCACTGCGGCCGAGACATGCAGCAGCCTCACGGTCAGCACCGTCGACGCCAGCACTGCAACAACCACGATGGAAAGGATCCAGCGATATTTGGATGTCATAGCTCCTCCGCGCCTCTAACCAGACCGAGCGACCCGTACTTCGTCTCGCGTACACGCCTGGTGTTTCGCGCGCCGGGCCCTCGCACCCGACGAGAGCTCAGCGCGCGTATTGAAGTCGTACGTACGCAGACAGAGCAATCCGTGCGCCACAGTGCAACCACAGGACATCACATGCTTTTGTCGCGCGGGCGGGGCTCCGTTGGAGTGTTGTGCAACAGGTGTGTGGAGCAAAACGCTACAAGCGTGTTCGGGACGAGACAGCGCATTTGTGATGTCTCATTCCGAACCGCGGAGCTGAATGCGCCCCAGCGTGTCGGCCATCACCGCGTTTCAAGCTGCCCGTTCCGCGGCAGTGACAGGCGGCAGAAACACGTCCTCCCAACGGTCCTGCAGCCCGCCGCTGATCGAGGCGTCATCGCGCATTTCGGGTCCCACGCGCGAGAACAGACTCTCGCCGTGCAACGGCAGCGTGTCCCAGCCAGCCGCGAGCTCGCGCCCGCGCGCCTCACCGAATAGCTGCGTCACGAGCGCGATCGTGCTCGGGTGAACGGTGGCTGCGCCGCCCGCGGTAAACACGCGGCGTTCGGTGTCGATGAGCCATGCTCGCCGCGGCGCGCTGATCGGCGTGCCCTGCGCGGGCAAGCGGCGTGCAAGCGTCGCGGGCGACGTGACCCGCGCTCCCGCCAACACACCTGCTCGATGCAGCACGCCGACGCCGGCGCAGTTCGCGGCGACCCAACGCCCCTCTTTGTGGTGCGCAGTCAGAAACGCGATCGCCCGTGGATCGAGTGATAGCTGCCCGGCGCCGATGCCGCCCGGCACGTACACGACGTCGAAGCGATCGGTCGGTGAGATCGCGCGCTCCATCTCCAACTTGGCGCCCATCTGCGTGGTGACGACGCCGCCGTCGAAACTGCCCAGCGTCACCGCCAGCGTCTCTCCTTGCTCGGCCATCGACCATGCGACGGACTTCATGAGCTCCCATGGAGCGAGCAGATCTTGTTCGCCAACGTTGGGGAAAGCAAAAAACAGAATGGATTGAATAGTTGTCATGGTGTCAGCTCCTGTTGTTCGTCTGTGTGTGTTCGTGATCGAGTGGTGATTGGTTTCAGAAATTCGATTGCGCACTGCCACGCGCGATGTCGATCGCGACGACGGTGCTCGCTTCATGAGCTGCGATTTGGACCCGGCCCGGCAGTGCGATCGCTCCGTCGCCAGCGCCACACCAATGCCCGTTCACAGCACCGCCGCCGTCGGCGAAAAACAGATACAGAGCGCGGCCCGCATCGACGACGAGTCGAGAGGTCCTGCCTCGCGAGATGCGCGCCATGGCGACGTGCGCACCAGATCGCAACGTGTTCGGTGAGATGCCTTGGAACGTCGGGCCAAGCGCAGGAATTGCGGCCACGTGGTGGCGCGCCGTACCACCTGTGTGCTCTGGGCGGATCCAGATCTGCAGCAAGCGCGCGGGCACGTCGCCTGGGTTGGTCTCCGCGTGCACGATCCCGTCGCCTGCCGACATCCACTGCACCGATCCCGCGGGTATCCGCAGCGCGCGGTCAGGCTCGCGGTGCACCAGTTCGCCGCTCAGAACGATCGACGCGATCTCCATGTGCTCGTGTGCGTGCAGTGCGAACTGAGCTTTGGGCGCGAGCACCGCATCCGCGAGCACCAACAAGTCACCGAGCTGTGTTCCTTCGCCGGTTTGGCGCCCCACGGTGGCAACGAAGTGGTCAGTCAGCTCGACCCAGCCGAGATCCGTGTGCGGGAGCGCGGCCTTGCGCTGCACGTGTATCGAGGACCCTTGCGTGTGGTTTGGTCTAACTGTCGTCACGAGCTCACCTGCGTGTTGGTCTGTCTGGGTTTGACTCTGGTCGCTCGCCCGGGACTTCTCAATGTGCAGCCACGCACAGTTGATGTACGCTTACGCACATGACTTGGGATGAGATCGCGACGGTCGCCGCTGTCGTTCGCACGAAGAGCTTGCTCTCCGCGGCCAAAGAGCTCGGAATTCGGCACTCTTCGGTCTCGCGACGCATCGCAGCGATCGAAACTCAGCTGGGTGAGCCGCTCTTCTTGCGTGGTCGCCGTTTGACGCCGACTGCGATCGCGCGCGAGATCGAATCGCACGCCGGCGCGATGGCGATTGCAGCCCGGCACCTCGACACGGCGCTTTCCGCGCGCCGTGCGAAACGCGGTGCCGAGGTCGTCATCACGACGAGCGATGCGCTCGCGCCTTTGCTGCTGCGTGCGCTCGCGCGTGGGGCGGACGACACGAAAGTTCGTTTAGTCGTTACGGACGAAGAGCTCGAGCTCGAACCCGGAGCGGTCGACATGGCGCTTCGCCCCACGGGTGCGCCGCGCCGTTCGTTGCGAGGCCGTCGCCTCGGAACACTTGCGGTCGGTGTCTATCAACGCAAGACGCCGCGACTCCGAAGAGGTTCGTGGATCCTGCCGTCTGACGCCATGCGCAAGCGCATGTCCATGCGTTGGTTGCGTGAAGTTCCGGAAGCTGCGGACAGCGTGGTCGAGTGCGACAACCTACTCGCGATGCGTGATGCGTGCCTGGCGGGTCTCGGACGTTGCGTGTTGCCGGCGTTCCTAGTGTTGGACGATCCGCGGATCGAACAGGTTGCAGTCGTCGAAGAAGGTACGCCGATCTGGCTGTTCGTCCCGGCGACGACGCAAGTCGAAGGCACGCAGCGCCCATTCGTGGATGCGCTAGCGAGAGAGCTCAAGGCGGAGCGCGGCGCATGGCGGTAGCGAATCGAGGACCCAAGCCGCCCAGCGCTGCAAACCGATCGCAGACTTCGTATTGGCTGGCTGGGCCGTCACCGCGCGCCAGATGACAGGAATCGAGCTCGCGATGTCGGTCGCATTTCGGCACGCCAAGCCGGATGACGTCCGCGAGCGGCTTTGGCGTGAAGCTCGAGTTCTTTCCGTTCGCTGAGCAAAAGGGACTATTCGTCGGTGCTGACGCGAACCTCAGTCGCACGTGGGTCCGCCGGCGCGGAATACCACTCGCGGTGAGACAAACCGGATTCAGCACCGGGCTGGTTGCAGGTGTGAGGATTCCGGTGATCGCGGGCCTGTACGTGGTTCCTTGGCTCAGTGTCAACTATACGTTCGGAAACTCGTCGA
>DASRXR010000852.1:0-2055 GCA_035687405.1 Polyangiales bacterium
CCACGGGGTTTCCTCAGCAAACGGGCGAGTCGGATTTTTCGATCACTCAGGTCAACATCGACGGCCAGGTTACGGTGCGCGGCACGATCTCCGGGCCCAGCGGCAGCGTGGTTGGTGGAGAGCTCCGGCCTCTGAGCGGAAAACTCGGTGGCGTGTCCTCCGCGCAGCGCCACTTCATTCCGGGTCCGTGGGGCAGCAGCAGCACGCGCTTCACGCTGCAGGCGTCGACACCCGCGACCGCAAGCATCTTTTCCGGCGTGATGAATGTTCGTCCCGGCGGCGGTCAAAACCAGGAGATCGCCTATTGGGGTCAGCCTTGGCGATTCGAGACCGAGATGGCGCCCACGGCGACGAAGGTCGCAAACATCGACGGCAGCTTCTAAACGTCTGAACGGGTTCGCAACGCAAGAGCTGCATCGCACGCGCGCGATGCAGCTCTTGCTTGTTTCTACGAGGCAACTCCTGCTTCGCGCGAAGCGACCCGACGCAACGGAAGCATCCATGCGCTGCGTAATCGCCCGAGCGCATCCAGGCACGCGACGTGCAATCGCACCCACCGCCGCGCTGCATCGATGCAAAGCGCGGTCTGTGTTCATCAACAGGAGATCCGAAATGCATACACTCAAGAAACTCGCACTGAGCACGCTCGCCGTCGGCGCACTGCTCGCCGCGGCCGGCAGCGCATCCGCGCAATCGATCGCCAAAAAGGAGTACGACGCCGTCGCGAAGAACACGATAGAGGTCCCCGGTGGCGGCGGTACGTACCGCACCAGCTCCTATCGCTTCTGGGACAAGTGGCAGTGGAAGGACGAGGTGACCTCACGCGCGACCAACAACCTTCACGTGCACCTGGGTGATTCGGCTCTTTGGACCATCTATCAATCGAAGGCCGAGGGCTACGCGCTGCGTCGAACGGGCGTGCGCACCGTCAAGGTCTCGGGCTACATCCGCTTCAGAGGCAATACGGTCGTCGAGATCCCGGAGACGACGGGCGTCGGTGACGCTGGCCTCGATCAAAACCGCCCGCTGGGAACGATCACGTTCTTCAGCGCTAGCGCTGACGCTTCTATTGCCACCATTACACTGACGTTGAAAGGCCAATTGAGCTCGACCATCACGTCGTGGGCGCATGTGGCCGCGAACCCGTTGGCTGCCAATGAGTCGGACTTCTCGCTGACGAGCTCCAAGATCAATGCTGCCTTGATCGCGCGTGGCAGCGTGACCGTGCTCACCGTCGGCGTGTACGGCTCGGTCAAGCCGATCGAGGGCAACATCGGCCCGGTGGCGAGCGTAAGTCGCGTCAACTATCCACTGCCGGAGGGCGGCGAGTCGACGCTGTTCACGTCGCACGCTTCGGCGCCCGCAACCATCGGCTTCTTCGCCGGCGAAGTTGGTGCCACCGCGTTCGGAATCGATTTCCCGGCCGTCGAATGGAACTCGCCGTGGAGCTTCACGACGCAGATGTACACGCCGCAGAACCTATCGGACTGGGCTCACAAGCCGGCCGCCCTCTAAAGATCTGAGCGAGCACGGATCCACCGTACGAACGCACTCATAGGAGATCTCTCATGTCGAGCCCCAAGAAACGCATCGTCATCGTCGCGCTGATCTTCGCAGCGCTCAGCATGCTCGCGGTGTGGCGTCCCGATTCTCGTTCGATCAGGTCGCTGATCGACGCGGGCGGTCCGCCTTCGGCGGAGCTCGGCCATGAAAGCTCCGTGCGAACGCTAGCGGTGGATCCGGGCCGTTCCGATCGCGCGTGGCCGGTCGGCATCCAACGCACATACGCGGTGGATTTTGCGTATTCGATCGACTTCCCCGAGAAGAAAGACGACGCCGTCGGAGCGACCTTGCATGGCCGCGGCATGCTGGAGCTAGTGGCACTCGAAGACGGCGATCGGTCGATCTTGCGTGGTGCGCTGGTCGGCGCGACCGTCGACGTTGCCAGCACCAGCGGCAAGAAAAATGGATTGCTCGAGATCATGCCGATCCAGCTGGCCCGACCCTTCGCGGTTCAGCTCGACCACGATCTGCGAATCGAGCGCGTGTACTTCG
>DASRXR010000853.1:0-2046 GCA_035687405.1 Polyangiales bacterium
GCTTCGACGACGGCACCCGCGATCTGCCTGACTCGATCGAGGATCGTCCGCTTGCGATCCGGCGCCGCACGACGCCCGGCCTAGAGCCCGAGGAGGCCGCAGAGATCAGCGGCGAGTTTGGCCGGGTAAGCCCGCTCCACAAACGCGGCTGGCTCCCCAACACCAACTTCAGCTTGAGCGTCGGTGATTCAACCAAGCTCGCGGGCCGGCGGCTCGGGTTCTTGGGCTCGCTCGGCTACCGCTATGGCTTGCAGCTCATCGATGCCAGCGCGCGCAAGCTCGCCAACGTCAGCGATGAAGGCAGCGACATCCGCGAGGTCGACTCGGCGACGGGCACCGGCACCATGGAGAAGGTCCTGATCGGCATGCTCGGCGCGGTGAGCTACGAGCTTGCCAAGAACCACGACGTGCGTGTGGTCAGCATGCTGACGCAGAACGCCGAGGACTTCACGTTCATCGGCTACACGCCGATGCTCGATTCGTTCAATGACCAGCCTGCGAATCGCACCGTGTTTCGGTTCATCGAGCGCCAGTTGTTCTTCAATCAGCTGCTCGCGCATCACGATTTCGACGCCGTCGTCTTCGATTGGCAGCTCAATGCGTCGACGGTCCAGCGCGACCAGCCTGATTCAGTGGATCTGTTTCGCGTCGGCGACCCTGAACGCCTGAATTTCGAGGCGGATACGACGCGCCTTTGGAGTGAGCTCGATCAGGTCGACTTCGGCGGTGGCGCCGACGTCACCGTGCCGATCGATGAGACCAAGCTGAAAGCCGGCTACATGGGCCGGACTGGCGACCGTGAGCTCGATGCGCGCAAGTTTGCGCCGACCGAGGTGCGCGGTGCGGAGATCGACTTCGAGCTGCCGAGCTACCTGATCTTGGATCCGGCCAATGCCGGCACGCAGTTCACCTACAACGAGATCACGCGCGATGACGACGGCTTCGTCGCTGACGAGCAGCTTCATGCCGGCTACGCGATGATCGATACGCCCACGGTGGCTTGGCTGCGGTTTACGGCGGGCGCGCGCGTGGAATCGTCGACGCAGTCGATCACCACGGGCTCCCGCTATCGGCCGAACCCGATGTTCGAGCCCGAGATCTCCAAGACGACCACCGATGTCCTGCCTGCGGCCGCGCTGACCTTCGCGCTCAGCGAATCGATGAACATTCGCGCGGCGTACGGCGGCACCGTGGCGCGCCCGGTGGTGCGCGAGCTCGCGCCGGTCATCAACACCGACTTCGTACGCAAGCGGAATATCGTCGGCAACCCGGACCTGCGCCGGACCTATATCCACAACCTCGATCTGCGCTGGGAGCTCTTTCCGAGCGACGTCGAAGTCTTAGCAGCATCCGCTTTCTATAAAATTTTCCAGGATCCGATCGAAAGCATCGTCACGCGGAATGGCGACTATTCGTTCAAAAATATCAAAGGTGCGACGAACTTCGGTGCTGAGCTCGAAGCGCGCGTCGGTCTAGATCGCGTCTTGAAGGCGTTCGACGGGTGGAGCGCAGGCGCGAACTTCGCGATCATTCAGTCGGAGATTCAGATGCGGCCCGAAGAGCAGCTGCTCGCGACGAATGACGAGCGCGCCATGGCGGGACAGTCGCCTTATGTTGCCAACTTGTCACTGAGCTACGCGACCGATGCGTCTCCTCTCGGGCTAAACCTCTTCTACAACGTGTTCGGCCGCCGCATCCGCGACGCCGGCACGGAGGAGCTTCCGGATACCTATGAGGAGGCCTTTCACTCTCTGGATTTCTCGGGCTCTTACAAGCTCGGATCGTATTTTACCTTGGGCGCCTCGGCCACGAACCTCCTCTTCTATCCCATTCGAGTCACGCAAGGTGATTTCGTAGTTTTTCGCGCCGAAGAGGGACTCACCCTCGGCGTGAGCCTCGGGTTCAAAAATAAGTGATCGAAGTTGCGGTTTTCTAATCAGACGTTGAAAGGGAACTATATGGATAAAATTAGGACGCTATTTGCCCTCATGCTGGTGCTTGCACTGGCGTGCGGAACGGTCGCATGCGGTGACGACGAAGGCGGCG
>DASRXR010000854.1:0-9172 GCA_035687405.1 Polyangiales bacterium
CGTACAAAAGCGGCAACGTGAGTAGCTCGAGTTGCGGGGCGGTGGGGAACGCCATGAGTAGGATCGCGAAGCAGAGCGGCGAGTTTTGAATGCCGGTCTCGAACGAGACTGTTCGCCTCTGCGCGACCGGTAGCCGGGCGACACGTGCGACCAAACTCCCGAGTAACATGCCCGTGATGCCAAGCGATGCTGCGGCTAGATACGTCGTCAGCGGTACGGTTTTGAAGACGTGCGCGTTGCGGGTGACACTCAGCGCGACGAGTGTGATCAACACGACGATGCCCGCGGCACTGCCGACGCGTTCCGCGACATTCGCGAAGCGTTCTCCGAACCGTCGGCGCAAGCCCATCGCGATCGCGACCGGCAAGAGCAACACGAGCAACGCCTTGATGATGTCGCCGTACGGAATCGGAAACGCGTTGCCGGTGAAGGGGCGCGCGTAGACGTACAGGCAAATCGGCATCATCACGATACCGAGCACCTTCGAGGCCGCGGTCATCGAGATGCTGAGCGCGACGTCGGCCCGCGCCAGGTGCGCGAACAAGTTGCTCGTCGTGCCACCTGGGCAAGTGCCCATCACGACCAAGCCAACTGCGGCAAGTACCGGGAGATCGAGGAAATTTGCGATCCCGAATGCGACGAGAGGCATCCAACCGAACTGCGACGCGGTGCCGATCAAAAATGCACGCGGCGTGCGTGCCAAGTCTTGAAACCGTTGCCACGTCAGCGTTGCCCCCATGCCAAACATCAGCACGATGAGCAGAAGCGCGATCAGTGACGTTTCGGTGCTCGTAAGCATTCGGCACTCATAGCGCGGTGCGAGCCCGATGTACTATGCCTCATGCGGCGGCTTTGCTGAGCCTTCGAATCCTGCCCGGTCCACTTACTCGCGAGACATGACGCTGCAGTGTCTAGGTTACGAGTCGGAACGTGTCACGTGGTCCTATCCTTGCAACGCGCGAAAACTAGGCGGGCAGAAGCCCGCTCATTTGGAGGCCATCATGCAGATCGCTGGAACATCGCTTCGGCCGCTCGAACTCTGGCGCTCGGATGTGAGCTTGGATGAGGCACGCAACTTCGTGACCTCGACATTGGCCACGATCGTTCGGCTGGGTTCGGGCGCGATGGTGCACGGCGTCGGACCGCGGCCGCATGACTCGCTCGTGTTGTATGACCTCGAGTGGGACCCGGCGTCGCGCATCGTGCGTGAGGCCTTGAGCGAGCTCGATCTGGATGCGTTGATCAAGCCGTGCCCGGCTGGCGAGACGATGCATCACCGCGAGCTCGCGCAGCTCGGCGAGACGCAGTTTCCGTATTTGATCGATCGCTCGGCTGGGGTTCAGCTCGGGGACTCGACGAAGATCGTCGAGCACTTGTACGCGAGCTACGGTGATGGCTCGCCGGTGCCGGTGCGCATGCGGGGTGCACTCGCGCGTTTGACCTCGAAGCTCGCGTCGGAGTTGCGTGGCGGCAAGCAGTACGAGCTGCCCGGTGAGCGCCCCGAGCTCACGGTCGAGCTGTGGAACTACGAGGCGTCGCCGTATTGCCGAATCGCGCGTGAGGAGTTGGCGCGGCTCGGTTTGCCGTACGTGTCGAAGAATCTCGCGCGAACTAGCCCGAAGCGTGAGGAGTTCCGCGGCCGTTTTGGTCGGGTGCAGTTTCCGCGGTTGTACGATCCGAACAACAAGACCGGTTTGTTCGAGACGGAAGCAATCGTGATGCATCTGCAGACATTCTATGGGCGCATGGCGGCTCTGGCGGATGAGTCCTTGGTCGTCCACCCGGCGTGAATCGCGATCATCGCAACTGGCGTTGCGGAACTCGGATTTCTCAGCCGGTATACTCTGCGCCACCTGATGCAGGACGGGTCGCGAACTGGAGAGCGTGCTGGCGCCGCCGAGAGTAATTCTCCGGGCCGGTCGTTAGCTCGTACGGCTGCGTCGGACCGCGGTAGCGATGCAGACGGCACTCGCCGGCTCCTCCAATCACGACTTGCACTCGTGTTTGGCATCCTGGGTGGCGTTTCTGTTTTTTACGCCGTGAGTCCGATCGTGGCCGCGGTTGTCACTAACGCCGCCGCGACCACGCCTCTCATCGTAGCGCTGTACACGCTCGCCGTCGGCGTCCTCAACGGCGCGCTCGCGCTGCGTTATCGAACTGGGCGCCGTTCGCTGACAGAGCTTCGACTGGCGGACGCACTCACGACCGCCGTGACCTGCTGGATGGTCGCCGGCATCATGACTCAGCTCCGTCCGGCCACCGAAGCGTCGGTATCGCTTCAACTCGGCGTCACTTATGTTCTCATCGCACGCACCGTGCTTCTGCCGAGCTCTGGACGCCGAACGTTGCTCGTGTGTCTGCTCGCATTGATCCCCGTCGGCGCCGTCGCGACTTGGTTACGCGCGACCGACCTCGGCCGCGAAGCGACTCCAAACGAGTGGCTGCTTCAGGGGTACGTCGCGTATCGCAGCCTTGCGATCACCGCATTTCTCGCGACCCTGACCTCGAACGTGATCTATGGCTTGCGTCGCCGGGTTCACGAGATTGCGCGCGTCGGGCAATACGTGCTGCGCGAAAAACTCGGGGAGGGCGGCATGGGCGTGGTGTATCGCGCGACTCACGCGCTCCTGCGCCGTGACACCGCCGTGAAGTTGTTGCTCCCGACGCGCATCAGTGCGGAAGACCTCGCTCGCTTCGAACGCGAAGTGACGTCGACCGCGCAACTCACGCACGCGAACACGGTCGCGATCTTCGACTACGGCCGCACTCCCGACGGGGTTTTCTACTATGCGATGGAGTATCTCGAAGGCGGCGATCTCGAGCGACTCGTCGAGTACTCCGGCCCGCTCGAACCTGGCCGTGCGATTTGGATTCTCGAACAAGTGTGTCGCGCGCTCTCGGAAGCCCATGCGCTCGGCCTCGTGCATCGCGACATCAAACCGAGCAACGTGCTGTTGTGCGAACGTGGCCAGGAAGGCGACGTCACGAAGATTCTCGACTTCGGTCTCGTGAAAGATTTGAATGCGACCAGCGCTGCTCCGGTGACGCACGATGCGACGCTCACAGGGACGCCGCTGTACATGTCGCCGGAGAGCATCACTTCGCCGGATGCAGTCGACTCGCGCAGCGATCTCTATTCACTCGGCGCGCTCGCGTACTTCTTACTCGTCGGACGACCGCCGTTCACTGGGACGACGATCGTGGAGATCTGTGCGGCGCACTTGCATGTCGCACCCGAGGCGCCTTCGCGCCGCCGCTCTGAGCTGCCGGCGGATCTCGATGCGATCGTGTTGCGTTGCTTGGAGAAAAATCCGGCTACT
This sequence comes from Polyangiales bacterium, assembly GCA_035687405.1. Classification (GTDB taxonomy): domain Bacteria; phylum Myxococcota_A; class Polyangia; order Polyangiales; family JAFGIB01; genus JADGRF01. The sequence continues at coordinate 3,321 of DASRXR010000854.1, forward strand.
CGCTTCGCCGATGCGCGCGCGCTTCGAGAAGCGCTGCTCGGTTGCGCGAGCGCGGGTCGTTGGAACGCGACCTCCGCCGCAGCTTGGTGGAACGCGCACCGCGATCGCTTTCGCGCGCACTGCGAGGCGCGGCGTCAGTCGCGTGCGACTGCAGCAGACCTCGCCGGAGCGGAGACCGAGCCGCTGCGCATCGATCTGGAGCGCAGGCTTCGAGGCAGAGCGCGATCTGATTGATCGCATCAGCCGCGTCGATTTTTTGGGATTTCTATGCGTAGAAGCCGCAATCGCTGCCGAGAGCAGCCGATGAGGAATGCAAACGCGGCCGGTGTCCGGGTGATCGGCTATACAGGCGAGTTGGAGGTCACAACGCATGAGTTTCGGTCGCAATCCTCACGTGTCGAAAGCAGAAGCAGCGGAGCAGAAGGCGCGCGATGCGCAGGATGGCGCGGCGTACGAGCTCGCGTGGCGCGAGGCAGCCCGGCAGTGGGATCGCGCGGCGTCGCGCGAGAAGAGCGAAAAGCTGAGGCGCGAGTACACGGACAAGGCCGAGGCGGCGAGATCCCAAGCCGACAATCCCGCCAGTGCAGCCGAAGGCGGCGACGCTGAGGCAGGCACGGCCGACAAGGTCGAAGAGCTTCGCGCGAAGCTGATGAACTAAACGGCGTCGCATGGTTCGCGCGATGTCTCGCGCTCCAGGCGGCTCTGTTAGGTCAGCTTTCGGGGCGTAGTGGGTCGATCGCGCGGGTCATCCGCTCAGAACACGAGCGATAAGAACCGTTGCCCGTGGTCTTGGGCGCCTTGCTGTCCCGGCTTGGCCAGCTTCGCGTAGGCGTCGAACACGCCTCGACGCTTTGCGGCATCGTCCGGCAACTGGATCAACAAGTGGTGCGAGGTGCGCATGCCGCCCCGCTCCGTGATCCCCGTCAACCACGCTTCGACGCCGCCCGCTGCGAGCAAGTTCGCAACCAACCGCTGCATCTCGGGCTTCGACGTCCCCTCGATCACCGAGGTTCGCGACGCCAAAAACGTACTCGCGCGATCGTATTGGCCCGGCGTGATGCCCTCTTGCTCGAACGCACGCGTCAGCCGACTCGCGTCGGTATCGAAGACACCCGACGACGCCGCCACTGTGACCGACCCAACCACCACCGCCGCCAACAGCAGCTGATGGGTCGGTTGGGCGTACCACGGGGTCTCGGGATCAGAGATCGGCGCCGGGCTCGGGCGCGGCGAGCTCATCTGACCATCACTATCGAATACTGCTCCACTCGCGGCTTTCGCCACAATCGCCGGGCTCGAGCTCGAGTCTTCGGTCGCGGGAGCTGCCGGCGAAGCACCCGCGCCAACCTCTTTTAGTTTGCCGCCCGAATCGATTGTGAGGCCCTCAGGACTCGGGCTGTTGAGGTCCGAGTCCTCCATGGCTGGAGCTCGGGGGCTCGTTCCCCCTCGACCTTCGGGACTGTCGGCTGGCCGCCAGTGCGGCGCGAGGCTGTCCGGCCCCTTCCGGGCGCGGATCGCATGTAGGTCGGCAGGGATCCGCGGCGCCTTCGGGATCGTCGGCATGTGTGGTGAATAGGCGACAGGCGCCATCACCCCGAACGAGTCCTGCATGATGTGCGGCACCGCAGTGCCCGGAAAACTCGAGACCTGCGGCACCGGAAGCGACGCCCCGGCCGAAGCCGATTGGGCCGAGCTCGGCGTAGACAGGCGACACTCGACGATCGCACCCACTCCGTGCAAGGCGCGGATGTAGCGCTCCGCCGTATCTTTCGGTACGCGGCGCTTGCCAATCCGGGGCACGGAGTGCACGAAGATTCGCGACGCAGCCTCGTTGAGGCCGAACACTCGCATGAGTGCGCGCGTCGCTCGTTCTTCGCTCACCTCGAAGCTGAGCACGTGGACGTCGAAGAGCTCCATGGCATCCCCCGCCTGCCTCCCTCCAGCGGGCTTCGTCGATGATGGCATAGCCGCAGCGATTTTGGCACCAGACAAGAGCGAAGGTCGCGTCAGAAGGCAGGAAGCGTGGGTCTCCGATCGCTTCCAGCCTCCTCGAAGCAGCTATCTCTCACTCAGGCGCGTTCGCAGGTGCACCCGGAATGTCTCGCGCCATCACGGTCTTGCGCCCATCCGCCTTGGCCCGAGCGACTGCCTGCTCGCAGGCGCCTCGGACCAGTTCGGACAATGCCTCGGTGACCGCGTCCGACGTATTCATCCCCGAGCTGGCTCGGATGTACGCCTTGACTTTAGATACGACGACCAACACCTCTTTGGGTACTTCGTTCGACATGCGTGGCTCCTTGTGCGCCGATTGGTTATTCGGGGTCGTGGCAGTCACGGCGCGCCGCACCACTCCCGGGTTCTCTGGTTCTGCCGCCGTGTCGCGCAGAGCCTCTTCGCGTTGTTGCGCCTCCCAGACTTCTCGCGTCGGGGCGGTTTGCTCTTCGGCCCAAGCGTCGCGATGTCGAAGGGTAGGGACATGCGCTTGGAAGCACGGTACCGAGCAAAACGTCAACGCCGTTTTGCTTCGATTGCACGTGGACACGCTGCACGTGTAGTAGCGCGCGCCGAACGGAAGTGGTCGCCTGCAGCTCGAGCACAGGCGAAAGTGAGTGACCTCACTGGTCATTTCAAAAGTTAAGCCGCGGTGGGGTTGAGTGTTCGGTAGTGGCGGCTGAAGTCCCAGAAATTGCGCGAGACGGCATACAGGCACGCGGTCGCCGCGATCAAGTTCTCGATACTGAGACTTCCGATCGGCGCCGGCCGCAACCCGTAATGAACGGCGAAGATCAATGCCACGAATGCGAAGATGATGCCATCGAACCCGTTGTAGCGTTCCCGCACGATTGTGCGGAGGACGTAAGTGCCACACACGCGGAACGAAGTGAACACCACGCTGAAGACGAAGAAGTGTAGTTCGAGAATTCCCAGAAGATAGGCTGCGCCCAAAGCCAAACATGGCAGCACGAACCAGACGTGCTCGACAATGTTCCGGCCCAACTTCGGGTAATAGAAGAACGTGCATTTGAGCTGCACGAAAGTAGCCGCGGCCGCGAGCGCGGCAAACGCGAGATCGAGCCAAGGTTGGTGGCGGTCGACGTAGTAAAAGAAACCGGCCATCGCGACATAACCTAGCGAAATGCCGAGCTGACCTTCCACACCCGTCGCCGGCTCGGGCGCGATGAACCGCCCGGTGTGGTGATACAGCACGAGTTGCGCGCTGTAGATCATCGCCACACTCACGTTGATCGCGACCATCGCCCACGGGGCCATTTGCAACGCCGCGCTCATGCCGATCGTCGCGAGCGGAACCACCATCGCATCGAGCCAGTGATCGAGCAGCTCACCGAGCTTGCTGCACTGATTCGTGCGCCGCGCGTGAAGCCCATCGATGCAATCCCCGAGCATCGACAAGAACATGCCAATGCCGGCTCCGATCAACGCCATCGCTTGCTGAAACGGCGGCAAGTGCGACGAGACGAGCGCAAGAATCGCTGTGATCCAGGCCATCCCGTGCGTGATCAACGTGATCGTGTTCGGGTGCACGCTCGCCGGGATGTAGGGCAAGAGCGGCTCGCACAACGTCTTGATCAGTAGCGGCTCGAACTTCGAACCGTTCTCGGCAAAGAACGCCCGCTCCTGTGCAGACTTGGACATGCTGAGCTCGGATCGCATGAGAGTGTTCGCTAGTTCCGGTAGAGCGGCGAGACTTGCAGCTCGCTCAGTGTGGTACCTAGCGCCGCCACGAAGGCCCGCATGTCGTTCGCATCCACCGCGCCCATATTGGCGAGACGGAACGTATCCTGCTGCGCGCCTTTGCCCGGGTAGATCGTGAAGCCTTTCGCATACAGTCGATCGTGCATCGCATCGAAGCTGTACTTCGGATGATCGGGTTCGATGTAAGCCGTCAAGATGCGCGACAGTATAGCCTCGGGTAATAGCCGGCGGAACCCCAAGCTGCGCACGCCGTTATCCAGGGCTTCCCAGTTTTGGACATAACGCTGGTGTCGCGCCGACGCGCCACCTTCCGCAAAAAATTCGCTGAGCGCTTGCTCGAGTGCATAGATGATCTGCACCGGTGGCGTGAATTGCATTTGGCCACTCTGCTCGAGGAAACGGTGTTGGCCGGCCATGCTCAAGTAAAACGATCGTCCTGGCACATGTGACATGCGTGCGAGGCGATCGCGCCGGCAGATCACGAACCCGAGACCGGCCATGCCTTGAATGCACTTGTTCGAGCTCGATGCGAGAAAGTCGACGCCGAGCGCTTCCACGTCGATCGGGATTCCGGCGTAGCTCGACATCGCATCGACGATCAGCTCCACTTCGCGCTGTTTGCACAGTGTCGCCACCTCGGTGAGGGGGTTCAGCATTCCCGTCGAAGTCTCGTGGTGGACGATCGCCAGCTGGGTGTAACGCTGTTCCCGCAAGCGTTTCGCAATGCGATCGACGTCTGGAAAACCGCCGACTCCGAAGGCCTCGACGTCGTGCGCGATGCCGTAGCCCTTCGCGATCGCGACCATCCGCGCACCGTATGCGCCGTTGTCGATGATCAGTAGTCGGCCGTCCGCCGGAACAGCACTCGCAATCGCAGCTTCGACTGCGGCCGTGCCCGAGCCCGTGAACATGACAGTCGTGTAAGTTTTGTTATCGGCAACGACACGTGTCAGATCGTCGCGAACCTGGGCGAGCACGTTGCCAAACTCGGATTCACGCGGACAGATGTCCGGTTTCGTCATGGCCCGCTTGACGGTTTCGGTCGTGTTCGCAGGGCCGGGATTCAACAGGATCATGCGCGACATGCCGGTCAACCTTTGCCTTCCGCATCATTCGCACCGCCGGTGCCGGCGTTTTGTGCGGCTTCCAGCTGCAGAAGCGCGGGGTAGAACGATTCGCGCACTTTTTTGTACTCGCGCGCGTCGTCGCACTCCATGAACGGCAGGTCCTGGCCAGCCATGACACAACGCATCTTACGGTAGCGCATGAAGCGTTGTGTCAGCTCTTCGTGCTCGGTGGCGCGGCGCGCTGGGCCGAAACCGCGAAAACGACCGGTGTCGGGATCGGCACTCGGATCGCCGAGCATCCAATCCATGCTCTCGCGCACGAGTGTGTGGTCGGCCGGGGCGAACTTCACGATGCCGAACGCTTCACCGAGGCAACCTTCGTTCGACACGAGGCTCGGAGTCATGGCTTTGCCGAGAAAACGGGGCCGCTCCACGCTGCCCCAGACCAGCACTTCTTCGTCGTCTCCGTCGAACGCCGAACTAACCAACATACTGCTGTGTTCGGATGCGTCGAGTAAGAGCTGCAAAGCACCGCGGTGGTAGACGATGTCGCCGTCCATCAACAGTGTTTGTTTCGTCATGTCGAGCACGCCGTGTTCGGAGCGCGCCGCAAATTGAAACGAATGTAAACTGCCGGAAGTCGCCATGTCGTCTGTCGGGTTGACGACGAAACGCAGCGGTACATCCCAGCGCTTCGCTTCATCGAGAATGAGTTGTTTCAAACAACCCACGACGACGACGATGTCGCGCACGCCGAGCTCACGCAGGATTTCGACCTGCCGCCGCAAGAAGCTCGTCGGTGTGGCATCGGTGAGCGACCGCGGCCCGATCGGCAAAAGCGCCTTCGGCATCTCACGTGTATGTTCGGTGAGCCGAGAACCGCGACCGGCGGCCAAGATTACGGCTTGGTAAGGAGCAGCCATCAGGACCCCGAGCCGGTCAGATATGCACGGAAACGTTCGTAGCAGCCGCGGGGGGTGAGCGTGGGGCGCCCGAGCTCACCGCGCGCGCCGGTCTTGATCACCACGCGAAGCAGCGTCGGACCGTCGGTTGCGAGCTGGCGTTCGAGCG
>DASRXR010000855.1:0-29556 GCA_035687405.1 Polyangiales bacterium
CGTTCGCCACCTGCGCCACGCTGGCGCGGGCGCAGCACGAGGTAGACCGGCGGCTGATCGCGCTTTGCGCCGGCCTCAACGACCTCTCGCGGGCGGTGTCGATCCAGCGCGCCGACCACGTGCAGCGCGAGCCGCTGGTGCGCGTGCTCGCCCACTTGTTCCAGCACCAGATCCACCACCGCGGTCAGGCCCACGCGATGCTCGCCGGCACGGCCGTGAAGCCGCCGCAGCTCGACGAGTTCTTCCTCGCCGAAGACGCGCCGCTGCGGGCCGAGGAATTTGCAGCGCTCGGCCTGGGCGAGGCCGACATCTGGCCCAGCGCGCTGAGTGCGCGCGCAGCCGACCGGACGGGAGCGTAAGTGGGCAGCGCGCGACGAGCGCGCGAGCCACGACATGTGTCAATCGTTTCGACTGGCGTCCACGCCGAAGCTACCGTCCCGTCGCTCCCGCCAGGGTCGAGTTCGAGCCGACGTGAGCCGAACGTTCTTCGACACGAGGGACTCGCCCCGCCGCCTCAGATACGCGGGTGGAACGATAGCTGTCCAGAATGCGCCGGTTGTCTGCCGCGAGTCTCGATGACCACAACCGCCCTCGATCGCTCGACCGTGACAACCGTTGCAACCCGTACGACAGGAGTTGATTGTCGTCGGATACGATCGGGTAACCGGCACTCAGTGCGCGCAACTCATCGGCCTCGAGTAGAAACTGCGCGTCGATCTGTGCCGCCGTGAGCGGCAACGCAAGCTTCGACGCTTTCAGCTTCCACGGCGACACGCCCCCGACGAGCACACCGGTGCCCTCGGGATCGATCCACAGTCGCGCGTGAGGGAACACGCGCACGAACGTGCCGACGATCGCTCGCATGTGTTGGGGCGCGATCAAATGTAGAGGCAACCACTGCGCGACACTTCCAGAGGACGTCAAATGCGCGCGCATCAACTCGTAGAATTCGAGCGAATAAAGGTTGTTCACTCCCGCGTGATTCGGGGGCATGGGCTCGAGTGTGATGGCGTCGAAACGCGCCTGGGGCATTCGCCGCAGAAATGCGCGACCGTCCATCACGACCGCCCGCACACTCGGGTCCTCGAGCACGCCGTGGTTCGACTCGAACAGCGGCGCCGCCGCAAATACGGCCGGATTGATGTCGACGATGCTGAGAGACTCGGGACGATGCACGCGCACCGCCTGCGCCGTCTGCCCAGTGCCAAAGCAGATCACGAGCGCGTTCCGCAAGCGCGGGACTGCGAGTGCAGGCAAATGTCCCATCCACTGCATGTAGCCCGTGCCCGGGCCTTCGCCCGAAGCCTTGAAGCCATCGATGACGAGCACACGCCGCTGACTGCGCCGCTCGCGCGTGACCCACAGCGTGCTGTCGGGGCCTTCGGCTACGAATGCGATATCCAAAAAATCGCCCGACTGGAAGCCTTGCACGCGCTGTCGTGCGCCGCCCTCGTGGCGTAGCATCGCGAGAGCGCCGCCGACCGCTGCAATCGCCGAGACGAAGATTCGCATGCGCCGTCCGTGTGACAAGAGCACAGCCATGGCAGCGGATACGAAACCTGCGATCCAGCTCGTCACGCTCGCACCGATCCAGGGCAAGAGCACGAAGCCACTGAGCAGCGTCCCGGTGACCGCACCGAGTGTGTTGATCGCATACAAGCGACCAGACGAAGTAATCGTATTGTATTCCGCAAGGAGCCAGGGAAACGGCATGCCCAACAACGTGACTGGCACGACGACCAAACCCAAGACCGACATGAAACGCACCAACGGCGCTGTCGGCGACGCACTGTCGCCAGTCGTATACAGATCGAGTTGATCCGCGGCTTTCGTCGTGTAGAGCACCGCAAACGCGGCGAGCGCGAGGATGATGGGCAACGCGTGCGGAAAACGTGCGCGAATCCGCGGCCCGTATGCGGCGCCCAAAGCCAATGCGATCAAGAACGAGGCGATCAGCACCGAAAACGTTTCGGTGGTCGCAGCGAGCGCTGCACGAAACGAGCGAAACCATGTGACTTCGAGCACGAAGATCACGAATGCGCTCGAAAACGCCAGACATGCTGCGCGCACGGGTGGCCATGCTGCAAGCTCGTCGCTTACTTGGACGGGTTCCGACTGGGTCGATCGTGTGATCGCCCACAGCCCGACGGCGATGTCCAACGACGCGCCAAGCCAGGTGGTGGCCTGGACACCGATGAATGGCAAAGCCACGAAAGTGACGAGCACCACGCCGAACACGGCACCGGTGGTGTTGAACGCGTAGAGCGTGGGCAACTTGGTTTCGACGCGGCGTGCCCACGGCGCGAGCAAAGGCAACGACGCACCCATCGCGGCGCTCGGGATCAACAGCAGCAGGCCCACGCCCACCGCACGCGTCGCATCGGCGAGCCCGGGTGAATGCGCATACAGCGCCGTATCGAGGCGCGCGAGCGCGGCCAAGCCGTACGGCACGCATAACCCGCCGATACCTACGAGGAGCTCCGCGATACCGTAAGCGCGCAGTGGAGATCGAATGCGCCCCGCGCGCGCCAAGCGCCCCGCGATGAGAGCACCCACGCCGAGGCCCAGCATGAGAGACGCCAACGTCACCGCTGCACCAAAGGCGCTGACACCGAGCGACAGCGCGGCGTAGTGCTGCCAAAGCACTTCCCACGTGAGCCCAGCCGCACCGGAGATCAGAACAGCGGACCACAACGCGAGCCGCGCGCGCGTGGGGTCTGCGAGTTCTGCGTCGGCGTTCATCGCGGCAGCGTATCTGACCATGCGCTGCGCGTCGCAGTTTCATCGGAGCAAACACAGCGCCCGCACAGCTGCGCCTCGTGGGGACGGATCAGCTGACAATCGGCTCCACTTCCGATCGACTCGTGAGTTCTCGAGACTCAGATCGCAAGAAGCCCGCAGAAGACGTCTGCGGGCTTCTCGGCGGCGCATCGGAAAATCGTTGACCCTGCTCTACTTCCGCAGTGACCTGAAGCCTGCACGAACCTCTTCTGAAAAGAGTTTAGGCTGTTCCCACGCTGCAAAGTGGCCGCCTTTCTCCACCTTGTTGTAGTGAATCAGCTTGGGATACGCGCGCTCGGCCCAGCTCTGCGGGGCCGGATAGAGCTCGTCAGGAAAGACGCTCACGGCAACCGGGACGGTGACGCCTTTGACATTGAAGAACGACGCTCCGTTGTTCTCCCAGTAGAGACGCGCGCCCGAAAGCGCCGTGTTCGTCAACCAGGTGATCGTGATGTTGTCGAGGACGTCGTCGCGCGTGAGGCCCTCAGCCTGTCCCTTGAAGGCGCGCGCGATGAGCTCATAGCTGCGCGCGTCGTGATCGAGGAAATAGGCCGCCAGACCCACCGGTGAATCCACGATTCCGTACAGCGTCTGCGGTCTCAACCCCATCTGGAAGCCGTAGCCGATGCCCTTCGCGTAAACGAAGCTCAGTCGCTCGTACGCGAGCTGCTCGTCGGAGGAGAGACCTGCTGGCGCCGGCGCACCGGAAAATGCCGACTTGTCGATGTCGACTGGAATCACGTTAGCCATGCTGGTGTGAATGCCCAGCAGTTCGGGCGGCGCCTGCACGCCCATGAGCTCGGTGATGACGGCACCCCAATCGCCACCTTGCGCCACGAATTTCGTGTAGCCGAGGCGCTTCATCAGCACGGTCCAGGCCCGTGCAATATGGGCGGGGTCCCACCCGGTGGTGGTCGGTCGTTCCGAAAATCCGTAGCCCGGGATCGACGGGATCACCAAGTGGAATGCATCGGATGCGTTTGCGCCGTGTGCGGTCGGATTGGTCAGCGGATCGATGATCTTCATCTGCTCGACGATCGAGCCGGGCCATCCGTGCGTAACGATCAGCGGCAACGCATTCTCGTGTTTCGACCGGACGTGAATGAAATGAATATCCAGTCCATCGATCTCGGTCATGAACTGCGGCAACGCGTTCAGTTTCGCCTCGCACCGGCGCCAGTCATATTCCGTGCCCCAGTAGCGCGCGAGCGCCTGAGTCGTCGCAAGCTGTACGCCTTGGGTTGCATCCTGAACAGTCTCTCGCTCAGGCCACTTCGTCGCGTTGATGCGCCTGCGCAGATCTACGAGATCCGCTTCCGGAAACGTCATCTGAAAAGGACGCACTGCTGTCCTGTCACCCGTCTTGTCTTGTGCACCTGCATTCATGGCTTGTCATTCCTTCGCGGCTGATTGGTTGGCTTCGGGTGTGCTTGCAACAGCGCACGACCCGGAAAGCAATGACAGCACGCACGACCGCGCCGATCGATTGGACGATGGTGTCGCCAATACGTTGGTACCGGTCTGAATGATGAGAACTGGTAGTTAGCTAACAAGTAGTCGGCGCAAACACGCGACTACTTTACCGAACCGCGGCGCGACAAACTCTGCTAGCTGCAGCCATCAGCGTCGACCGCTCCCGCGGCTTCCAACGCCTGCAACAACTCGGTTGCTCGCCTCACTGCCGCCATGTTCGACCGACCGACGAACCACGTGTGGATCGTTTTCAACACGTCCCTCGCCGCCTGCACTTCGCCCTTCGATCTCAGCAGAGTCGCCAGTGCTGTCGCCGCACGCAACTCTGACAGCCGCGCACGCGTGTGTTGCGCGAGCTCGATGGCGTCGATGAAGTCGCGCACAGCGAGATCCGTCTGGCCGAGGGCGAACCGCGCAGTCCCACGCGCGATCAACCCTTCAGGCCGATACGCAAGCTCGTACGGATTGAACCTAAGGCCTTCCTCGACAGCAACCAACGCTTCCGCGTGCTGACCATCGACGCTGCACGCCCTGCTGTAGGTGTACTTGAGTCCCGGCACGGGAAGCCAATAGTCGAATGCGATCAGCTCGGCGATCCCGCGACGCATGAGCGCGAGGCCTTCCGGCGCCCTGCCCCGATCAGTCCATGCCCGACCGAGCGCCGTGCGCGCGATCGCAGCGAGCGCACCCAAGCCCCGCTCCTCGCAAATCACCAGGCTTTCCGACGCACAGACCTCCGCGCTCGCAAATTCCTCGAGCTGACTGTGCATGACCGCTTCATACGCACGCGCGCCTGCAATCTCGTACGGATCACCAGTCCCACGCGCACATTCGTCTGCCTCACGAAAACGCTCGCGCGCCACGTCGTCGTACCCGGCAAAGAGCGCACGCAAGCTCGCGAACGTCAAACCGTCGCGCACGCGATAGGTCAACATCTGACCACCCGGCTCCCAGATTCGACGCCACGCCGCGTAGTGCAGATCTGCGCTTTCGAAATCTCCGAGGTAGTGCGCAGCAAAAAAACGAATCTGATGCGCGGGCGCGAGGCTCGCATCACTTCCCTCACGCTTCGCGAGCTCGAGCAACTGATCGGCCAAGAGCGCAGCCTCGCGCACGTTGCCCGTCACCATGGTTTGTGAACAAGTCTGGAGCAACACCGCGATCTGACGTTTGATGCTTCCACCCTTTTCTGCCAACGCCCGACACCGCACGAGCGCAGCCACCGCCTCCGGTGCCGCCTCGCCGCGCAGAATCTGCAGCGCACTTCCGAGGTCGCTCACGAGCTCCATCTCGCGCACGTCGCGCTCGGGAGACTCCGGCAACGTCGCAAGCAGCTCGAGCGCGCAGCGAATGCCCTCTTCTGCTTCACGATGGGCCTGTCGGGCACGCGCAGCCGCGGCAGCCTTGATCCAGGCTGCGATTGCCAGCTCGGTTTCACCCGCGTCCGTCCAGTGCCGCGCTAGGAGCTCGGGTTGTGATGCGGCGACTTCCGGACACCGCTCGCTGATGGTCTTCGCGACACGCGCATGCAGCTCGCGTCGCTCGCTCTTCAGGAGCGCCTCATAGGCAGCATCCTGAATCAGCGTGTGCCGAAATCGATAGCTCGCGTCCGGCGGGACCCCGCGTTCCAAAATGAGTTCCGCATCGGCGAGCTTCGCCAGCGCGGACTGGAGCTCCGCATCTGGCAGCGGCGAGATCTCACGCAGCAGGTCGTAAGTGAACTCGCGTCCAAGCACCGCGCACAGCTGCGCGACGCCCTTGGCCTGATCCAAACCATCGAGCCGTGCCGAAAGCGAGTCGCGAAGTGTGGTCGGGATCTGGCGCGGATCGGAGCGCGCCTTGGGCTCGAGCATGAGCCGCGCGAGCTCTTCCGCAAACAGCGGGATCCCGTCGCTGCGTGCGATCACCACGTCCACCGCATCGGGCTGCAGCTCCGCGTTCGTCGCGGCCCGCACGAGCTCGCGCGTCTCGGCGCTGTTCAAGCGCGGCAAGTCGATTCGCGTGTGGTGGGACCGCGCGGCCCACGGCGGCTGAAACTCGGGACGCGCCGTGCACACGAGCAGCAGCGGCGCAGTCGCACCTTGCTCTGCGAGCATTTGCACGAGCTCCAACGTCGACGGGTCGACCCAATGCAGATCTTCGACCACCACGACGAGCGGCTCTTCGGGCCTCGTGCTGAATATCCACTCGAGCGCGACCGCAAACAGCCTGCGGCGGCGCTGATCGGGTGAGAAGATCAGCTTCGGGTAATGCGAGGGAACTGGGATGTTCAGCAGCCCAGCGATCAACGGAACAGCCTCGACGAGGCGAAGCTCAGTGCGATCGAGCACGCGCTCCAAGACTTCGATACTCTGCACCGGCTCCAGAGCCTGAAGCTTCAATCCCTCGACGAGCATAGCCGTCAATGCGTGAAACGGAGTGTTCGCGAATAGCGCTGCGCCCCCACACTCGATCCACCGATGCGGATGCGTCTCGAAGCCTTCTGCGAGACGCACCTCGAGTTCCGCGATCAGCCGGCTCTTGCCGATGCCCGGTTCGCCGCTCACGAGCACGAACTGGCCATCGGAGCTTCGCGCGCGTCGAAATCGATCGAGTAAGATTTGCGTCTCTTGCTCGCGGCCTACAAATGGCGTGACCGGCCGTAGTGGGCGGCCACGCCCGCTCCTGCGCACGCCCGTCGCTCGATGAATCAAGACTTCGCTGCCATGCAGATCGACTTCGCGATAGGGCTCGCTCTCGATCCGACCTTCGACCAACTCGAGCACGGCCGGTGTGATCAGGACAGTACCCGCCGCGGCTTGGCCTTGAACGAAAGCCGCGACGTCCGAAGCATCGCCGAACATCTCGGTCGCTCCATCCTCAGTCCGACCGACGACGACGCCACCTGAATGAATTCCAATCTGAGCTGACAGTCGAAGCTCGTGCGTCGACTGTCGAGCGAGCGCATCGATGCTCTCGACAACTGCGAGGCCGGCGCGAACCGCGCGTTCCGCCGCATCTTCACGCGCACGCGGAAAGCCGAAATATGCGGCGACTGCATTTCCCGGTCCCGAAGACACGTGACCGTCGAACTGTTCGATCGACTGTTGAGCAGCGCGACGATAGTCGGTGACAATCGCGCGCCACTCCTCCGGGTCGACGGAAGTCGCCGCGCCGGGGGCACGTACCAGCGTGCAAGACAGCACGGTGACATGGCGTCGCTCGTGTTTTGCAGGCGTGACGTCGACTGCTTGAGGTGTTTCGGCGAGCGGAGCGGTGACCGCTTCGAGCAGGTACCCCACTCGCGGCACCGTCTTTATGGTGAAGCCCGCATACGTCTCAGACAGTCTACGAATCGCCGAAATGCAGCGATTCAACGCGTCGTTGACGACGATGCGACCGTCCCAACAGGCGTCGATCAACTCCTGCCGCGAAACCACGCGACCGCGATTGCGAGCGAGCACCACGAGGACTTGCATGATGCGCGGCTCGAGCGATTCGACCGTGCCCCCGCATTCCACCTGTCGTCTCGCCGCATGCACCTGCATCACGCCGAGCGCAAACGCCGGCTCTTGGGCGAGATCGACCAACGAAACAACCCCTCTCCCCTGACATGGAGCGCTGGAAAGTCGCCCAGCCGCTCGTAAGGCCTGCGACCCTATCAAAACACGAGCGCTGCTTTCATCAGTAATCCATCAGGTCCGTGCCGTATCCCCGTCGCAGCATGTGAGCCAGAGTAGCGACTCCGGTGAGCGGCCATGCGGGTGTTCGCTGGACATGGGGCTGGACGAACCGCGGAGGTGGGCGGTGCCCGAACCAGAGTGGAGTGATTTCAAGCTCTTGCTCGCCGTGTAGCAAGGGGGATCCGTCGCAGGGGCTGCAGGTGTTTCCCGAGCCGGTCGCCTTCACGACCGGCTTCATCGTCTATCACGAGACAGTTCGGGACGTTGGCCGCATCTTCCCCGGTCGAATCAAGGAGCGAGCTCACCGTTGAGGTTCTTCACGAAGCGAACCTCGGGATTGCTGGACACACCTGAAGCGGCCATCTCATCGCGCAGCTCGTTCGACTCTGCATAAGCCTTCGCGCGCTCGAGCGATGCGAACTGTTCCATCACCATGATGTGGTTCTTTTCACCGTCGATGGCGAACACAGCGCACTTGCTCCAGCCATAGTTGCGCTTGGTGGCAGTGCTTCGGTCGTGGACGGGCTTCCATAGTTTGTAGTTCTCGACCTTGTGCGTGATGATCAGCCAGACGCCCGCCTCGTTTACGCGCGGTTGCGCGGGTTCAGCGTGGGCACGGGGTGCCGTGCTCGTGGCGAAGAGCACGCCTGCGGCGGCTACGACGAAGAGGCTGCTGGCGAAGATGCGGCGGAAGCTCGAATTCGTGAGTTTCATGGGTTTCGCTCCTGGGAAGTGATTCGTTAGTTCGAATCAGAACGAACGAAGAAATACCGAGGTCGCCGCATGCGGTCGATGCTCAGTCTTGCAAGCGTGCCGTGCACGGATACCTGGGGATTCGTGCACGGCAGCTTTGTGAGAATCCTCATTGTCCGGGTCGCCACCGCGGCGCCTACTGGCGGGAGTCCGAGCGCGGAATAGCGCTCCACTTTTCAATCTCCAGCCACGAGGCAAACGTCATGAAGCTCTACTATCACCCCGCCAGCACCACATCGCGCACCATCATGCTCTTCGCGAGCGAGGCTTCGATCCCGCTCGAGTACGAGATGGTCGACATCATGAGCGGCGAACATTTGAAGCCGACCTATCGCGCGATCAATCCGAACGCGCTCGTGCCGATGCTCGAAGACGGATCGTTTCGTCTGACGGAGAGCTCGGCCATCTTGAAGTACTTGGCCGACACCGTCGATTCGCCGGCCTATCCCAAGCCGTTGAAAGAACGCGCGCGCGTCAACGAGCTCATGGATTGGATCAACAGCAATCTTTACAAAGATCTCGGTTACAACCTCGCGTATCCGCAGCTCTTGCCGCATCACAAGCGCGACAACGACACCGTTCAAACCGGATCCCTCGCATGGGGTCGCGACAAGACCAACGCGTGGCTCAGCATCATGGACAAAGACTTCATCGGCCCTAACAAGCAGTTCTTGTGCGGAGACAAGCCGACGATCGCGGACTACTTCGGTGCGCCGATCCTTTCACTCTTGGATCTCGTGCAGTGCGACTACGCGCGTTATCCGAACCTGAAGCGTTGGCTGTCTACCGTGAAAGGGTTGCCGAGCTGGCCGAAGGTCAATGAGGCGTTCCACGGCTGGACGGCCGCCGTCAAAGACCAACCGTTCGTCTCGCTTTGAGCGCAGGCAGGCAGCCATGATCAAGATGCTGCATCACAGCGCCTATCGCTGTCGCGACTCGGAGGAGACCCGCGCCTTCTACGAAGACTTTCTCGGGCTGCCGCTGACGCAGACGCTGAGGATCGGGGGAACGAAGACCGGTCGTTCGACGAACACGTTGCACACGTTCTATCGCCTCGATGACGGCTCGCACCTCGCGTTCTTCGAGACGGAAGACTTACCTTTCGAGTTCAAGGAGCAGCACGACTACGACCTGCACATCGCGCTCGAGATCGACGCGAGTGCGCTCGAACCGATGCTGAAAAAGGGACGCGAGTGGGGCATCGAGGCGCGTGGCCCATCCGATCACGGCATGATCGATTCCATCTACTTTCGTGACCCGAACGGATACGTGATCGAGCTTTGTGCAAAACGCTCCGATCACGATGTCACGATGGATCCAGCCAGGAACGGCGCCCGAAGCTCGCTTCAGCGCTGGACGGCAGAGAAAGCGAGTCGCGATGCGGCGTTCGCAACCGAGTGAACCGAGTTGAGTGACTGACTAAGGATTCGAGGAGAATGTCATGGCAAGTTATCTGATCATCCGACACAAGGTCCGCGACTTCAGTGCATGGAAGACGGTCTTCGATGCGCATCGCGTGAAGCGCGTCGAGGCGGGCCTCACCGACAAGCAGCTGATGCGAAGCGACGCCGATCCAAACGAGGTCGTGATCTTTTGCGATGCGCAGGACCTGAACCGGGCGCGCGCGTTCTGCGAGTCGGCCGAGTTGCGTGACACGATGCAGAAGGCCGGCGTGTCAGAAAAGCCCGACCTGTATTTCTTGAACGACTAAGCGTTTGGGCGTTTGCCTTCCGTTGCGAGCGGAGCAGCTACACCGAGAGTTTTCTGCTCCGCTTCGCAAACGCGCTTCATTGAGCGCAGGCTGAAGTGCCAGCCTCATCGCACCGCCATTCAGCAGTCGGCTCTCCAAGCGTATAAATGCCGCGCGGCGTTCTTGGGTGGCTTCACGGCGGGAGAGTGGCGCGCTCCAGCGGCAATAGCTGGATGTTCATCAGCACCACGCGATCCGCTCGCCTCGATTCCGAGACGATTTCACGCACCCGCTCATAATAGTCGATGTGCAGGCGACGGATGCGTTCGAAGTCGGCGTTCGAGACCGGAAATAGGTTGTACGAGAACAAGGCTTCCTGCGGCGCGTCACCTGCGCTCAAGCGCTCGAGTCCGACGCTTGCCCAGTGTTGTTTCAAGCGGCGGTTCTGCGCCTCGTCCGAACGTGTATCTACAGTCAACACGTGCTGGACCACGTATCGCCCGCGCACGCGCTTGATCTGCTTGGCTGCAACTAGCGCTCGCAGGCACTGTGCTTCCGCGACGAGCGAGATTCCGATGCGGCGCGCGATGAAGCCAGGCTCGTGGCTGGCCAGGGCACGGTAGGCGTCGAGCTCGAGCGCGCGCAAGACTGCATGGCTGTCGGGCAACTCGTACGCGAGTCGTCTCTGAGCGACGAGATCCGCGTAGGCCGCACGCGCGGATGGAAGTGACGCAGGATCGACGAAGCAAGCCAAGAACTCCAGAAGTCGCTGCGTGTTCGCCTGGACATACCGCAACAACTCCGGAAGTTTCGGTTCCGTACGGCCATCGAGCCAGCGCGCGACTGTGGTGCGATCGGCGTGCACGGCTCGCGCGAGCTCGCTGTTGGAACGGTCGCCGCCTAACGCGCGTAGCCAGCTAGCGAGTCCGGCGCGCCGCTGAAACGCATTCGGATCCACAGCGACGGAGAAACGCTGCAGCGCTCCGTTCACATCGACGCCGCTGATAGCGGCGAGACGGAAGAATGTGCGTGCAGTCGGTGCCCTGCGCCCGCTCTCCCAGCCGTAGACGGCATTGCTGGCGTACCCGAGGCGGCGGCTGAGCGCCGGCTGCGAACGACGACCCCGCAACGTGCGAACGAGCTCTGCGCCCAGGCGATCCGGGTCCATATTCTGTCAAAATACATCAACCTCGAGGCGTTTGCGCGCATGGATTGTGGAGCTCTGAACTAGCCGCGGCCCAGGGCAGTGTTAGGCTGGAGCATGGTTCGGCGCGCGCTGGCTTGGTTCGCAGTGAGCATGTACATGGCGGCCTGCTCCTCGTCCGAGCCCGCGCCGCACGACGACACCGATGTAGGCGCGCGCACCCCGGACGATCGCAACGGCCAGACCGGTTCCATCGGCTCGAGCCCGGACGAGTGCACTGAAGCCAGCGACTGCGTGCCACGCGCTGAAGACGAGCTGATGGCGCTCGCCCAGCCTGGGCGCAGCGCGCGCATGTTCGAGAGCAGCATCTGCACGCCATTCAACGTGATCACCGATGACAGCTCGGTGAGCGGCCCCGCCTGCGAGTGCAAGCAAGGCACGGGTTCGATCACGATCGGGCCCGTCGGACTCGGCTGCTACGCGCGCGGCCGCGCCGGAGATTGCTTGTGGGACGACTCGGAATTCGCGGGCTGTAAGCTCGGAGGAACTGAGTGCACCGCGATGTGCCGGGAGCTCGAGGCGCGGTTCGCTGCCGACGCGGCGCGCACTTTCACCGGGAGCGTGCGCTACACGCGATGCGACGCGGGCCGGTGCCACAACGTCTTACAGATCGAGGGTCGCTGCTACGCGGATCGATCGTACGAGAACGGCCGGACCTACGCGTGCGAGCTCGCCGACGAAGAGATCTTAGCTAAACACCTCGAGCCGTCCGCACCGGCCGCTGATGAGCCGGTGAAGACTGCGTTTCCTTCCCCGTACGTGCCGGAGGCTGATGGCTTCGTGCAGCTCACGGCGGCAACCTCGTTCGTGGGTACGGCGCGCGAGGCTACGCAGTTCGGAGGCATGGCGCAGTTTTACACGGTCGCAGCCAGTACCGCTGGGCGAGGCACCGTCATCGATCCGCTCGACGGGCTCGATGACTGCGGAATCAGCAGCGGAAACGCAGGCCCGGGCTCGTCTCCGCTCAAGTTCTTGGACGTGGACAGTGCCGTGTTGATCGACCGCGAGCACGAGTTGCCGTTCGAGGTCTTTCGATCGAACAGCGACGACTACTACTCGTACGTTCTCGATCTCACTTCGCTGGGCGTGACACCTCGCTTCGACGCGGACTACGGCTTTCGTGCCAGCGGAGGACGCGTCGGAGGCGCGATCGAGGTCGAAGCGATTCACCTGCCTGCTGAATTATCGATCCACGAGCTCGAGCTGACCGAACTCGTGCCGCACGGCCCGCTACGGCTCAGCTGGAGCGGCCGGAACAGCACTCCGCTGCGCGTATCCATGAGCGTGACACAAACGTTGGGCGATCTAGGGCGGCAATACCGAATCGACTGCTTGTTGCGCGACGATGGCGAGTTTGAGATTCCCGCACGCGTGTTTGACGAGGTCGCAAATGGCTTCGTGATCGCGGAATTCACGCGCGAGAACCGCGTGCTGGCTCATTCGGGCGACAAGGCCGTACTCACTCTGGCCCAGACCACTGCGATTCACAGGTTTGCGGTCGGTGATCGTTGTGAGCGCAGCAACGTGATGGACGCCTGCCTGAAGTATGCGCAGCACCTGCGCGCGCGCTATGCCGAGTGCAGCACAGTTCCGGGGCCCGCTGTCGAGACCATCTGTCCGGGTTACCTGCGCGAGGCTTGTGCAGGGTGCAGCGAGTACTTCGACTGTATGCGGGAGCAGACCCGCTGCGAACCGAACGGCCTGACTGTCCAGGCGGGTTGCAGCTGCTCGCACTAGGGAAGCTAGATGTCTGTGTCCTGGTCCGGAGCCCCAAGTCGCGGCGTGGCGCTTCGAGGCTCGCGGCGGTCATCGGCGGAGACTACACCGGCGATGACCGCGGGGCCGCTCTAGAACTGCGAGAAGAACTTGAAGATGGCATCGGATGCGAACGGCGGAACCTTGTGACCGTCCGCGAACTCGCACCACGTGACGGGAAAGCCGGCGTCGCAACCTTGGTAAGCGACGCAGGGTGATGGTTCGGTCGGCATCGTCATCGCAGTGCAATGGTTCGCTTGCACCCAGTGATCGCGACTGGCTTGGCCCTGTGAGAACTGGACGACAGTGTCCATGTTGCCGTGTGAGAGCCAGGCAGCGACGCGGTTGACGCACATGCGGCCTCCGAACGTGAGCGGTCCCGAGCCGGACATCGGCGCGATGGCCCGGAACACGTCGCCCATTTCGCAGCCGAGCGTGTTCGACATGATGCCGCCGTAGCTCATGCCGACAGAGAAGATGCGGGAGCTATCGATGCAATAGTTCGTGGTTGCCCACTGCACGAGTTGCTTGACGAACGCGACATCGCGGCCGCCCGTGTTCGGCCAGCCAGCGCCGCCCTCCATGCCGCCGGACATCGTGGGAAGGCCTTGGCCGGCTATGAAGATCGCAGTGTCACCCATGCGTTGCGCTTGGCCGTAGTAGCCGCCGCCGAAGCCACCCGCGATCGACATCGCGGTGCCGCCGAGGCCGTGCCACGCAAACACGAGCTTGTACGGTTTGTTCGCGTCGTAGTTCGCAGGAACTTTGACGATGTACTCGCGCGGGGTGCCCATGATGTCGACGGTCATGTTGCCGCTGGGCGGTGGGGGCATGGCGGAGCCGCAGCCCATGCTCGGCGTTGGAGGGCCACTCGGTGCCGGTGGAGGCTGAGTTGTGCCCATGCCGCCCGCTGTTGGTTGTAGCGGTGGAGCTTGCGTGCCTGCCGCTGTTGGCGGCGGAGCACCAGCGCCGGCGCGCGGCAGTGGTGCTTGCGTGCCCGCTGGAGCTGCACTTCCTGCACGTGAGACGGGGGGTGTAGAGACGGATCCGCTCGCACCAGAGCCGGGAGTCCCGGCGGTCGAGGTGGTTGCAGCGGTGCCGCCGCCGCCATTGGCTGCAGTTGGGGCACCGATGCCGGCGTTCGTGCTTGGGTCTCTCGAGCTGTCGGCGTCATCGCCGGAACAGGCAGCGAGCGCGAGAACGATGAAGACGGCGGATGGTTTGAAGAGACCGTGCATGGCAGCTCCGTAGGTCTCGCGGTCACGGGAAGCGCAGCTCGCGATTCAAGTGACGCAGGTCAGTTAGCCTACTGCACGCAATAATATCTCAGCGCGCCAAAAGACCCATGCGAATGCTGTCATTCTAAGCATTGCAAGCCAAGCGTCCCACGACGCGGAGCCCCGGACGGGTGCAGCTCACGGCGGCGCGCCGGGGAGGAGGCGTTCTCTTTGACGTGACGATGAGCTCCCACCCTGCGCGCTGAGGAGTGAGCGAGCGACGGCTTCAAGAAGCTCGAAGGCAAAGCGCTAGAGTTGATGCAGGTGCGCGCGCGTGGCTTCTGCATCTCGAGCAAGTTCACATGTCGCCCGTTTCGATTCGGTGCACGGACGCGAACAACAGCGCGCGTTGCGCAGCGAGCGGAAGCGGCGAGCGTCGCGAGTACCTTGCCGCGTCGCGAGCGAACGGCGTCGCGCCGGTGATCCGGTAGGTTGCGTCGCAACCACGGCGCACGCTGCGCAAATCAATCGCGCCGGGCGCGCTTGCGTGGAGACGGCGGAAGCCGAGATCCGCAGCGGGGACCTGCGGCACGACTCAACTTGCGATCTAAGGTCAACAATGGAGCGGCAAGTCGCTCGGCTAGTGCCACGTACCACGCGTCGTACGCCGTGACCGTCGCCCGCAGTTCCCACACGAGGTCCGCCATCGGTTCATACGGAAAAGCGGCGACTCGCGCGGAAGCGGCGTGACTTCGCCCACCCGTGAAATTTCGCGATCCGTGATAGATAGCGGCACGATGCATTTTGCTCGGACGAACGTTCAGGCATACGCGCGTACGCTCGCCCAGCAGCATTGGTTCTGGGCCGGTTGCCTGGCAGGCGCGGCGTTCGTAACGATCTTCGCCACCGAAAACCCACTTCCGCCCGACGCATACCAGTATCGCGACGATGGGATCATCACGCTCAGTCACGCCCGCAACTTGGTTGATTTTGGATCGATCGGGGTCGATCCGGCCGGCGCGCGCGTCGAGGGATTCTCCGCTCCACTGCAGTTCTGGATCTTCGCCGGCGCCTACGCGCTCACACATTGCGACTATCAACCGTTCCTCGATTGGCAGACATGGATCTGCACGTTCCTGCTCGGCTTCGCAGTCGTTCAACTGTTTCGCCGGCAGCTCCTGCTTGGCTTGATTGCGAGCGCCGTCATCGCGTGGTCGCTCGCCAAGGCCGTGCGCTTCATCGGTTGGCACGGGTCGGGGATGGAGAACCCGTACACGCACGTGTTGTTCGTCGCTTGCGTGGCGGCGGCTGTGCTGTCGATCGAAAGCGGGCGCATCTCACGCGCATGTGTACCTCTGTTTGTGATCGCCAGCCTGTCGCGGCTCGAAAGCATCGTGCACGTGGCGCCACTGCTGGTCGTTTGGTCGGTAGGCCTCTACATCGCACATCGTTCGTGGGGCGCGCTGCGCGGGAGCGCGGTCGTGCTTGCGTGCTTCGGCGCGTATCAGTTGGCACGCTGGCTCTACTTTGGCGATCTACGGCCGAATACCGCCATCGCCGAGGGCATTGACGTGATCGCGCGACTGCGCTCGTTCGCACGTCACGACGTGAATCAGCAGCTCAGCACCGCGGAGATCGTAAGAAACATCTTGAGCGAGCACCGCGGTTACCTCGTGCTTTTCAGCATCCCGCTGCTAGTGCTCGCGCCGCGGCGCACCGGCAACGTGGCCCTGGTGGGCATGCTCGCGTGTTTGTTCGCGAGCGCGCTCTTGCATCCCGTGCTGTTCGGCGCGGCCCGGCTGGATCCCGTGCGCACCACCAGCCATATGGCGCTAGTCGCACCGCTACTGATCGCAACGCAGTGGCTGGCGCTGCCGACCCATAGCGCGCGTGTACTGAGCTTCGTCGGCCTCTCAATCGCACTCGGGCTCTACGGCGCCGTTGAGCCGCCTTCGAGCACTTTCTTCTGTTGTCCCATCGGCAAAGCCGAGCGCATCGCTGAACGGTGCCTGCAACATGCACAATCGGAAGGTCTGACGCGGCCAAGCCTCGCAAGCCCGGATCTCGGAAAAATAAGCTTTAGAAAGACCTTCTTGGTCTTCGACCTCGGCATGCTCGGCAGCGCGCCCCTCGCGCGTCTGAAGAACGATCAACGAGCCGCTGCGAACTACCTGCTCGACCTCGCCCTACCCGACTACATCGAGCTTCACGGCGGCTGGGCGTGTCACTGGGGTTACCTGCAGCAAGATCCACGTTTCGCCGCGCTCTACTCCGTCATGCCCGGCCACTCCAAGCTCCACTTGAGGAGCAGCTGCCGCGATCGAAGCGCAGGCGTGTGGTTTCGCAACGATATGACGCACGATAGTGCTAGCCCCGAGCGACGGCTGGTGGACGATCTCTCTCAGGATCTGAATCCGGCGCGTGTCGCCACCGAGCTCCGCCGCTGTCGGCTGCAGGAAGGCTCGAACGTGTGTGCTTACGTGAGCCGCAGCGTGTATCGGTTCCTGCCGGAGTTGGGACGCGGGAAGCGTGCGGAGCAGATGCTCGCGCTGTTCAAAGACTCGCCCAGCGCCGACTACGACCGCAGCATCCTGAGCGCGCGCGATCACGCCGGGTGGTATCGAAGCGTGATCACATTCGCGCAGAAGTTGTAGCTGGTGCAAAAGCGCGATGAACTGTCACCGAATGACGAAGACGACCCATCGGCTGGTTGCGATCCTCTCGCTTTCGATCGCAGCGGCGGCGCCCGCACGCGCCGACAACGAAGAGGTCTACGAGTTCCGCCCCGAGATCGACGTTCCCGTGATGACAGTCTCCGCGGTGCTCGGCCTGAGTTATCTCCTGAATGAGGAGCTCGCGCCGCCACACTGCGCGCCGCGCTGTTCGCCCGAAGCGCTGCCGGCCTTCGATCGAGCGAGTGCCGGCCGGTATGATCGGAACGCGGGGACTGTCTCGGATGTCGCGATCCTGCTCACGCTCAGCGGGAGCGCTCTGTTGGCGGGGCTCGATGGCGGGCTCGTCGATGTCTTGGTCGCCGTCCAAGCCGTGCTGGTGAGCTCGGCGATCACAGTTCCAATCACGATGGCTGTGAGCCGGCCACGGCCGTTCGTGTACGGCGACAAGGCCCCCATCGACGAGCGCACTTCGGGAGGCGCCGCGCTCTCGTTTCCCAGCGGACACACCGCCAATGCCTTCGCCGCCGCGCTGGCCGTGTTCCACGGAGTGCACGCTCGTCACCCGAACTCGAGCCTGCCGTGGTTGGTGCTCGGAGTGGGGCTGGCCCTCTCGACGACCGTCGGCTTGGGACGCGTGTTCGGCGGTGAACATTTCCCGAGCGACGTTGTTGCAGGGGCGGCGATCGGCGCGTCGGTCGGCTGGCTCGTCCCGGAGCTGCACCGCAGGCGCGTGGATCTGGCGTTCGGTATGGACGGCCGCGTGGTCAGCGTCGTGCTGCGAGGCGCGCTTTGAAGCTGCCGACCACGCGTTCGCTGGCCGGAGTGCTCGCGCTGACGGTCGGCCTGGCCGTGGGCACGGCGCATGGCTACAGCTACGCGAGTCCGTTCGCGGACGGCTGCCACGAACGATTGTCGGTCGAGGCGCTGTCGGCCGTGCGCGAGCGATCGAATGCCGCGCGCGCGCTCCCGACCTCGCAGCGCGATCGCGCGTGGATCGAAGGCCTGCCGCTCGAACTGCCGCGCGAGGCGCGTGACCTCGGCGCCGCGACCCTAATAGCGGGCGTGCGCGACAACGATCTCAAAGGCGCCGGTAGCCTCGAGGCCGCCGAGCTCGCCCAGTTACACGGGAATCCGAACAGCCAGCGTGAGCATTGCTTGCGCCGTCCCGAGCACGACGAGCCCACAGGTACGCTGCGGGCGTTGGAGGATTGCCGCGACTATATCCTCGAGCGCTTCGAGCTCGCAGTCCGCGACGGCTTCGATGACGAAGGAGAGGTCGACCCGGACGCGCGCACCCGGCTCGAAATCAACCTCGACTTCGCGGGCCAAGCGCGGGTGCCGATGCCGACTGCTTATCTCGAGCTCGGTCACGCATTGCACGCGCTCCAGGATTCCTTCTCCCACGCGATTCGCTCCGAGGACGGGCTCCGCGTCCGCGTGTTGTTGAACTGGATCGACTACGTGCATGAACACGTCGAACCCGCGCGCGATGGGCCGGTCCATCGAGCAGAGCTCGACGAGTGCACGGGACTCGACGCAGTGCGGCGCACGCGGCTGCGGCGCGCGTCTGAGGCGTCGCAAACGCTGCTTCGCGCCGCATTCCAGGCCGACCGGAGCCCGGACGAAAAGATCGCGGACGCACGCGCTGTTCTCGACCGGTACTTGAGCTTCGAGGACGGCTGCGATGCCGGCAATGACTACTGCGACGCGCCCGAGCTGCGCTATTCGGTCTCCGGCATGGAATGCGGCGTCGCCCTGGTCGGGACCGAGGGCCGGCACGCGGGCGCTGGATGGGTCATCGCGCTGGGGCTCGTGGGGCTCGCACTCTGCGGGCGGCGGCGTGTGCAGCGCACTTGGGTCGTGTTGTTCGTGTTGTTCGTGTTGACGCTCGCGTCGGCTCGCGTAGCAGCGCAAGACGTAGGCGCCGGCGGCGCTTCGAACGACGCGGCGTACGCGGTCTCCCCACTTGCGCTTCGCGGAGCGATCTCGGCTTCAATCGACGAAGCAGGCGCCGCGCTCGCGGCTGGCGGTCGGTATGGGCTCTCGCCGCGCTGGGTGTTGGGTCTCGACGTCGAGTGGAACCCTTGGGCGTCGCTCAAGACCTGGCGCGTGCGCGGCGGCGTGCTGAATGCTTACGCCACCGGGGTGTGGCGTTCGCCCGTCTCGACCACGCTCGCGCTGCGAGTGACCGGCCACGCTGGTGTCTCGACCCTACTCTTCGACATGTACGGTGCGCGCAGCGGCAGTATCGGCCCCTATTTGGGCTTGAGCCTGCTCGGGCTCGAGGTGACTCTCGGGCCGGACCTCGCCCTAGTGCTCGAGCCGGCCGACGTGGTCGTCACCGTTCCGCACCTGACCGGCATCCCCTATATCCGGCGCCAATATCGCGCGACGGTCGCGCTCGAGTTGCGGCTGTGAAACGCCACGAGGTCCGCACGATCCGCGAGATCGCCGGCCAGCGATTGTCGCCGTCCCACTTACGCCCGAGCTACACGCGCCGGAAACCGTGAAGCAATCGCGAGAGTTTGTCGACGCATGTCCGGTTTTCGCAATCGCGATACGCCGATCGATTCCGAGCCGCCCCCGTGCGCGCAGATCAGGGATCTTTCAACTTCGCTAGCACCGCCGCGTTGTTGTCGCCGGTGTAGCCGCGCTTCGCGAGCACGTAGAGGCCGCGTTCTTCCACCACGCCGAACGTTCCGGAGCCGAGCACGTCCCGAATGTTTACGAGCTCATCGGCGCGCGCATCGTAGGAGATCAGCATGTACTCGGCATCGAATACGCTGTCGCGTAGAGCGTAGGTATAAGCACGGCTGGAGACCTGCGGCACGATCCACTCGGCAGAGACCACGCGAGCCTCGTCAGGGATTTGACCGACCAGGGCATAGAGGTCGGCGTGGCGCTGACGATCTGCGTCGTCGACGCCGAAGCGGTACGGGATGAAGTGAGTGCGCGCGGTGTTGTGCTGCAGGATCGCGCCGTGCTGATACGAGGTAACCAGCATCGCGACCGGCAACACCAGCAGCCAGGCGCGGTACTTCGCGCTCGAGACCACGCCGCGCGCTGCACGCTCGCGCAACCAAGCCAGCTGTTCGATCGCCGCGATGAACACGAACGGCGTCCAATACGCCGTGTACTGGAACGAGATGTGGATCGATGGATAGTGCTGCGTCGATAACAACGTGAAGAGGAATCCCGGCACGAGCAGCAGGAGGCTGATCGGGCGGCGAACGGACAGGAATGCCAGCGGCGCGAGCAACTGCAGGACGTAGATCAGCTTGTCTCGCTCGAGGAGAGCGCTGATCGTGAAGCCGGGGTTGGCGAGCGCGGTCTTGAGCACGCCGGCAAAACTGGCTTCGCCCGCGGGCAGCAGTCCGGCGTATTGCTGAACGTACGAAGACTCGCCCTCCAGCAGAATCGGCATGATGATGAGCTTGAGGCCCACGAAATAACACACGCCAACCGCGGCCAGGATCAAGCCTGCGCGCGGTCGCTCGCCGCGCAGCAGCAAATACGCGCCGATTACAGCCAGCAGCGCGGACATGTCCTCGCGGATCGACAGCGTCAGCAGAACCGCAACTACGGCCCAACGATCGCGTCGGCTCTGCAACAGATACAACGTGAGCCACAGGAACAAGATGCCGAGCGGCTGGTAGTGAAAGTCGTAGAGGTTGGAGCCGTGCAGCGGTGCGTAGAACAAATACAGCAGCGCGAGCAGGCAGGCGATCGCAGCTCCGAGCCGGCGCGCCGCGAGGAAATACAGCGGCAGCGCGGCGAAGCCGAGCATGGTCGCTTGGATGACCAGCAAGGTCTCGGGCCTGGGCGCGAAGCGATAGACAATGCCCAGCACGTACGCGAAATAGGTCTGGTGATACCCGACGTGGGTCATCGTGCCGCCGAGCGGCGTGCTGCGAAACAACGGCCCCCAGTGGATCGCCTGCCAGACCAGGTTGTTCTCGACGCCCAGATCGTACACCGAGGTCTCGATCCGGTAGTGTGTATTGAGCGTGTGGTAGGAGAAGTAGATCGCGTAGCCGAGCGCGCCGCAGCTGACGGCTGCAAGCGGCAGCCAGCGCGGCAGTCTGCGTAGCCTGGCGGCGGGCGCGAAGCTGAGCTCGAACGCTGGCGGACTCGACAGCGCAGTCTCGAGTGCGACGCGCAGCGCGAGCACACACAGCGAGGCGAGCACGAGGAACTCCAAGTCGCGACCTACCCAGAGCTGCCAGTGGAACAGCAACGGCACGAACATGGCGAGCGACAGCGGTGCACAGCGCAGGGCGAGCCGTTGTGCGCGCTCCAGCCCGAGCGGCCGCTTGATCCACGCCAGCGTCGCGCCGATCAGCAGCGCCAAGAGTGTCCCGATCAAAGCCGAGCGGACCGCACCGTTGCGCGCCGCGCGCGAAAGATCATTGGTCGTGACGTAACCGACCAAGCGCTCGTAGTGGCGCAGCGACCACAAGGCCAGGCCGATCGAGGCGCCTTCCAACGCCAACAAGCCGAAGCTGCGAGCGGCGACCGTCCAGGCCGGTATGAGCTGAGCATCCCCGGTCGAAACCACGGGTGCGCCCTCGCCTGTAATCATTTCAGGGGCGGCCCGCCCCTGCACTTCGATCGAATCACTGTTCGGCACCGCGCTCGGATCCCCGACCCGAGCTGGCGTCGATAGGCGCTGATGTGCCACGCGTCAATCTTATTGGCAAGCGGGGGGCTACCGCCAACCGATTCTGACAGGCATCCGTCGAGACCACGAAGCGTCGATCTTGGAGGTGCGATCCCAGCAGCACCGTTAGCGCTGTGCTGCTGCCAGTGGGGTCGCTACCGGTGTCGGACCCATTCACGGGGCTTCCGTCGAGCGCACGTACGGCATCGCGTCGACGCGAAGGAAGCTGTCGCCCGCGCCGGTCACACGCAGGGTCGGGCGGCCGATGGAAACGCTGATCGAGCGTGCGCCCTCTGGAATTTCGTATGCCTCGATCAGCTGCGGCTCGACTTGCTCGCTGCTTGCGGCTCTCGCACCCCTGCCGCCATTGGCTGCAATCACGCAGAGCATGGATTCAGATTCCGCACGGGTGTCCGATTGAAAAGCGACGGACGCCCGTCACCCTTGACGGCCCACTCAAAAGCGTCGGCTGACGTGCAGTGGAAAGTCGATATCGTTCGACAAAATCCATGACAAACGTAATCAAACTACTTGCCGCTACGTGGTGCTTTAGATTACCAACGTAATGCGCGCGAAACCTGACACGGTGACTTCGTTGCCGGCGGTGTCCCACCTGTTGTCTTCAAACCAAGGAAACAGTTATGAGTAATGGCCTGAGTTTCTGCATTGTCTCCGCGGCAGTGTCGGTCCTCGCATGCAATATGGACACGAATCTGCCGGAACAGAGTGAAGCGAGCACAAGCGAAAAACGGGTCGTGCAGTCCGCGACTCAAGCACTCACAGTGGACAGCAGCTGCAGCCCCGAGATGGCGGACAAGCTACGGCGCATGCAGACCGAGCTCACTGACATGGTGTGGTACGCCGCCGATAACTACGAGAATGACGCGTGGACTCAGTGGGGGGTTTACAGCTTCAACCAGCCGAATCGCGGGCAGTATCAACAGGTCGTCGACGACTTGTGGACGCTCACATTGACGCTCGATGCGGATCGCGGTTTGGGAGGAGGTATTCACTACGACTGCCGTCCACAAGATTCCTCGGACTGCGGAGGCACCGTGATGGCGCGCGCGGTGACCGGTTCGGACCCGTGGCTCGTGCACATCTGCGACAACTTCAATTCCCTTCAGGACGTAGGCGGAGCGGAGCATGGCTATGCGCTGCAGCGTTCAGCCCTGCTTCACGAGTACTTCCACTTCCTCGGATACGTTGACTATGGCTACTGCAATTGCGCCATCGACTACGTCTGGGCGGATCCCTCAGCGAGGAGTCCGGACAACTACCAGCTGTTCATCACAGGAGTGAACGGCGTTCCCTCGGCCTGTGAGGTTTTTCAGGGTGGTGGTAGCTGCTGATCACGGTCGAGAACATCACTCGCAATGCGGATCCGGCTCGAACGGCCCGCGTGGTCTGTTCGACGAAGCGGGTTCCGAGTCCGCGATGACTGACGAAAGTAGTCATATGCAACGCCTGGCGATCGTGCTGCGAATCGACTGTTCGCGATCCGCGTAAGAAGTTTTGCGCTCGACGAAATCGGAAAACGCCTTAATCAAGCACTCACGCTGTTCGCGCTGCGCGGGCTCCATGACGCTAGTGAGTCTGGCGACCGGAGTCTGCGCCACGAGCTTGGTGCCGTCCGCCATCGGCGCAGGCTCGAGCGTGCGCGGGCGCGAGGCGCTGCGCTTCCGTGATGAGGCGGGTTCCCGCGTCGAGCGACGCAGCAGCCGGCGCCTGCCCGGTTGCTCTATACTGCACGGCTGCAACCAAGGAGACACTCATGTCCACCCAAACCGACCTGCTGCGCGAGCTGACCGCGCGCTTCAACGAGCGCGAACCGATCGAGATCGAGCGGTATTTCACGCCTGACTTCGAGCTCGACGATCCCGGGTCCGGAGCCAGGCGCAGTGGTCACGACGGCGCGCGAGCGATGGCCAATGCCTTGGCTGGGCTCGGTGAGTCGGTGCGCATCGAGATCTTACACATGATAGAGCAGGACGACTGCGTCGCCGTGCGTTACGCCGTGCGAAGCGAGGGTGCCGATCCACGCATCGGTGCGATGATCGCGTTCTACCGATTCGTCGATGGCCGAATCGCCGAAGATTGGGGCGTCTCCACACCAGCACCTTGGCGCCGGTGAATCGAGATCTTACAACCCGCAGCACGCCTCGATCGCTGTGATACAGCCCAGTGCCAGGTCGATCAGGTATCGCATCCTGCGCCCGCGACTCGATCGACTGCGGCGACTGGAAGAAAGCCACGCGAGTGCATGCGTCGTACGCGACCTGCACGTGCGATCCTCGGTGTTTACTTCTTGTCCGAATGCCCGCGCAACATTCGAACGCTGTTTGGCGACGAGCGAAAATCAATTCGTCGCAACTCGGGTTGCGCGTGCGCACGTCGTGCCTGATTAACAAATCCGCAGGAACGTAGGTCGCAACCGAAAAGGTAATTTCATGAGCAACACAAATAAAATCCTCGTCATCACATCCAGCGCGAGTTCAATTACTCTGAAGGATGGCAGAACGGTTTCGACGAACTCGAACGGACCGACTTGCCACCCGCATTTCCGGTGCTGGACGTCGATACGAAGTTCTACGTCGCACGCCTCGAAAACGTGGCCCGCTGAGTCATTGAATGCGTCGCGTCTGGATGATCCCAGCCGTCAGAATAGCGATGCGCAGCGTTCGGTTAAGCGGCGCGCTCGAACACTGCGGCGATGCCTTGGCCACCACCGATACACATGGTTTCGAGTCCATAACGTGCGCTGCGGCGATCCATTTCACGCAGCAGCGTGGCGAGGATGCGACCGCCGGTAGCACCGACCGGATGGCCGAGCGAAATGCCCGAACCGAGCACGTTCATGCGGTCGAAATCGGATGCATCGAATTTCCATTCGCGCGTGCACGCAAGCACTTGCGACGCGAATGCTTCGTTCAATTCGATGAGGTCGATATCCTTCAACGCAAGGCCAGCACTGCTGAGCGCCTTCGCCGTCGCCGGTACCGGGCCGATGCCCATGATGCTCGGCGCCACGCCCGCCACGCCCCAACTCTTCAAGCGCGCAAGCGGCGATAAGCCGTAGCGGTCCGCGTTCTCGCGTGTGGTGACGATGCAGACCGAAGCCGCATCGTTCTGGCCGCTCGAATTGCCGGCTGTCACCGTCGCTTCCGGATCAAGGCTGAAGCGCATCGGCTTCAGTTTGCTGAGAATCTCCACACTGGTGTCAGCGCGCGGATGTTCGTCGGTGGAGATGACCTCTTCGCTCTTCTTGGATTTCACCAGGACCGGCACGATCTCATCCTTCAGAACGCCAGATCGTTGCGCTGCGATCGCGCGCTGGTGCGAGCGCACCGCAAATTCATCCTGCTCGAGCCGACTAATCTTGTAGTCGCGGCGCAGATTTTCGGCGGTTTCGATCATCCCGCCGGGCACAGGAAAACGCTTTCCTCCAGCGGTCAATCGTCCGCGCAGGAGCGAATCGTGAAAGCTGAGCGCGGGGTCATGGCCAATGCCCCAACGCGCAGTGTGCGAATAGATGGGCGCGTTGCTCATCGATTCCGCGCCGCCCGCGAGCACCATGTCGGACGCACCAGACCCCACTTGCAACGCGGCGTACACGACGGCCTGCAGACCCGAACCGCAGCGGCGATCGATCTGCAGCCCGGCGGAGGTGATCGGCAGGCCAGCGTCGAGTCCGACCACGCGGCCGAGCGCCGGCGCCTCCATACTCGAGTAGCACTGCGCGAAGAGCACGTCGTCCACCGCTGCCGGGGGCAGCTTGGTGCGCGCGAGCAGCGCCTCCACGACGAACGCGCCGAGATCATGCGCGGAGAAAGACTTGAACATGCCGCCAGCGCGGCCTATCGGCGTCCGCAGCGGTTCACAAATGACGGTGTCTCGCATGAAACAGCTCTCCTCGTGTGTGGGTACGCGCACGACTTAGATACAGCGACTGCCTGCCGCTGGGCAAAGAACGCGGCCAGCGCGCTCGAACAAACAACACGAGTTCAGTCACGGGAAACTCGGGGCTGCATCAGCGCGGTCACCGCGCGCCACACCGATCCCAGTTCGAACGCGGCGTCGCCGAGTCGCTCGGCACAGCGCAACTCGCCACCGCGCAACAGCTGCAAGTGATCGCGCCAACGCAGGAAGTCGATGCTGTGGCGATGCAGCGGGTATTCCTGTGTGAAGCCGATCGCACCGTGCACCTGGTGACAGATATCGTAGACCACGTCCACACTCTGGCCGACCACGACTGCCGCAGCGTCCAGGAGTGCGGACATACGGGCGGTCTGAACGCCATCGCGCACAGCGCAGGCGAGTGCCAGGTCCGAAATCGCGCCGGATGCTGCGACTTCCTCGGCAGCCAGAGCGAGGCCGTGCTGGATCACCTGAAACTTCGCCAACGGCTGGCCGAACTGCTTGCGGTCTTGCACGTATTGCAGTGACAGCTCGAGAGCGGCCTGCATCGCCGCACTGATTTGCAGGCAGCGCCCGAGCGATAGCGCGGCCAGTGCAGCGGGCGAATCCGGCGCGGCGGCACTTCTCGCGCAGTCATACGCACGCGACTGCGAGATCGAACCCGCGCGGTCGCCGGTGGCGAGCAGCAACGCCATGTCGATCGGCGTCGCGGAGCGCGCCTGTGCGCGAATGATCGCCGCGGCCGCTGGCCACGCATCCCGGTCGTCGGGTGAAGGCAACGCATCGGCAAAGCCGAGTTGCTCCACCGCGGCGAGCAGGCCGTCGCGCCCGGAGTCGATCGAGAGCCAGTCACGGGCGAGGTCAGCGAAGGCGCGCGTCGCTGCGTCGTGTACGAGTGTGTCCATCACGAGGATGGGCGCGAGCATCAGCGCAACCCCAGTCCGCGTGCCACGAGGCCACGCAGCACCTCGCGCGTGCCACCACGCAGCGTCCAGGATGGCGAGTTGATCGTAGAGCTGGCGAGCGCGGACAAGTAGTCGTCACTGCACATCGGCAGCTCGGCACCGAGTGCACGGAACACGGCGATCTGCTCGCGCTCGAACGCGTTGCCCAGATCCTTGATCAGCGCTGCCTCGAAGTCGGGCGTCACGCCGCTCTGAAGTTGGGCCGCGACCGCGATGGACATGGTGCGCAGCGCGATTAGCTTGGCCGCCATTCGCCCGATCGCTTCGCGCAGTCTTGGCGTTGGCTGTTCACGCGCGCAAGCGAGCGCAGATTCCACCAGACGGATCGACGAGAGGTAGCGCTCGGGGCCACTACGTTCGAACGCAAGCTCGCTGGTCACCTGTTGCCAGCCATTGCCAGGCTCGCCCACGAGCCGCG
This sequence comes from Polyangiales bacterium, assembly GCA_035687405.1. Classification (GTDB taxonomy): domain Bacteria; phylum Myxococcota_A; class Polyangia; order Polyangiales; family JAFGIB01; genus JADGRF01. Next base: position 27,172 of record DASRXR010000855.1, read on the forward strand.
CGTCGGCGATGAACGTGCCGTCGAACACGACCTCGTTGAACTCGCTCTGACCGGCCATGTTGACGATCGGGCGCACCTCCACATCGGCCGCCTTGAGATCGACGATGAACTGCGACAGCCCAGCGTGGCGAGACGCGCCACCCTCGCCAGTGCGCACCAAGACGATCGCGAAATGGTTCAGATGCGCGAAAGTGGTCCATACCTTGCGGCCAGTGATGGACCAGCCGCCCGCGACTTTGGCAGCACGGGACCGCACCGAGGCGAGATCCGAACCCGAATCCGGTTCGCTCATCCCGATAGAGAAGAAGCTTTCACCGCGCGCGATTTGCGGCAAGAATTCCTCGCGTTGCGCCTCGCTCCCATAACGCAACAGCAACGGGCCGCTCTGCCGGTCCGCGATCCAGTGGGCTGCAACTGGAGCGCTCGCGGCGAGCAGCTCCTCCGTGACCACCAAGCGCTCCAACATCGAGCGGTCGTGGCCACCATAGCGCCGCGGCCATGTCATGCCGAGCCAGCCGCGTGCGCCGATCCGCTGCGAGAATGTCGCGCTGTAGCTGCTTGCGAAGTCGCCACTCGGTTGCCAGAGCCCTGCGGCCAGCTCCTCGGCGATGAATCCACGCACCTCGGAGCGCAGCGCTTCGGCCTGCGGGGGGAACTCGAAGATAGGAAAGCTGAACCGCACTCGATTTACACCCTCGATACCCACTCGCTCCATCGACCCAATCGATGCGTGGCGAATGCTGACGCACGCGCCCGCGATGGGCGATAGACGTATCGGTCAAAGCGCGTGAGCGTTTTTGCAACTGGCGGGTTGCTGCGAAAGCGCGGCTAGGAAGAGCGCGGCTCGCCTGCGCGAGCGGCGTGGCACGCGCGAGATGGTCAGAGGTCTACGCGCCGGCTCGATGCGCCGCACCGGTTCGATAGTCAGACGGTAGCCCGCCGGTCCACTTGCGAAAGGCACGATAGAACGCGCTCGGTTCGGCGAAGCCCAGTAGAGCTGCGATTTCGGGCACACTTTTGCGAGTGTGGAGCAGCTGATCGAGCGCCATGTCGCGCCGCAGATCGTCCTTTAAGGACTGATAGGTCTGTCCTTCCTGACGCAAGCGCCGGCGCAACGTGGCCTGCGCGTAATGCATTTCCGCGCATAAAAGCTCGAAGCCCGGCCATTCAGCGGGCGCTTGTTCGCGCAGGCGTCTCCGAATCTTGGCGAGGATGCCCCGGGGATTGCGGTACTTCACGAGGAAGTTGGCCGGCGCCTCGCGAAAATACTCGCGAATCGTCTTGGTGTTCTGCACGACCGGCTGCTGCAGATAAGCGGCCGGGAAGCTCAGCCAGGTCTGCGCTTGCGCGAACTCGAGCTGCTCGCAAAACAACCTCTGGTACTCGACCACGGCGTGCCTCGGAGCGAGACTTTGAAAACTGCCTGCCGTGATCGGGATACGCCGGCCGATGAGCCAGCACGCCAGACCGAACACCAGTACGAACAGTGTCGCGTGCGCAAACAACGGTGGCGCGGGCCGCGTGTCGCTCAGGTGGACGTATGCTTGACCTTCACGAACTTCCAACGCCGGATCCAAATCGTCGAGCACGAGTCGCATGAAGCGAAGGATGCGCTTGAGCGCTTGATGCAAATTCGCACTGCTTAGGGCGGCGTGGCACATCAAGGCATAGCTGCCCTCGCGCATGGGATGGCTATCGAGACCGAAGAACTCGTCATCGAGCGCACGTGTGATGCTCGTCCAGAGCGTGCTGAACTGAGCGGGCGAAACGCGTGCAAGAGGCTCCTTGAGGAACTTTACGGGAATGCCCGCCCGCTCGAGCAGCGGCTCGATCGGCACACTTCGCGCTTCGAGGAGTCGCACTGCTTCTCGTACAAAATATATCGAAATAGTTCCACGTTCGGTCTTCTTCGAGCGGTCGAAGGTTGCGCTCACTTGAAAAACCAACTCGCGAATGGCCTGCTGATGCCGAATCGAATCATGCTTTCATCCTGGTTTATGCCTGCGTCCTTCGCGTCGCCACCGTCTGAAAGCCAAAACCGGGTTGGGCGCGACGCCTGCAGCTGATGGCGGCGCATCCCGGCCTCGGGACAGCTACCACCGCGACTGAGTCGCGCGACCGCACAGCGTCGGGCACCGTCTCGCGGAAAAAAAATGACGCCGCGATGTCGATTCGTCTGGGTCTCGTTCGTCGTTTCGATGAGGAAGTCGAGAAAGGATCAGCGATCATGAAGGTCACGAGTCTCGGTCAAGGTCGGCGGCGCGCTCTGACGCGGGCGAGGCCGTCCACGGCGTGTCTGTTTCGACGTGGGCCAGTGAATCTGGTCGCCGAACGGAGGACGACATGATCACGCTCTATGGCTTCGGAAACATCTTTGCCGGGGGG
>DASRXR010000856.1:0-4566 GCA_035687405.1 Polyangiales bacterium
GGCACGGCTTGCACGACTCCTTCGGGTCGCAAGTTTCACCCGTTTCGATCACGTTGTTGCCGCAACTCGGTTGGCAATCGCGATCCGTCGTAGCGTTGCCGCCTTCGGGGCAGCAGCCATCAGCTGCTCCAGCCATCGTGATCGGCATCGGCGCACACGTCGTCGCGCAGTCGGCTCCCATCAACGTCGTCGGCGTGCAGCTGTTGGTGGGCATACACGTCGTCGGGCACGCGCCCGGCATCCCAGCGGCGATCTTCGTGTCGCACTTCTCGTCGCCGCTCATCACGCCGTCGCCGCAAACTGCCTCGCACTGCTCGAGCGTCTTGCCGGGCGCACAGCACTCGACCAGCCTCGGTGCATCCACCGCGCTACCGACGGTGAGCTGCGCCGCGTGAAAGCCGAACGCGTAGCTCATCGCATCGCATGGCAGCGAAGGATCGTTCGCTCCGCTAGCGAGCAGATCCGCGTTCTCGTCCACGTACGTCTGCATGCTCGTGTAGAACGTCGATAGATCGCCGGTCTCGCAAAAGCCGATATCGCGGAACGCCTGTTCGAGGTCGACCTTCCGCATGCGGCCCGAAGTCACGCCGTCTTGGATGTTCCACGTGCCGTCTTGGGCCTTCACGAGTCGGCCCACGTACACGCCCTTTTGCGCCTTGAACTTGAACCCGCGATACGAGGTCGTCGCGCCGCTGAAGCCTTGCGGCGCGTCGTCGGGTAAGCGCGCGACCAGATAGCCGTCGCGCACGTACGCCTCAGGATCCGCAGTCTTCGAATCCGGCAGAGTACCTGGCGCGGTCACGGGCCCAGTCAGCTGGTCCTTGACGATGCTCCACTTGCGCGAGGGCAGCCAGCGCGGGTACTTGTCCTTGAATCCTTCGGATGGGCAGGCCCACGGCAGCGTTTCCTGGATGCCCGCCGATTGATAGAAGTCGACGCGCACGATCGAATCATTCAGCTCTCCGTTGTATCCGGAGATGCGCACGACGTTGTTCCAGCCGCCGCGCCATAGCTCGCAGTTGAACACTTCCTCGCTCAGGCCGAAGCGTTCGCCGATCTCGGGGACCGCGGCGATCACCGGTTGCAGCTTCGCAAACGTGTTGTCGCGACACTCTTCGCCGTCGAAGGGAATCGTATCGCCACCGGGCTTACAGCTCTGCTGGTCTTCGCCAGAGCAGGTCGCGGAGTTCGTGCACAGACCATCGAGATCGAACCCGAAGTCCATCCACGCGTCCATCGTCGTCTCGCCGTTTTTGTTCGTGCTGCCGAGGCGCACGTCGGTGAACCCGAGATAGATGTCGTTTACGCGCGCAGTGTCATCGCCGCCGGCAGGCCGATCGCTCGGCATTGGCAAACCCGCGCTGCGACATTGGTCGACGCTGCCAGTAGACCACCAACAATCTCCCCACAAACAGTCATCCGGATCGAAGTGTGTTTGTGGTGGACCAGAATCCGGCGCACCGGTGGCGCCATCTGGCGCGCTGTCGGCCGCAGCATCGCGCACGACCATCGCACCAGCGTCTGGCGCTTGTGCCTGTTCCAGAAGATCCCGCTTGTACACTTTGCAGCCGCTCGACCCGACCACCGTTAGTAGTCCAAGCCAGAACGACGCTAAGCAGACTCCAGCAATTTCTGGCCTTCGCTGCATGGCCAACACCTATAGCGCAGGTCGACTAATCGTTCACGCCGCTTCACCTGCATTGTGGGACAGGCGCCGTGATTCGGGCCACTCGCTACGCCGGAGCAGCCATTGGCTGCAACAGTTTTCGTCGGCTGGAGTCGCCGAGGGAAATCCGGCCCGGCTGTGAAGTGGGTCACACGCGCTCTCTTCTTCAACCGGTACACACGAATTGACTGGCTACTGCCGATTGCTGCGGGAGTACGAGTGCAGGTTGGAGGGGAGCATGCGTTCGTACACCCGAAGCAGCGGACTCGTTGCATGAGGTCGCCGGGGAGGGGCTATCGCGTGCAACACCGTTGCGGCGGGACAGGGGTGGGCGCGTAGACGCGTCGGGGGATGGACGCGTCTTCGTGGCGGGCGGCAGGTTCGGGGGGGCCTGCGCTCGTATCGATACAGTTATCGAATCGCGAGCAGGCAGCTCACGCCGCCGCTATTCGCCGCTTGTCTCGCCGTAAACACGGCTTTTGTGACAGGCGCGAAAACATCTGCGCAGTGACCGGGAATATTGGCTGAGCCAAGCGTCGTCGCCGCAGTGGGACACGAGCTTTGAGCTGGTCGCAGGCTTGATATGCTTGCGGCGGTCGGTAGGTCGCGTGGGGGATGTAGGACGCGCGCGGCAGCTCGTGAAACGAGCGGAGGCTTGTCATGCAGTCGAATGATCCGGCACGTGAGCTGCTCAGTCGCTTCTGGTTCTTCGCCGAGTTGGCGGACGCAGATGTCGTGCTGGTCATGCAGATCGCGCAGAAGCGACGTTATGAGGGTCGCCGCGTCATCGTCCGTCAGGGCGATGCAGACGGGGACTTGTACGCGGTCTCGCGGGGCCACTTGAAGGTCTCGGCGTGCGATCGGCACGGCCACGAGATCGTGATGAACCTGATGCAATCGGGAGACGTGTTCGGCGAGATTGCGTTTCTCGACGGCGGTGCCCGATCGGCGACTGTGACGTCGCTCGACTCGTGTGAGCTGCTCGTGATCCGGCGGGCGGACTTTTTGTTGCTGCTCCGGCGCGTGCCTACGATCTCGATGGCGCTGTTGAACGTCATGGCGAAGCGCATTCGGCGTTTGAGCGAGAGTGCGCAAGACAGCGCGTTCCTGGACGTGAAGTCGCGTTTGGCGAAGCGGCTCGTCGATCTCGCGGATCAGTTCGGTACGCCGCTCGGCTCCGGTCAGGTCGCGCTCAAGGTGCGGCTGTCGCAGCAAGAGCTCGGCGACATGGTGCAGGCCACGCGCGAGAGCGTGAACAAGTGCCTGCGCGAGTGGGCCAAGGAAGGCATCATTCAGCAGAACGGGCGCCAGCTCGTGATCGAGGATCGGCAGCGCTTGGGTGCGTTGGCAGGAGGCTAGGTAGTTCTGCCGGGTCCAGACTCACTCTGACTTTCTAAACGCGCGGCACCCTTTTTATACTGGCACTCGGGTGCCGCGTGCTTTTGAAAGCTCTCCTCGCGTGTAGTTCATTCATCTTCGCGGCCTCGGTCCACGCCCAGTCGTGGACCGCGCTGCCAACCACCCCCTCCCAACTCCGCGTCGATGGGGACGTCGGCGAGTGGCGCGGCGCGCGCTTCCAGCGCATCGGTGAAAGCGCCGCAGGTTCGGCCGAAGTCGCGCTAGCGTTCGATCCTTCGGGCCTCTATGTCGCGGCACGCGTGCGCGACGACGCGTTCGTCCGAACCGCCAAACCCACCCGCGACGAAGACGCCCTGGTCGTGACCTTGGCCTTCCCCGCACGCGGTGCGTTCGTAGCGAGCGATCTCTGGCTCTTCGCCGGCCGCATGGGCGAAACCGCAGCGAGCGCGCAGCTGCGTTCCGGGACGAGCACGACGCTCTCGCCGCTCGGAGCTGCCAAGATCGTGGAAGGTCCGAACCCGGGTGGCTACGTGCTCGAAGCGTTCGCGCCGTGGACGAGCTTTCAAGGCGGCAGCGATTGGGCGTACGCACGCGGCGCGGTCCGCCTCCACGATGTAGATGCGCGCGGCGGACCTGCGCGCGACGTGCCGGCGCTGGACGCGCCGCTGACGGCTGCAAAGTTGCCGTGGCTTTCGCTCGACGGCGGACCGGTGGTCGCGGTCGCGGGGCTACTCCGCGCGAAGAACCTCGAAGCGTCGGCGAGCAAGCTCGACTTCGTCGGCGACGTTCGCGGCGATGCGAAAGCCGAACGTGTGATGGTGGTCGGCACGCTCGTCGTCGTGAGTGGGACCGGAACCCAGTTCACGTTCACGGAGCTGCCGGTGCGAACCGCCGCGGACGTGTTGCAAGCAGAGCTTCGCGATTTGACCGGTGATGGAAAGCCGGAGCTCGCACTGCGGCTGCGGCAGCAGAACGAGCTCGGTGTGCGCGAGCTGTTCAAGGTCTACGGGTTTGCAAACGCAGCGCCCGCGGCATTGTTCGGCGTCGTGCTGCGCAAAGAGACGAGCGCGGGGACTGCAACTGCGACGTTGAAGTACGAGCGCACGACGCGTGGCCCGACGCAGTTCGCCGTCAGCACGGGCACGGTCCAAGGTTTGTCGGCGGACAATTTTCGCGAGACCCCGGCTGCAGAAGAGGTGGCGATTCCGCTGCCGTGGGGTGCGTGGCGCGAGCGCGTGTATGGGTGGAACGGTACGCGCTTCGAGGTAGTGCGCGAGTCTGCAAATCAGCTCGCCGCCACTCGAGCGGATGAGAAGGTCGCAGCGGATGCGCCGAAAAGCGCCGAGCCCTCGACGCTCGTCGCCGCCGTGAGCGTCGATGGCACGCCGCTCGAAGCGTACAAACGCGCGCGCGGCGTCGGCGCCGACGTGACTGGGCGATTTTCGCAGTCTGTAAACTTGCTCGGGGACACGCGCCCGGAGGGACTCGTCGTCTTCGGACGCGAGCTCGTGATCACCGGCGACTCGCTTTCCGGCAACGGA
>DASRXR010000857.1:0-5503 GCA_035687405.1 Polyangiales bacterium
GGTCCGGACGCGTGAAGCCGTCCTTCGTGAGATAGATGCGGCCGCCGCCCGCGATCACGCGCTCGTTCAATCGATCGATCACGGTCTGCACGTTATCGCGAATCGGAATGTCGAGCGCAAGCGACATGCCCGGCCGCGGAAACGAGAGCAGCCCCTCGCCCTGGGCGCCGCAATCTTTGATCACAGTCAGAAACGACGACGCGGACAGCTCGCGCAAGATCTCGATCATGTCGCGGATCGTCGCAGCCGCCGTCTCGTCCGGGATCACCGATTGATGCTGCGCGACGCCGCGACTGCCGTAGACGCGATTCCAGAGCAGCACGCGGTCGAGCGGATAAAAATACGCGTTCGGATCGACGATGCCGGTGCGATGCGCAGGCACGTGCTGGTGATACACGACCGAGTTGAACACGCTCATCGAAACGCGGTTCAACATGAATGACGGTAAATCGAACGGCACCGTCGGCGCAGGGCGCGTCTTCGGCAAGTGCGCCGGCGCTTCAGAGGCCTCGGCCCAGCGTCCGCAAAACAAAATACCGCGGCCGAGACTGCTGCCAGTCGCGAGTGTGTCGAGCCAGCCCACCGTCATCGGCCAAACTTTGCCGGACTCTTTGAGCGCGACTAGAAACCGATCGAGCGACGGGATCCGAAAGCTCTCTTTATAGATCCAAGGCGACGGGATGCGCTCCAACTGAAGCTCGACTTCGAGGATGTGACCGGTGAGGCCCATCCCGCCGAGCGTCGCGTAAAACAGCTCGGAGTGTTGCTCGCGCGAACACTCGATCAGCCGACCATCGCCGACGCGCAACAGCAGGCGCTTCACGTGGCGGCCGATCGTGCCCGACACGTGATGGTTCTTGCCGTGCACGTCCGAAGCGACCATGCCGCCCAGCGTCACGAACTTCGTACCGGGCGTGACCGGCGTGAAGAACCCGCGCGGCAGAAACAACCGGTTCATCTCGGCGAGGCACAAACCGGCTTCGGTGCGCAGCGTTGCGGTCGCCTCGTCGAAGCTCAAGATGCGATCGGCGAGGCGCGTTCCGACGACGCGCTCCACTTCAGGTGCGGGCAAGGACGAGTCGCCGTACGACCGGCCCAAGCCGCGCGAGAGCGTCGCCTCACGCGTTATGGATTCGAGTTGCTCCGAACGGATTTCGCGACCGGGAACACTGGTGCGCCCCCATCCGCTCAACTTGGAAGTAGTCAAAGTCACAGCGCCGAGAAACCTAGCACAATCGTTGCGATACGCAGCGCGATCAGCCGCCGATGCAGGGCAGGCGGACGAGCTTGAGTTCGCTCTTTCCGTCTTCGTTCACCTGACTCCAACCGATCACGACACGGCCGTCATAGGCAGCTTCCACCGCGGTGCGGCCGCCTGACGCACTCGTGTACGAGACGTCCGAGTCGCCGATGACCGCACCGTTGCGATCGAGGAAATACAGGCGAATCTCGGCGCGCGGCTCGGCTGCAGCTGGGAGCGACCGATAGGACAGGACGTAGCCGGTGAGCAGTTTTGCGACCGAGACGTCGATGCCGCGGAACGGTGAGTTCACGATGCGCAGCGCAGGGGAGCGACCGGGACCCGCGAGAAGCTCCGCGGCTTGGCCGGACGCGTCGATGCGCTGAAACCAGACCTGCCGCCCTTGGCTGCCCTCGGCGCGACTCCAGACGATGCCACCCAACATCGCATCGGTCGCGACGTCGACGGATGGCGAGGGGCCTGCGTTGACGGCCAACACCCACTCGTCCCGCGTCGGAGCACCCATCGCATCGAGCGCGCGGAACACGATCTCGGACGTCGTGAAGTCCTCGTTGTATCGCCAGTACGCGAGCGCCGCACCCGTGGTTCCGAGCGGGGCAACCGAGAGACCGCGATAGAAGAGATCGGTGGATTCCTGGATCTTCACGGCGTCGCCAACTGGGGCGCCGCCCGCGTCGACGACGCGCGTGTAGAGCGTGCGCACACCGGCAGTCTCTTCGTCGCCCCACGCGACCAGTGCGTGCTCGCCATTGCGAAAGCTTCCGATCGCGAGCGCGGTTTCCACGGCGGGCGCAGTGCTGAGCCGCACCGCTGCGCCCTGCTCACCTTGGCTCGAGTCGTAGCGTTGCAACCAGACATCGAACGGTGGATCGCGGCTGTCGATCGTAGCGACGAGCCAGTGACCTTGAAGCGCGGCCGTTGCGGCGTCTTTGATCAGGCCGCAGTGGTCGCTTGCGACCGTCGTCGTTGGATCGCCGCCCGTGCTCGAGCCTTTGAACAGGGTCATGTTCACGACGTCGAGACAACCCGCCTGTGGACCGACAAACGGCAGAGCGAACATCGAAGCTGCTGGGTCCACGGCAAGCGGCGTCCCGACGAACGGCTGGTTCTGCTGCTTTACGCTGTAGATCTTGTTCGAGTCGATCGCGCAGCTGCCGACGAGCCCTTCGTCCGGCGTGCCGGTGTCCTTGGGCATTCCGCTGTCGCGAACCGCAGCGTCGACCTCGGACGCATCGGGTCGATCTCCCGCATCCCGGCGAGTCGACAGCTTCGGGCCGTCGTCGTCTCCGCATGCAGCTGACAGCAGCAAGAGCGCCGCGGCAGCTCTCGCGGCCGAGAGGAGCGGCCTTTGCGGCTGGCTCGAACGGGGGTGCGGAGTCGTGGAATGGATCGCCATCTCGATCCAATATATCTGCAACTTTCCTTGATTGCATCGGACGCCAGGGTTGACAACCCCCAACCCTGACCCACATAGGCTGCTCGTGGTCTCCATAGATTCGGCGTTGATCGAGCTCGAGCGCGCGCTGGGCAGCGGCCGCGTCGTGACCGACGCCGACGTCCTCGCCAGCTACGCGCACGACGAGAGCGAGGTGCCGCCACACCCGCCCCAGGCCGTGATTCGCGCCGCGAGCGAATCCGAGGTGGCCGCCGTGATGCGGATCTGCAGCGAGCACAGCGTACCGGTGACGCCGCGCGCCGCTGGAACGGGGCGCACAGGTGGCGCGGTTCCGCTCGCAGGTGGGGTCGTGCTCGCCTTCGAACACATGCGCGCCATCAAAGGCATCGAAGAGGAAAACCTCATCGCGGTAGTCGAACCCGGCGTCGTGACGGGTGAGCTGCACTCCGCCGTCGAAGAGCGGCACATGTTTTATCCACCCGATCCGAACTCGCTCGCGAGCTGCACGCTCGGCGGCAACGTCGCCGAAAACGCCGGTGGACCGCGCGCGCTGCGCTACGGATGCACGCGCGACTACGTGCTCGGCATGCGCGTGGTGACTGCGGATGGAACCGTGCTCGCGCTCGGCAAGCGCACGTCGAAAGGCGTGACGGGCTACGACCTCACGTCGCTGATGGTCGGAAGCGAAGGCACGCTCGCGATCACCACTGAGCTCATCCTGAAGCTGTTGCCGAAGCCGGAAGCGGTCGCCACGTTGCTCGCGTTTTTGCCCGATCTCGACTCGGCCGCGCGCGCGGTGTCTTCGGTGCTGCTGCGCGGGATGTTGCCGCGTTGCATGGAGCTGCTCGACGAAGCGACGATCGAGATCGTGCGCAGCAGTGCGTCGCTACCGATTCCGGCCAACGCGCGGGCGCTCTTGCTGATCGAGCTCGACGGCGACGAGGCCGCGCTCGACTCGCAAGTCGAGCGCTGCGGCAACGCGCTGAACGACGCGGGCGCGACCGACGTGCTGATGGCGCGACACGCCGGTGAGCGGCAGCAGCTGTGGGCGGCACGGCGCGAGCTATCGCGCGCGCTGCGGGCGCGCGCGAACTACAAACTGTCGGAAGACGTGGTCGTACCCCGGTCGAAGATTCCGGCGCTGGTCGGTGTGTGCCAGCGCATCTCGGAGCAGTACGGCGTGCAGATGCCGAGCTACGGGCACGCGGGCGACGGCAACTTGCACGTCAATTTCTTGTGGGACGACCCGAGTCAGGCGGCGCGTGTGGAGCAGGCGATCGGGGCATTGTTCGAAGCAGTGATCGGGTTCGGAGGCACGTTGAGTGGTGAGCATGGGATCGGCGTGCTGAAAGCGAAGTACTTGCCGCTCGAGCAGAGTGCGGAGCTGATCGCGCTGCAGGAGCGGCTCAAGGCGATGTTCGACCCGAAGGGGATCCTGAACCCGGGAAAGATCTTTCCGAAGCACCTCGAGCGGTTTCACGGAGCGTGCTGACCAGTGCAGCACTAGTTCGCGCGCGTTGTGTGATTCGCAGCCGCGGGCCTGATATACGACGCGGATGTCGCGCTCTGGATGGGTTTCGCTCGGACTGAGTCTTTGGCTGATCGGTTGCGGTAGCAACGCGACTACGCAGAGTTCCCCGAAGCCGCCCGCCGACCCACCGCCGCAGTCTCCCGCGGTCCCGGCACCCGCGCGGTCACCGGCCGAAGCCCCGCCGTCGGCGACCACACCCGCGACGACGCCTTCCGCCGCCGAGCTGCCGCCGCCCGCTGCAACGCCCACACCGATCGAGCGCGGCGCGGCGCTCTACGCCGGAATGTGCGCGGTCTGTCACGGTGTGAACGGCGAAGGCTACAAAGCCGATCAAGCACCGATGCTCGCGCACCAGGATTTTCTCGCGTCGGCGAGCGATGAGTTCCTGCGCGTCGCGATCTCGCACGGTAGGCCCGGCACGACGATGTCGGCTTGGGGTACGGAACTCGGTGGGCCGCTGCGCTCGACTGAAGTGCTCGCGCTGATCGCGTTTCTGCGGAGCTGGCAGAAGCAACCGACGATCGCGCTCGACGAGTCACCGAATCTCGGCACGGCTGCGCGCGGCGAGGTGATCTTCAAGCGCGAGTGCGCGGAGTGTCACGGCGCGAAAGCCAAGTTTTTACAGCTCCTCAACCCGGAGCTGTTGGAGCACGCGACCCCGGGGTTTTTGCGGCAAGCGATCCGCAAAGGTCGCGCGTCGACGAAGATGCCAGCGTACGAAGCAAAACTCGGTGCGCGCGGTGTCGACGACGTGATCGCGTACTTGAAGAGTTTGCCAGCGCGTGTGCGACCGCCCGGTGCGACCGGGCCGATCACGCCGCCGCCGATTCCGCTCGGGCCGGTACCGCTCAATAAGCGTGGCCCGGAGCCGAAGGACTTCGTCGCGTATCCGGCGATGACATCCGTCGATGTGATCGCGCGCGAGTACAAACGCAAAGCGCGGATGGCGATTCTCGATGCGCGTGCGCCCTCGGACTACGCGATCGAGCATGTCGCCGGTGCGGTGAGCGTGCCGTTTTACGATCCGAGCCCGTACCTCGAGAAGTTGCCGAAGAATGCTTGGATCGTCTGCTACTGCGGCTGCCCGCATGCGGAGTCGGGCACGCTCGCGATGAAGCTGCAAGCGGCAGGCTTCGAGAAGGTCACGGTGATGGACGAGGGCTTATGGGACTGGAAGGAAAAAGGCCATCCGATGAAGGAGGGGCAGAAGCCTTAGAAGCCTTAACGGTCAAAGCCGTCGACATAGCCCGCACGTACTCGTCCTCGTACTCGTTGCCGTCCTCGTACTCGTTGCCGTCCTCGTACTCGTTGCCGT
>DASRXR010000858.1:0-8347 GCA_035687405.1 Polyangiales bacterium
CTTCTCGAGGCGCACGTAGCCCCAATGACCGCACATCTTCGAGTGCAAGAAGTACTGATTGATTGCCGCAAGTTCGGCCGCCAACACGTCCGCCAACGCGTCGAGCACCTGAGGATCGCCCTTCATGATGTCTCCAGGTTCGAAAACCGGGAGCCTACCATGTGCGGCTGAACCTGCTGTGTTCCAAACGAGTTCGCGCAAACGGCCTGTGCCAGACCGCGTCAGGCCGCTGTGATCAGTATCGGGAGCCGAATACCCTTTTTCTCGCGCTCCTCGCACAAGATCTCGGTGACGGCCGGAACGCAGCCGCCACAGCAGGCACCAGCGCCGCACGCTTCCGCGATTGCCTCTTCAGTCCCAGCACCCTGGCGGACCGCCGCTCGAATCGCGCGGTCACTCACACGCTGACAATGACAGACGATCATTTCCCGGCTGCACCCTTGGGCGATTGCGACACCCACTCCGAAGTGTAACGGGACGATGTTGAAAATCAATGTCAACTTCAACAAGTACCCACATCAACTTTCATACACCGCGTTAATCCATTGGAATTATTGACAAAAACACGCAGATGGAGGAACTGGAATCGCTGGCGAGTGCGCGTTCAGAACACCTGAACGGGTGTGATCCCCAGCTTGACCTCTCACCCGCGGGGTCGGCCCCAAAGGGGCTTTGTCACGACGGCCCAAACGGCGACGTTCGCGCGGCAACAGGCTAAAAGACGCCCATGAATCAGCGCATGGCAACCGTGTACGGCGATTCTCTGCGCGACCCTGAGCGCTTTTGGCGCAACGCCGCCGAAGCGATCGACTGGTACGTCCCACCGACAGATAACGTGCTCGACGAGTCGGCCGCGCCCTTCTATCGCTGGTTCCGCGGCGCTCAGCTGAACACTTGTCACAACGCGCTCGACCGGCACGTCGCGCAAGGTCGCGGCGAACAACTCGCGCTGATCTATGACAGCCCGGTCAGCAACACGATCCTGCGGCTCACCTATCGCGAGCTGCTCGATCGCACGGCCCGTTGCGCCGGCGCACTCGCCGCACTCGGAGTCACGAAAGGCGATCGCGTCGTCTTGTACATGCCGATGATCCCCGAGGCCGTGGTCGCGATGCTCGCGTGCGCGCGACTCGGCGCGATCCACTCGGTGGTGTTCGGCGGCTTTGCCGCGGCCGAGCTCGCGACGCGCATCGACGACGCCAAGCCTGTTCTGATCGTCTCAGCCAGCTGCGGCCTCGAAGGCGCACGCGTGCTCGCGTACAAGCCGCTGCTCGATAGCGCGCTCGACCTCGCGAAGCACCGGCCGGCCCACGTGTTGATCAAGCAGCGCCCGCAGGCGCAAGCGGATCTGAAGGCCGGCCGCGACGTCGACTGGGACGACGCGGTATCGAAAGCGGAGCCTGCGCCGTGCGTACCGGTCGATGCGACCGATCCGCTCTACATCCTCTACACCTCCGGAACGACGGGTCAGCCTAAAGGCGTGGTTCGCGACAATGGTGGGCACGCGGTCGCGCTGCACTGGTCGATGTCGAACGTGTACGGCGCAAAGCCGGGCGAAGTGTTTTGGGCTGCGTCCGACGTCGGTTGGGTCGTCGGGCATAGCTACATCGTCTACGCGCCATTGCTGCACGGGAACACGACCGTGCTCTACGAGGGCAAGCCGGTCGGCACTCCGGATGCTGGCGCGTTTTGGCGCGTCGTCTCGGAGCACGGCGTGCGCACACTCTTCACCGCCCCGACCGCGTTTCGCGCGATCAAGAAAGAGGATCCCGACGGCAAGCTGCTGAAGAAGTACGACTTGAAGTGCTTGCGCGCGCTCTTTCTAGCGGGCGAGCGCACCGACCCGGCGACGCTCGCGTGGGCGCAAGCCCAGCTTGGCGTGCCGGTGATCGATCACTGGTGGCAGACCGAGACAGGCTGGGCGATCGCCGCCAACTGCCTCGGCATCGAACAGCTTCCGACCAAGCCGGGCTCGCCGACGCGCGCGGTGCCCGGTTGGGACGTCCGAGTGCTCGATGAGCAAGGCCAAGAGCTCGGACCGGAGCTCTCTGGTTCGCTCGTGGCTAAGCTGCCGCTGCCGCCAGGAGCTGCACCCACGTTGTGGAACGCCGACCAGCGTTACTTCGATGCGTACCTGAGCGAGTACCCCGGCTACTACAAGACGGCCGACGCAGGGTTCTTGGACGTCGATGGGTACGTATTCGTGATGGCGCGCACCGACGACATCATCAACGTAGCGGGTCACCGGTTGTCGACGGGCGCGATGGAAGAGGTGTTGGCGAGCCATCCCGACGTGGCCGAGTGCGCGGTCATCGGTGTGGCCGACGAGCTCAAGGGTGAAGTGCCACTCGGGTTGCTCGTGTTGCGCGACGGCGCGCGGCTGTCGCCGAGCGAAATCACGCGCGATGTGGTGGCGCGAGTCCGCGATCAGATCGGGCCGGTGGCTGCGTTCAAGCAAGCGCTGGTCGTCCCGCGTTTGCCAAAAACGCGATCCGGAAAGATCTTGCGCGGAACGATGAAAAAGATCGCGGACGGCCAGACATACACGATGCCGGCGACGATCGACGATCCGGCCGTGCTCGACGACATCCAGCGCGCGCTGTCTGCCCGCGAGCGCTGACTCGGCTCAGGGCCCGCGGAGCACTAGGACTCGGGATCTTCGCTGGTTTTGCCTGCGCCGGCCGCTGTGGGCTGCGCGCGCCAACCGGAACAGACGCGCACTGGAAGCCGCGGGTACTTCGGGAAGCGGGGATCGCTGACGTGCAGCTGACACAGGTAAAAGCTGGAACCCCGGGCGGACGACAGAACACGGCGGTGTTCGCAGGTACTGCACAGCCCTGGGTCGAGGTTCGACACGCTAACACCCCTGCGCCACGTCGCCCGCGGATCGGGACGCCGCGTCCGCCGCCATCGGCGGCGCGGCCGTCCCTGGCCGGATGTGACGTTGCTCACTCCTGTGGCAAGACACGCGAACGAAAACCAGCAGACTCACTTGCGACGCAGGATCAGATTCAGGATCACCGTCAAGACCACGCTCACCACGAGGCTGGTCACGATGGGAAAGGAGATGGTCGTGTTTTTGCGCTTCCACAAAATATCGCCGGGAAGTTTGCCGAGACCGAGCCGTTCTCCCAACATGAGCACCGCGCCGGCGCCGGCGATCACGAGGCCGGCAATAATCAACATGCGACCTACCTGGCTCATCCCGGCGTTCTAGCCCTCTCAGCTGTCGACTTCCAGTCGGCGCATTGCCCTCTCACTCAGCGCGTCTACACTTGCCTGCCATGGTTGACCCCGACCAAAACCCGCGAATCAAGATGCGGATCCACAAGGACGACGACTGGCGCGTCGACGGGATCCTGCGCCTGATCGAGGAAGCTCGAAAGCAAGGGCCGCTCGGGGCAGTCCTGAAGACGATGTGCGAGCAGGTCGCGGTGATCGCGCATGCCGACATCGTGAGCGTGTACGTGCGGGAGCCGAGCAAAGAAGGCGACATCCTCGTGATGCGCGCGAACGTGGGCTTTCCGGCCTCTGCGGTCGGGCACGTTCAGTTGCGGCTCGGCGAAGGCATCACCGGCACCGCTGCCGAAGTGATGCGGCCGATCTCGGCATCGGTTGTGGCCGAAGATCGTCACTACAAGTACATCCCGGAGCTGGGCGAAGAAAAGTACCCGAGCTTCCTCGCGATCCCGCTGCTCGTGCGCGGGGCGGCGGCGGGCGTGTTGGTGTTGCAGCGGAGTGAGGCGAATGCGTTCGCGCAAGCGGAGGTCGCGCTGGCGACCGCGCTCGCCACGACGTTCGGTCACGCGCTCGAGGCAGCGCGCACCAAAGAGACGACGGAGTTTGCGCCGCGGTCGGCGCGGCTCGTTGGTATGGCGCAGGTTCCGGGTGTTGCGCTCGGGCGTGCGGTGATGCTCGGAACGTTGGAAGCGGTGCGAGAGCAGGCTTCGGCGATCGCGGATCCTGCGGTCGCCGCGCAGCACGGGTTCGAGGACATCGCGGGGATGATTCGTCGCGGGCTCAAGAAGCTCGAGCCGAAGCTGCCCGACGACAAGCTGCGCCGGCTGCGTTCGCACACGTTGATGCTCGACGATCAGCGGTTGCGCGATACGATGCAGGAGCAATGCGGTCGGCTCGGGTTGGTGCCGGGTTTGAAGCGCGTCGCGCGCGAGTACGCGGTCGCGACCTACGTGACGGGCGAGGCCGATCCTCTGCTCGAAGAGCGTGCGACCGAGGTCGAGAGCTTGTGTTTGTTGGTCGCTGCGGCGGCTTGCGAGTTTTTGTTGCCGGGCGCTGGGTCGGTCTTGATCGTCGCGGAGCGGCTGACTGCGGTCGTGGCGCTGGTTGTGAGCAGCTTGAATGCGGTCGCGATCGCTTCGGCTGGGCGCCTCGAGCCCGATTCGCTCGGTGTGTGTGTCGCTCGTGCGGCGAACATTCCGGTGCTGTGTGACGTCTCCGGCTTGTTCGCGTGGGTGCGGCCGGACGATTCGGTCTTGGTCGATTCGGATAATGGCATTCTGCGTGTGAATCCTTCCGCCACGCAGATCGCGCGCTATCGCCACACCAAGCCGCCGGCGGGCGGTTGATTCAGCGCTTGGTGTAGACCGTCGTCGCCTCGAGCGCGTAGCCCGTCGCGAGTTGGAGCGGCGGAAGGCGTTCGCACACGTCGTAGTTACGTTGCAGCGCTTCGCTGAGCTCGGGGAACATCGAGGAGATCGCGATGCTGGTCGGTGCGTTCGGCGCCGTGAGCCCGTCGAGTAGCGCTTGCGTCGCTGCCGCTGTCAGCTTCGGGTCATCGCTCAGCCGGATGTCCGACAGTGCCATCGTGTGCAGAAACGGGCGGCCGGTCAGCAGCGCGTGATCGAGCGCGACGGCGTGCGCGAGGTCGCCGTTCGCGCAGCGCGTCAGCGCAGCTTTTAGCGACTCGAACTGCGCGGTCGTTCGCGCCGCCGGTGCATGTGCCGCGGGTAGTTGCACCAGTAGAAGTGGTTGAAACGCTAGCGCGATGCAAACGAGCACCCGCAAGGCTTTGCCCGGCGCCGCCGCCCGCAACGCCGGAATGGCCGTGGCGGCGGCGAGCACGAGCACTGCAAAGCCCGGCATTCGCACGTTGTCGTCGCCTCCGGGATGCGCGCGGCCGAGTGCGCTCGCTGCGAGCCCGGCGACCACGAGCCCGTAGCCGAGGGCGCTCGATCCACCGCCGAGCCGCTCCGCCCAATCGAGCCGCCGTATCGAAGCAACGACGACGAACAACGCCAGCACCGGCAAGTACACGGCGACATCGACTCCGACGTAGCTCAACAGCAAGTGCGGGACGATGCCGTGACCGGCAGGTACCGAGCCCGTGTACTTCAAGTAGTAGCCGTTACTTCCGGCTTGGAGTGCGGCCGTGCCGGCGAGCAATGCGCCCACCGACGCCATCAGCTGCCGCCGGACGGGTTGTCCCTCCGAGATCAGAAGTCCCGCGCCTGCGGCTACTAGAAACAGCAGGCCGTGCTGCTTGGCGAAGCAGCTGAGGACGAGCCAGATCAAACCCGTCGCTGTCGAGCGAGCGGACAATCGCTCGATGCCGAGTAACACGAGCAACATGAAGATGCTGTCGACGCGGACTAGGTCGCCGAACGCGCCGGTGTATCCAAAGCCGAGTGCGTAGATGCCTGCGGCCCAGCCGCCGATGGCTGCCGAGCTCGTCGTTCGGCGCACCGTCGCGAACATGCATGCGAGCGAGCCGGCGAGCGCGAGCACCGAGACGAGTCTTCCGACCCACAGACTCGGTCCGAAGAGCCACGCGCCAAGCGCGACTGGGACGTATGCGAGTGGCGGATACACGAATGGAATGAATTCGGCGCTCGGCGCCGCGTAGATCGGCTGGCCGTGGAGCAGCCGGAGTGCGTGCTGGAGCGAAGCTCCTTCCATCCATTCGAGTGGCCAGGGACTCGCGATGCGCAAGCCGATGGTCGTAGCGAGCACGGCGATGCCGAGCGCGAGCGTGATGAACGAGATGATTCGAACCGAAGCAGATAGCGGCATGCGTGACGCACCCGTGGAGCGGGCGCGAAGCCCTAGCATACCGTGAGGCCTCGAACACATAGCGATCGAGTGAGCAACTCGGTGGGCACAGCACGTTGCTCGCGCAGACCTAGCCGGTTCCGTGCGGCGGCGTTCACGAGACGACTGCGGGAGTGCCTGCGTAACTCAATGGCCAGGCTCGCGCGCGAGTGTGAGTGCCGAAGGGACTTCATACCAATCGGTGGCCGTGATGGCCGTCGTGGGCTCCTAAGGGGCGAGCTTACATCTGCGCGCGATGCGGACGTCGCGACGCCTGATTGGGAAGTGCCGTGGGCCGATGCTTCCTCCGAGGACTTCATGCGAATCGGTGGCCGTGATGGCGTGCTGGCTGACAGGGGAAGAGCTTGCGTCTGCGTACGACGCGGACGTCGCGACGCCTGATCGGGAATTGCCGTGGGCCGTTGTTTCCTCCCAGGACTTCATCCCAATCGGTGGCCGTGATGGCCCTCGTGGGCTGCTAAAGGGCGAGCTTTCGTCTGCGTACGATGCGGACCTTGCGACGCCTGATTGGGAATTGCCGTGGGCCGTTGTTTCCTCCGAGGACTTCATCCCAATCGGTGGCCGTGATGGCCGTCGTGGGCTGCTAAAGGGCGAGCTTGCGTCTGCGCGCGATGCGGACGTCGCGACGCCTGATTGGGAATCGCCGTGGGCCAAACTTTGCGCGCAGTAGCGTGGTTGCGCGCCGAACGGTTGCGGGCGCGTTTGGACCATGGAGCTCGATGACAACTCAGCAGCCGCGCTTCGCTCACTCGGCCTCGCCGTGCGCGGAGGTTGAAGCGGGCAGTGGAACTCGGCGCGGTGTGCGTTGACCGTCGAATGCGGGCCCCTCTGATCAGCAGGTTCGCCTAGGGCGCGCGCGCGCGATCGATCAAATCGTTGCGCTCCGATCTCGATTTGCGAGGATCCTTCAAGTCTGGACCAGATGGATCCGTACTCGGCAGAACAAACGAACCCGGTCTGGAACTGAAGGATCCCCTCATATCGGTGCGAAGTTGACGGCATTTCGATGGATTGGCTCGCGCGTTGTTTCGAGTGCGGTGAGCAGCAAGGACCAGTCGAGTGGAGCACCGGCGCGTACCGCTCGGCAGCCCAAGAAGAAGAAAGACAACACCCGGCGTGTGCGCACCGTGTTTGCTTGAAACTGGCGTGCGTGTGGACTGGCCGCAACGGCGCGGCCAACGATGGTCACAGCGACTTCAGCAAGCGAAGCGAGCAACAGAATCACCTCCAGCCGGGCGCACGATCGCGTGATGGCCGAACGCAGGCTCCAGCCGTTGCGAAAACTCTTGCGATCTCGAAACGATTGCTCGATTTGCATGCGCAATCCATAAGTCTGCACGACGAACTTCGCGTTGCTTCGTAGCGATGTCGCGAGCAGCCATGGCTCACGCGCAGCTTTGGAGGCGTCACGCGCGGTCTTACTTCGACTAGGCGTCCCGCGGCGTGTCCGTCGTGAGCGCCCTTTGGGAATCGGTCGCTTCGACAACACGAGCCGATGGATTCGAGGTTTGTTGAAAGGCAGCAGTGCCCATCCGAGATCTTTGATTCGACTGCTTGCTCGACGATACAGCCCTCGCAATTTATACCAACGACCATCGACCGCGGCGTGGGTACTTCCTCGAACGCGGCCGATGTAGTTCCAGCCGTGCCACACGACGTCCTCGAACCAATTGGAGTGAAAGCCCGAATCGGTCACGAAGACGGGAGTGCTGCCCGGAGGTAGAATGCTCGCGAGCTCCATCAGCAACGCTCTATGCGCCGCCCTGTTGCCCTGAAGCTTTTTCAGAAACACCCGTGAATATAAAGGTAGAGCCCGCCCGTCGGCGCAGAGCTTGGCACTGAGCTCGAAGTGATGCGGACCGACTCCGGTCCAATCGACTGCGATCACGGGACAGCAAGTCTTTCGCAGCAGCCAAGCAGCCAGAGCTCTGTAGAACAGTGGTATCTCGCCATGGAGTAGGCGATTGCCCAGCAGTCGATCGATCGCCTTGATGCGATGCTTGTCGGTCGTTGCTGCAGGCAACGCTCGGCCCAGCGCCGTCAGACAAAGCTTGCCACCGATGATCACTGCGAGCACGGCTCTCCAAACTGCTGCCTTCCTGCGGCGGTGGACACTCTGGAGATTCACCTCCAGCAGACCCTGTAGTATCTCGACGTAGCGCACAGGTTCTTCTCCCTCGTTTGGTTGGCACCACGAAGAAGATCAGAGTCTGTGCGCGCTGATAACCCTCGATCGCTAAAGGATCGAAATCGTTGGCAATCGCCCCAAGATTCGCGG
>DASRXR010000859.1:0-4917 GCA_035687405.1 Polyangiales bacterium
GGCGATCTCGCGCGTGACCATCACTTTGCGCGCGATCTCACGAGCTTGAGCGCGCGCGCCGTTGCCTTCCTTGTCCTGGGCCATGAGCGATCGAATCACGATCTTGGTCTCGTCCGAGGTCGCGCCTAGCGCCTCGAGGACCGGCCGCGACTTCGCGATCAATGCGGTATCCGAGGCGCGATTCTTCGAAGCCGCGGCGTATCCTCGCGCATCCCTCAGCATCACGCGCGACGAGCGACGATCGAACGAGAAGGTCCGGTCGGTGGCCTGCGCCGTATCTTCGCCGTCCACGGTCGTCGAGCGCGCCCACGCGAGGCTGCGCGCTTCTCCGGAGCCCTGCTCGACCGCGCGCAAGAGTGCGTCGACGTTGACGCTGCGCGTGCCCGTGGGCTTGCGACCCTTCAATGCGGCCGCGATACCCGACTTCCCGAGCATCTGCGCAGTGTCGAGCCGGCCGCGCAACGCGGTGATCTCCGCGTCCTCCGCGTGAACGATCGACGTCACGAGCCCGAGGACGACCGCCGTCGTGAGCCAACTGCCAATTCGGTTAGAGGCCTTCATAGTGCTTCTCCATCATGCGGATCGCAGCCATCGATGTACCAAAAGCTAGAGTTGTTGGAGGTCGGAGTCGTGATCAAGTCTCGATAGCCGGCGTGCAGCGCGACGTTGTCGCGTTCGGCCTTCGTTGGTCCGAATACGATGGCGGTCCCGCACTCGTCGTTGTCGGCGCCCGATTTGATCTGCGTGATCTCATCGAACCAGTCGTCGATGATGCCTTCGGTCTTGGTGCCAGCTAAGTAACCGTCGAGCCGGGTGTTGTTCGCACTGCTGAGCAACATCGTGCCGTGAAAGCCGAGCAATACGTTGAATTGACCCGTTGCCATCGCGTCGTAGCCATAGGCATCCCAGACGCAGTGCTGCACGCTGCTGCAGCTGAACAGGATCGCGACGTTCGCGTCTTCATCGCCCCACCGCAGGTGTTTGTCGGTACGCAGCCAGCATGATTGCGCCTGCTGTCCAGGCTGGGCGGGGTGCTGCTGACCCGTCGCAAGCTCGAAGTTCCAACCCTCGGTGCTGTTGCAAGCATGATTGCCGTGGCCGGCGTAGAAGATGACATCAGCGAAATCCGTGCCGTATGGATCATCGGCGTCAGCGCCATACGTCACGCCCGGGCCCAGCACGTTGAGCGCGGGATCGACGAAGTCAAAGGGATCGACCGACATATTGAGGTACTTCTCGGTCTGCTCGTACGCCATCGTCGTCGTCATCCGGTTGTCGAACGTGGCGGCGTACGTTTCCCAGATCGCAGGCTCCGTGCACGGCTTGTTGATCTCGTCGAAGCAGCCGCAGCGGCCTTCCTCCCAGCCATAGTATCGTACCGCGTGCGCGACGGATTCGTACTCCGCTTGCGCAGGAGATCCGAGCAGCAGGATCGGAATCGCCAGTTTCCATCTTCGAAGATTCTTCAGTAGATCAAATCTAGGTATGCGCATCTGAGTCTCCATGCTTGGTAGCCGAGGCAGGTATCGTGTTGCGGCGATGAGGCGTCGATCCGGACCCAGACCACCCGATATTGAGGGCGATCTGGGACCGGAAAGAGCCGCAGTCACCTACCAGCTAAATCCGAAACAAGCCCCGCAAACGTAAAGGTCTCCGCATTTCTTCTCCACCACGTTCGAGAGCCCGTCGTTGCTCGGACAGAACTGATGGTCCTGACACATCAGCACGAGTGCATAGCAGCTGAATTTAACGTCCGTGCCCCACTCGCCGCACACTCCGCACCCCGGTCCACCGCCCTTGAACGTCAAGTCCTCGGTCGAGTTGTCCAACGACGCTTGCAGCGTCACGTCGTTGAAATACGCGTCGCTGATCTGGATCTCGCGGTCCGTAAGCTTTTCTGCGTTGATGACTCGCAGGCCTGAGCCCATTTCTCCTTCGCGCGAGGCGAATTCGAACGCGAACACCCGCTCGCCTGCCTCGCTGAGGCCCACGACGGCCACGGCGTCGTCCACAGCTTGCGCTTCCCAACGCGCGATGCCGTATGTCTCTATCGTAAGCGGCGACGCCGTCAGCGCGTGTTCAGAGTCGGGGGCTTCCTGGCCGCTTGGCTCGCCTTCGGCCAACGCTTCGTCGGTTCGAGTGTCGCTGCACGCAGACATGAGCAGCACCGCAAGAATCAATGAAATATAGGTTCGGTTCATGATTGATCTCGGTTCGATCTTTGGCTCAGAAGTTGAATTCGATGGCTGAATAGGAGTGGCCATTCCAGCACTCCGCGTACGCGTCGTTCGGATCGGTCGAGAAGCAGTAGCCACTCGTGTTGTTCGTGCCCCACTCCCACCAAGCACCGTTGCTGAGCTGCGTGAGCTTCAAACGGTCGACCCAGAACGTGTCGCTACCGGTCGTGCGAATCCGGATTTTTTGAATCATGCCGAGCTGCATGTAGTTGCCGAGCACGCCGCCGAGCTCGTACTCCGCGTTGCACAGCGACGCCGGAACAGCACCCGCGCCGTACGCGTCTTGACCGAAGGGCCGGGCGGGCCTCCAACTGCCGTTCACGTAGAACTCGAGGTACAGGTTCGATCCGCTGTGCGACCAATTCGGTACGCCGCCGACGCCGTAGCAGTCGATCTGGATTTTGTATGCCGAAGCCGCGTGAGCTTCGCCGAGGAACCCGAAGAGGCCCGCGGCCAAAGCGCACGCCGATAGGAGGTTTGCAATGTAAGGTTTGAGCACGTTTGTTCGCCTTTCATGGTGGATGCGCGCGACGGCGCGACGCGCAGGCGTGATGCGCGCAATCGCGCGCTTCACGTCCCGCATCAGATGGGCCCCCGCCCGCAATCGACTGTTGCGATATCTAGCTGATCGCACGATGCGGCGACGCGTCAGCTAACGCAACGCGGTCGTGCGTGCTAATACGTACGCCGAGCCGGAAAATATATTTATAGCTAGTTCAAAAATAGTCGCAGCCCGACTTCAGCTAGAAGATAGAGATCATGCGAGAAATAATTCGTCACGTTCTGCCGATGGCATGCATCGCGCTCGTTCATGCTGCTTGCTCGTCGGAGAGCGAGCATGTCTGCGCGAAGCACGCCGCGCTCTACAATGGCAGCACCGACGCGGGCGACCTCGGTGTCGACGAACAGTCGGCCCGCGCCGTCGGCGAAGTCGTCGACGATGCAGGGCCGGACGGTTTCTACTGCACCGGTCTGCTCGTCGCCGATCAGCTCGTGATCACTGCGAAACACTGCGTGTTCGGTGGCGGCGTGCGATTCCTAGTCGGCGCCGACGCTTCCAGGCCCGACGGGGTCATCGATGTTGCCGAGACCGTGCCGCACGAAGCCCTCGATCTTGCGCTGCTGGTGCTCGATGAGCCCGCCGTTCATCTGGCTACGCCCATTCCGATCTTCAACGATGTGCCGAACGCCTCGTGGATCGGCCGCGACGTGATCATCAGTGGCTTCGGTCAGCAAGAGGACGGCCGCATCGGCGAGCTTGAGTTTCTCGGCGAGCGCATCATCCGCGTGGACGCCACCTCGATCACGGTGATGGGCGAGGGCGAAAGCGGGGCGTGCCTCGGAGATTCCGGCGGGCCGTTGCTGATACGTGATGGCGGTGGGTCGATCGCTGTAGCGGGCGTGCTCTCGAAGGGCTCGGCCAGCTGTACGGGCATCGACATCTACATCCGGCTGGATGTCGTGCGCGAATGGCTCGGGCAGGCCGGGGTAGCGAGTACCCGTGGGTGCGAGTCTCTCTAATGAGCGTGCCTCGCGCGGTTACGGCGTAGCACCGGAAGCAGAGACACTGATCGCGAGCGTCGTTGGGAGCCTCGCGTCTGCCCGTTGCGGCAGATCATCGGGACGCGGTCGCTCCACCAAGACCTCGTACGCGTAGCTGGCGGCTGGTTCGCCTTCGGCCCCAGGCGCGCTTACCGAACGCGAACGGTAGGTGGAGGACTCGAACGCGACCGGCAGAAAAATTTCGGCATCCGGCTCGCGCTCGAACTCGAGATACATGCGGCAGACCGTCTCGTGGCAGTCGAGGTTCTCGACCTCGACGTTGCCGTGCAGCACTGCTTGGCCTTTTTCGGTCAGCAGCTGGTCCATTTGCTTCGTCCATCGCTCATCTGAGGCTTCTAAGCGGTAGCGGTCACGCCACGCACGTTGCTCGGGGGCATCGGCGTTGCGCGGCACCTCATCGTCGCGCACGCCATCATTCGGCCGCGGCGTCGGCGCTGCTTCAACGAGCTCGAGCACGCGGCGCGAACGCTCCGGCGTAGCGACCGCCACACCATTCGCGGGCTGAGGTGGTCTTCGCGCCTCGACGGAGTCCGCGAGGAGCCCGTCGTTTTCGATGGCACGTGGAGCAGTGTTGGCAGCGCTAGGTGCGCGGAGCGAGCTGTACCAACCCACCGCGATCGCAAAAACGAGCAACAGGCCGGCGATTTTCTTCTGATTCATGGCAAGGCCTCAGGCTAAGGTCGAGAGCGCGAGCGATCACGATCGCTTAGATGAGCCGGAGAATGAGATGCATTTGCAGGGGGCGCAATGAATAGAGCCTGTAAAAAAATGCGCTTGGAGGAGACCTTCGTGCGCCGCTGTTGGGTCGCAGTCTTGGCGTTGGGAGTGCTCGTCGTCGCCGGCAATGCACGGGCCTATCGAACACTCACGGATGAACCGCGGCTGGCCATCGCGGGTGACGAGCCGGTGGCCTGGCGACAGCTGCCGATTCGTTTCGAAGTGCACCAGCAGGAAGGCGACGTGACCGGCGTTGCCGAGCTCGGTGCGGCGCTCCAACGCGGTATGGACGTCTGGAATGCTTCGGAGTGCGCGCACGGCGCGCTCGAAGCGCTCGGCGCGACCGATCAGCCGGCGCAGCTCGGCGATCACCGCAACACCGTGCAATGGGTGCACAGCG
>DASRXR010000860.1:0-2052 GCA_035687405.1 Polyangiales bacterium
CGCGCGGATCGCGAGGCCGATGACTCCCAACAGCACCAGGGCAGTCCAAGGTGCGCGGCCGCGACCGCGTGCGCCCTCGATCCGGCAGCTGCAACCATCGTCGCTTCGGTCGGGTGCGGTCGAGCCATCGACGGCTTCGCCCGCGTCGGTCGGTCCGGCGTCGCTCAGCGCAGCATCGGAACCTGCGTTGCCGCTCGTTCCACCGGCACCGATCGCGCCGCCGCTACCAGCTGCAGCTGCCCCGGACGTCGCGGCGTCTTGCGGATTGCTGCCAGCGTCGGTCACTGCGCCAGCGTCGTCTGGGTCGGCGCCGCAGCTCGCGGCCGGCGCGTGCGTGCAGCCGGTGTTCGTGCACAAGTCGATCGTGCAGGGGTCAGCGTCGTTACACGCGGAGTTCTCGAATGTGTGAGTGGGAACACCCGCATTGCACGTGTCGACCGAGCAGCCGATGCTGTCGTCCGGCACGTCGTTCGCGTCGACCACGCTCGTCGCGACACCGTTTTCGCAAACCTCTTTGGTGCAGTCGCCGGCTGCGACTTGCGGCGGGGGGCAAGTCTCGCAGCTCGTGGCGCCGATGGCCGAGTACTTGTTCGAAGCGCACGCGCTGCAGCTCGTAGCAGCGGTGGAGGCTGAGAAGCTGCCGGCGGCACACAGCGCGCAGCCGCTTTGACCCGTGCTGTCCTGAAATCGCCCCGGTGCACAGTTGAAGCAAGTGCTTGCGCCGGCGTTGTCTTGAAAACTGCCTGGCGCGCAGTTGATGCACATGGTCGTGCCCGGGTTGTCCTGAAACGCGCCGGGCGCGCAGTTGACGCACGTCGCGGAACCCGTGGTGTTTTGCGAGGTTCCGCGCGGGCAATCGACACACGCGGTCGCGCCCAGATCGGATTGGTATTTGCCGGGAGGACACGGCGTACAGGTGATCGCGCCCGCGTTGTCGCTGAACCGTCCCGCCATACACTCGAAGCAGGTGTTGCTGCCCGGGAAGTCTTGGAACGTGCCCGGCGCGCAATCGAGACATAGGCTCTGACCGACGAGGCTCTGAAATGTGCCTGGCGCGCAGTCGAGGCACGCCTCTGCGCCCGGGTTATCTTGGTACTTACCCGGCGCGCAATCGACGCACGCCATCGAAGCTTCATCCGGTTGCGCGGTTCCGAGGGGGCAATCGGTGCACGAGCTCGCGCCGGGGTTGCTCTGGAACGTACCGGCTGGGCAGTCGAGACACGCCGTCGCTTCGGTGCTGTCTTGGTACGTCCCGGCGGCGCAGTCGACGCATGCGATCGACGCGGCGCTGGGCTGCGCGGTTCCGACGGGGCAGGGCGAACACGTCGTCATGCCGGCGCTACTTTGGAACCTGCCCGGCGGACACGGGCTACACGTATCCGAACCGAAGGTCGTGCTGAATCGTCCCGGGTCGCAATCGGCGCAGGTGCTTCGACCAGGGAAGTCTTGGAACTTCCCTGGCGCGCAGTCGACGCAGACGGTCGCGCCGAGATTGTCTTGGAACTGGCCCGGCGCACAGTCGACGCAACTCGATGATCCCGTAACGTTTTGATAGGTGCCAAACGGGCAATCGGTGCAGGCCATTGCACCCATGTCCGGCTGGTACTGACCCAACGGACATGGATCACATGGCTCGTTACCCGAAACGCTAAAGGTTCCCGGTGAACAGGGCTGTGCTTCGACAGCTGAGATCGAAACAACGCCGCTGGCGAACAGGATAACGAGTGTGAGTTTCACGATGTCTGTCCCGTCGGAGGTCGCTGTTTGGATCTCAGTGCGCAGCCTCGAATCGTTCGAGCATCGCGCGCGGCTCGGACCAACCAGGCTGTAAAGCGAGCGCGCGGCGCAGGTGCGCGACGCCTTCGTTCTGTTCGCCACGCCCGACGAGCAACGCACCGAAGCTGTAGTGCGCGAGCGCGTTGGCGGGCGTGAGTGCGAGCGCTTCGCGATAGTGCGAGGCGGCTTCGTCGTAGCGCCCCAACCGCGCCAACGTCAGGCCTAGGTTGTAGTGCGTCTCGGGCATCGCCGGCTGGCGCTGCAGCGCGATCTGGT
>DASRXR010000861.1:0-19547 GCA_035687405.1 Polyangiales bacterium
TCCCGACGGGCGCACGCAGGACTTCACGCTCGTGAGTCATCCAACCTTCTTCGCGCACCACGCCCGCGACTACGCGATGCTGCGCAGCTTCATCGACGCGCGCCCGGACGGGTTGGGAGAAGGACTCGGAGTTGGCGCGAGCGTGGCGGCCTACTTGCTCACGAGGCCGCGCGAATTGTCGATCTTTGTGCGCACCTTGTTGCGCTGGTGCCGCCATCCGCTGCTGCTCGAGTATCACAGCTTGTTGCCGTTCCTGGTCGGGCCGGCCGAAGTCGCGAAGTGCTCCCTGCAGCCCACGGCGGCGACGCGTCGGTTCCTCGAGAGTGAGTCGAACCTCGTGTTCGCGCACGAGTTCATCGGCGACCCGAACGACTACTTGCAGGTGACACTGCAGCGGAGCTTGGACAACCTCGGCGACACACCGCTCGTGTTCGACTTCGCGCTGCACGTCGCGGGTGAAGCGCCGCTTCCGGTCGAGGATCCACGGATCGATTGGAGCGATTGCGGCGCCGAACGTGTGGTGGTCGCATCGCTCACCATCCACTACCAGAACGCCACCAGCTCTCAGCGCATGGCGAGCGCGGAGGCCATGGTCATGACGCCGTGGCATTCGCTCGCGGCGCATCGCCCGCTCGGAAGTCTGAACCGAGCGCGGTTGACCACGTACCTCGCGAGTCAGGAGGAACGCTGGAAGGTCAACGGAATGACTTCCGCGACGCGAGCGAAGCCGGAGTGGGGCCCGGCGGATCAGGAGTCAGCCGGGCGAAGCAGCTCGGAGCAGTCGGCAGCGCACGGCGGCGGCACCGCCTGAGCGCAGCAGTCACGGAGTACACGAAGCAGTGAGGTACCGCCCATGACGTCGACGCATCGCCCGCGGCTCCAACGGCTACGGGGTCGGGCTTACCGGCCTTCGCGGCGACCTTCACGCTACGTCCCGCAGCCTCCGGCGGCCGATCGAGGTGAACCGACCGAGGTCCGCGTCGGGCGCGACCACGAGCACCGCGAGGAAGATTGGAATGCAGCCGTCCGCGGCGAGCGCCGCCAAGTGACGGTGCTGTTTTGCGACCTCGTCGGTTCGACCGAGCTGTCCGGGCAGCTCGATCCGGAGGAGCTGTGCGAGGTCATGCGTCAGTATCAAGCGACGTGTGCCCATGCGATCGCGCCGTTCGGCGGCTACATCGCGCAGACGCTCGGTGACGGGCTGCTCGTCTACTTCGGTTTTCCAGAGGCGCACGAGGACGACGCCCAGCGCGCAGTGTCTGCGGGCCTCGCTGCAGTTGCGGCCGTCTCCGACGAGAAGGGGCCACTCGCAGCGGCATGGAAGTATTGCGCCGCGCGGGCAGGGATCCACACCGGCCTCGTCTACGCGGGTGAAGTCGGACGGTTCGATACGCGGGCAGATCGCGCGCTGATCGGGGAGACACCGAACATCGCCGCGCGCTTGCAGAACATCGCCGGACGCAACGAAGTGCTGGTCGGCCCGACGACGCGCAAACTGATTCAGGGTCAGTTCCGCTTCGAGTCACTCGGTCCGCGGCCGCTCAAGGGTTTGAAAGCTCCGCTCGAGGTGTTCCGCGTCTCGAACGCTCCGGAAGCCGTCACGCGATTTCGCGGTCGCGCGCGCAGTAACTTCGCACCGCTGATCGGCCGGACACGCGAGCTCGCAGCATTGCGCGAGCAGTGGGCGCTCGCACGGGAGGGGCAAGGCCAGCAGGTGCTGATCGCGGGTGTCGCGGGCATCGGCAAGTCGCGCCTCGTCGAGACGCTGCGCAGCGAGATCGGTCGCAGCGCGTTGACGCTCTCGTTTCAGTGCTCGCCGTACTTCCAGCACACGGCGCTCTATCCGTTGGTCGCGCAGCTCCGGCGTGTGGCGTCGATTCGTCGCCGCGACTCCGATGCGAGCAAGCTCGACAAGCTCGAACGGCTCTTGCGCGATTCGTCGGCGCGAGCTGAGCGTAACCTGGGCCTGATCGCGCGACTTCTGCAGATCGCAGCGCCTGTCGCTCCCGAGCTGAGCGAGCTCAGCCCGCAGCGCTTGCTCGACGACACGATCGATCTCATGGTCGAGCGCTTCGTCGCGCTGAGTCGATTGCGACCATTATTGGTATTGATCGAAGACGCACACTGGAGTGATCCGCTGTCGCGCCGCCTGATCGGGGAGCTCGCAGCCCGAACGCCGGACGCACCCGTGATGCTCGTGATCACGGAGCGCGGTGGCCATGCCGAGCTCTCGCGCTTGAAGCGTATGACAGCGATGCGCCTGACGCCGCTGCCTCCCGACGAAGCTACGTCGTTCATCGCCCATCTCGCGAAGCAGACGCGCTTGCCGCGGCGCGTCGCGGACGAGATCGTGCGTCGCAGCGAAGGTATCCCGCTGTTCATCGAGGAGCTGACGAAGAGCGTGCTCGAGTCGTCGGACGAGCCGACCGCGCCGCGCGTTCCCGCATCACTTCAAGATTCACTGACTGCGCGGCTGGATCGGCTCGGGCCGTACCGCGTGATCGCGCAGCGCGGCGCCTGCATCGGCAACACGTTCAGCTACTCGATGATCAGCTACGTTACGGGCCTCGATCGCGATGCGCTCGAGCGAGGGCTTTCGAAGCTCGTCGAAACGGGTTTGGTCTCTCCGAGCGGCGAACCGCCGGACGCGCGCTTCACGTTTCGGCACGGACTGTTACAAGACGCGGCCTACGAGTCGATGTTGCTCCAGGAGCGCCGCGCGGTGCACTTGGCGATCGCGCGCAAGCTCGAGCGCGAACATCCGACGATTTGCCAGCAAGAGCCCGAGCTCCTGGCGCGGCACTTCGCGGCGGCAGAGGCGCCGCGGACGGCTGCGGAGTATTGGCTGCGCGCCGGCGAGGTCGCGCTGGACCGCTCGGCGAACGTGGATGCGATGACGCACCTCGGACACGGCTTACGCGCGCTCGAGGCGCTCGAACGCACGCCGTCTCGCGACGAGCTCGAGATTCAGCTGCAGTCCGCACTCGCACGCTCGCACATGGCAGGCGAGGGCTGGCCGGGACGGCGCGTCCACGCCGCGTACAGCCGCGCGCGTGAGCTCTCGCGCGGCCTCGGCAAGACGCAAAAGGAGTGCGAGATCCTCTGGGGCTTGTGCGCGCACTTGTGCGTGCGCGGTGCGTTCAGCGAAGCCGCGGTGCTCGCACGCGAGTACGTCGAGCTCGCCCAGCGCGAGGAAGATCGCACGGCGCTCTTGATGGCCGACAGCGCCGCACTCATGGCGCACTTCTGTTCGGGCAACTTCACGGAAGCCCAACATCACGCCGATCGCATCGATGCGACGTACCGTGACAGCGACGACCGGCACTTCGTCCAGACCTACAATCACGATCCGACCGTGAACGCGCGCATGTACCAGAGCGTGTGGCTGTGGGTTCAAGGCTATCCGGACGCCGGCGCTGCTGCGAGCGCGCGTGGCATCGCGCGCGCCCGCGAGCTGCGGCATCCGTTCTCGATTTGTTACGCGCTGCTGAACGGCTCGTGGGTGACGCTCCTGCGGCACGAGTACGAACCGGCGTTGCTCGCGATCGACGAGGCGCTCTCGATCTCGGAAGAGCTACGCATTCCGCTGTTCAAAGTCTATGCGCCGCTGCTGGGCGCGCCGGCCCTGTTCGAGCGCGAGCCGAGCATGTCGAGCCTGAACTGGTTCGAAGACTGCGCGAAGCGTATGCGCAGCGGCAACGCCGCGATGCACATGCCGCTGTACCTGTGCAACCTTGCGTCCGCGTACGACGTGCTCGGCGCGCCGATCGAGGCGCAGTCCCGCATCACCGAAGCGATCGAGCTGATGGAGCGAACCGGGGAGCGCTGGTTCGAAGCGGAGCTGTGGCGCGTCCGAGCGCGGATTGCGCTCACGGCGGACCCGACTGGCGATCCGGCTGAAATGCTGCTCTGGAGCGCACTTCACAAGGCGCGGGCGGCCGGTGCGCGCGGCTTCGAGCTGCGGGTCGCACTCGACCTCGGGACCTTGCTCGAGCGGCGAGGGCGCCGTCACGAAGTCGAGGAACTCGTGGCGAGCGTGTTTGCCACGTTCGATCAAGGGCGTTTCACTCTCGACCTGCAGCGGGCCAGCGCCTGGCTCGCACGTGATCCCGACCGGCCGAGTCTCGTTTGATTCTGTGCGGGGTCGAACCCGCGGGGCTATAACGTGGTTGTGCGCGGCACGGGGGCCCCGGCGCGCAACCCTGGCCGAACCATGCGCGCTCTCTGCCTGACCCTGTCGCTGATGGCTGCACTCGCGGCACTGCCAACCCGAGTGCAAGCGCAGCCGCGCACGGCAGACCGCTGGTATCTGACCCTCGGCATCGCGCCCCTGCGCTACAGCCGCTTCTCGATGGACGAAAACGATATGCCGGCGCGTTCGGAGTCGCGGCTCGACCTCGCGCTCGGGGGGCCTGCGACGTTGGCGCTCGGCTTCGGCGTGCTCGAAGTGTTCGTGGTGGAGCTGCAGGCCTCGGTGCAGCGCACCCAAACCGATGACCGTTCGGACGAGGATGACGACTCGGATCCGCCGATCGAGCTCTTCGACAACGCTCGGAGCACGACGGCGGTGAGCGTAGGCCCGACGGCGCGCTTGTTCTTGACGCGTTCGCTGTTTCAGCCGTTCGTCGAAGCCGGCTTTGGATTCGGGTACGTGCACACCGAGGTCGCCGGGACTTCGTTTTCACTCAAGTCGCTGAGTGCGCGCGCGGGTGCGGGCGGTCAGTGGCGTTTCGCGGATGCGGCGTCGATCTCGACTGCATTCATCATCGGCTTCGAGTCGACATCGGGAGAAACGTCGGCGGAGAACGCGACGCTCGTGCCCGTCGAAAACAATCCGACACGCGCGACGCAGGCGCGTGAGATCGAGCTCGGTGGTGACACGCTCGTGCTCGGCCTCGATTTCCGTTTCACGATCTGGCTGTGATCGCGCTCAAGCAAGTGATCGAAATAGGCTTGAAACACAGCGTTTCGAGTCTATTTCGAGTTCGCCTGCGACCCGCGTGAGCGCTGACAACTCAGCGGAGGTGGTGGTACTCACGAACGCACCATGACTCATCACCATGTCGAAGTGCGGGTGTCACGCCCGACGTTTTATCGAAACGTTCGCTATCTGAGGCAGCTGGTTTCGCCCGCGAAGCTCTGCGTCGTGATGAAAGCGAACGCGTATGGACACGGACTCGAAGCGCTGTTGCCAGCTGCGATCGAAGGCGGCGCAGACGTGATCGGGATCTGTACGAACCCGGAAGCTGCGGCGATTCGTCGCAATGGTTTTCACACGCTCCCGCTCTTGCGCTTACGCATGGCGCTGCCGGCGGAGCTGGAAGAGTCAGTGACGTCGCTGAACATCCAAGAGCAGGTCGGTGACGAGGAAGTCGCGGAGCAGCTGTCGGCGGCGGGTGTTCGGCGTGGTCGCCCGGTCGAAGTGCACTTGAAGATCGACACGGGCATGGGTCGCTGCGGGTTCTACCCGGAATCGGTCGAGTCGATCCGAAAGATCCTGAAGCTACCCGGGCTCAAGGTCGTCGGCCTGATGACACATTTTCCTTCCGCGGACGGTGCGGAGCTCGATCAAACCGTCGAGCAGCTCGCCGCATTCGATGCGCTGCGTGTGCAGCTCGCGGATGCGCTACCGCCGGATGTCTTGACGCACTCGCACAACAGCGCGGCGACGGTGCGACTTCCGAAGGCGCGCGCGTCGATGGTCCGCGTCGGCGCTGCGTGTTACGGCGTCCGCACCTCGCAGGAGTTCGACAATCCGGATGCGCTCGAGCCGGTGATGTCATTTCGCAGCTGGGTGGCGCAGGTGCGCGACATCCCGAAGGGGCGCACGATCGGCTACGGCAGCCTGTACGAGACGAAGCGCGATAGTCGCATCGCGGCGTTGCCGGTCGGCTTCGGCGAGGGGTATCCGCGCGGGCTGTTCAACAAGGGCATCGTGCTGATCAAGGGGCAGCGGTGTCCCGTCGTCGGCCGCGTGTCACTCAACGTGACGACTGTCGACGTGACGGATGTCGACAACGGTGTCAACGTGGGTGATGAAGCCGTGTTGATCGGGCGTCAGGGCGGCGAAAAGGTGACGTTCGAGGAGATGGCGGATAAGTTTGCGAGTGTCCACACCGAGATCAATTTGATGGCAGGGTTCATGAACCCGATCCAGTACGTTTGATTCACGAAAGCTCACATGTCAGATGCATCCCGAGCAGTGTCGGCTCGGCGCGATAAAGCGCGGAGCCTACTCGAGCGCGCGCTCGGGCCATCAAAAGTACTGACGAGCCGCGAGGGGTGCGAGCGCTTCATGCGCGACGAGTCGGAAGCGGAGGGCGTCGTGCCCGATGCGGTCGTGCTCGCAGAGTCGCCGGCGGATATCGCGCAGGCGTTGCGCGTGGCGTCTGAAGTGGAAGTGCCGATCACGCCGCGCGCCGGCGGAACCGGTCGCACCGGAGGGGCGGTGCCGGCCTTTGGCGGCATCGTGCTCGCAACGCTCGGGATGAGCCGAATCAAAGAGATCGACCGGCGCGAGGGCATCGCGATCGTGGAGCCCGGCGTCGTGCTCGGAGATTTGCACGCGGCGGTGGAAGCCGAAGGTTGGTTCTATCCGCCCGATCCGAACTCGCTCAAGAACTGCGCGCTCGGCGGGAACATCGCGGAGAACTCGAGTGGACCGCGCGCGTTGAAGTACGGGCCGACGCGCGACTACGTGCTCGGGCTCGAGTCGGTGTTGATCGGAGGCGAGGCGCTGCGCGTCGGTCGTCGCACGCGCAAGGGTGTGACGGGCTACGACGTGACGAGCTTGATGGTCGGCAGCGAAGGAACGCTCGCGGTCTTCGTCGAAGCGACGTTGAAGCTCGTGCCGAAGCCACAGACGGTCGTAACGTTGCTCGCGTTGTTTCCGAGTCTGAATGCTGCGGCGGCATCGGTGCTCACGTTGATCGCGCCGAGCTTGATGCCGCGGTGTTTGGAGCTGCTCGACGGCATCACGCTGCAAGCCTTGCGCGACGCGGGCAATCCGATCGATCCGCGTGCGGGCGCGATGTTGTTGATCGAGGTCGACGGTCCGGAGAAGGTCGCGGAGGAGCACGCGCAGCGCGTGGGAAACGCCTGTGAGCATGCAGGTGCGTTCGAAGTGCAGGTTGCGGCGAATCCAGCGCAGCGCGATCGGTTGTGGGCTGCGCGGCGTGAGATGAGTTACGCCGTGCGAAAGTTGTCGCGTCACAAGTTGGCGCACGACATCGTGGTGCCTCGCACGCAGATCGGAGCGCTGCTCGATCATACGACCCAGTCGTCCGAGTCCGAGGCGATCAAGATCCTGACGTACGGTCACGCGGGTGATGGCGCGTTGCACATCAATTTTTTGTGGGACACCGACGATCAGCTGCCGAACGTGGGGCGTGCTGAAGCTGCGTTGTTCGCGAAAGTCGTGGAGCTCGGCGGGACTCTGACTGCCGAGCACGGCATCGGTGTGATGAAGTCGAAGTACTTGGGCCTCGAGCAATCGAACACGTTGATTCAGCTGCAGACGGGCCTGAAGCGGGTGTTCGATCCGAAGGGTCTGTTGAACCCCGGGAAGATCTTTCCGACAGCTCACACGGGCTGTTGAGTCGCGCGCGGCTCGTGCTCAATCTTCGACCCGATGGCACGCGCCAGAACCGGCGTGCTTCCCCGCAACGTGTTGCACGCGCACCCGCCAGTTGTGGCACTTGCGTGCGCGGCGCGCCGTCTGACGAGCGATGAGTGCGTTCACGGACGCTGGAACGGCTTGTGCTTAGGTGCGCGCCCGGGTTGAACGATCGGGAGCGAGCTCTCTAGCCGCTCTCAGCTTGACTGTTTGATCGCTGAGACGTCGACGCGTCTGGGACCGTGTCCGGTCCGTCGAGTCGACTTCGCCGGCGCACACGAGGAGTGATGCAGATGTCGATCCGCCGCGGGTGGGTGGGGGCTGTGTTCGTTGGGTTGTGCGCGTGTCAGTCTGCCCGCGAGGCGCCAGCACGTGATGCGCAGACGGCAGATGCCGGAGCTGCATCGATCGGCTACCCGCAAACCTCGTATCGAGGCGCGGAGACGCTCAACTCGCTCGTTCTGGCGGGGTCGCAGATCCTCATCACGCATCGCGACGCTGTCTTCAACGTGCGCGTGATGCCCGCCCCGCCGGTGTCGCGAGATCGAGCCGCAGCGTTGAAGAAGATTCTGGCGCTCCGCGCTCGGCTCGAGCGCGATCCAGCGGCCTTCGAACAGCTCGCCGCGCGCGAATCGGATGATCGCGTGAGCGGCCCTGTCGGCGGCTACCTAGGCACGATGATGCCGCCCGAGATGTCGCTAGAACTGGTCGACGCGTTCGCGGCGGTGCGCATCGGTGAAGTGTCGCGCGTCATCGAGACGCCTCAAGGCTTCCACATCATCAAGCGAGCGCTCGTGCCGGAGGACAAGCCGCTCTCGCTCTCACACATCGTGGTCAAGCACGATGCGGCCAGCGGTTGGAAACGAGAGGATCGGCCCGTTGTTGTTCGCAGCCGTGTGTCGGCGCGCGAGCTGACGAACAAGCTGGCCACCGAGCTGCGACACGATCCGAGCAGGTTCGATCGCTACGTTCAGGAGTACTCGGACGCAGACGACGTGGTGCGCGGAGGCGACATGGGTGTGTGGTCGCGCAACGAGCATGCCGAGTTCGCGGTGTTGGAAACTGCCTCGCGACTGGCGCAAGGCGCGATCTCTGGAGTCGTGGAGACGGCGACAGGATTTCACATCCTGAGGCGCACGCCGGTCGCTGGCCCGAGCATCGGAGCTGCATCTCTGATCATCTTGCTCCATCGCGATGCGCAGCTGCCGAGCTTCGATCACAGCCGAGCGCGCACGAAAGCAAAGGCAAAGATCATGGCAGGCGAGCTGATCGCCGAGCTGCGCGAGCACCCGGAGCGCTTCGACCAACGCAGAACCGAGTACTGCGAGTTCACGCTGTGTGAGCGAACCGATGGTTATGTCCGTGGGCGCGGTCTGGCCGCCGTAGAAGCAACCGTAGCCCGTCTTGCACTGCATGAGCTCGCCCCGGAGCCGGTCGAAACGCCGCTCGGGATCGCGATCGTGCGGCGAGAAGATCCCGCTCTCCACCCACCGCCCGCCGCCGAGCCGGTGCACTTCGAATTCAACGATGCTCCGCCGCCGTCGGCGACAGTTGAAGTCGAGCCTGAGTACACGCCTGCGCAACTCGCAGACTACGTGTTGGGCATGGAGCGCTACGCCCGCAGCAACATGAATCTCGATGTGCAGACCGCCGACGGTCTGCGCGCTCTG
This sequence comes from Polyangiales bacterium, assembly GCA_035687405.1. GTDB lineage: Bacteria > Myxococcota_A > Polyangia > Polyangiales > JAFGIB01 > JADGRF01. The sequence goes on from DASRXR010000861.1 coordinate 9,286, forward strand.
CTGGACGCGCTCGCACAGGAACTTCGCAGCGAAGTGGCGGAGCCCGAGTTGAGCCTCGACCGTGCGGAAGCTCAGCTCGCTTCGCTACTTGGGCCCGATCGGCACGAAGAGTTCAGCCGCCATCGCCGCGCGTGGGGCGTCATCTACAGGGCTTCACTGACCGCGGCCAAACCATGAAACGCAGCCTGCACCGCTCGCGCGGCGCCTGGCTGGTGGGCGTCGCAGCCGCTGCAGCACTCGGTTGGGCTCTGGTACGCCGTACACCCGCAGTGGCACCCGGACCGGACTCGCATGCCCCCGTCGAACAGGTTCGCGAAACGCTGCGCGCAGAACGGACTCCGGTGCTGATGGCTGCAGCGCCGCGCTGGCTCGGGGGCGTGCACGATCCCAGCGGTGCGCCCATTGCGGCCGCGGAGGTTTGCGCAGAGTGCGATGGCGCACGCTGTCCGCTGCGACGACCCGTATGTACACGCGCGGACCAAGGCGGTCACTTCGTCTTCGCGCAGCTGGCTCCGGGATCATACCGTGTCATCGCCAGCGCTCCGGGTCATCTCCCGGCAACCGCGAGTCGGCTTGGCAGCGCAGACGCAGATGTTTGGCTCGAGCTCGAAGCTGAGGGCGACCAGCGGCTCGACGTCGAGTTGCAGCCTTTCGGCGTGCACGTGAGTGGCGAAGTGGCGGATGTCGCAGGTGGCCCGGTCGGCGGCGCGCGCATCACGCTCCTCGAGCTTACTCGCGCGGGCACTCGCCTTGCACGTGCCGAGACGCGCGCCGATGGTCGCTTCGATTTGTATACGGAGGCGGGAGCCGTCGTGCTCGACGTTCGCGCCGACGGTTATGCCAGAGCACTTCAGCCGATCGTGGCGCCGGACGAATCGTTGCGCATCGAGCTCGTGCCTGCCGCTCGTCTGCGGGGTCAGGTAGTTAGTGCGGTAGACGGCTCAGGCGTGCCCAACGTCACGCTGCAAGTACGCAGGCAGATTGCGCATGCCGCAACTCCAGCCGAGTCGAGCGCGATCAGCGATGCCACCGGCCAGTTCACGGTGGACGGTCTCGCGCCCGGACGCTATCGCGTCACCGCCCAAACATCGCATGGGTTCGGCGAGCTGGCGCCCGTCGACCTCGGCATCGGCGACGACAGAGCGGTCGAGCTGCGGCTCACGGCTGCGGTGCCGGTGTCTGGCCGAGTGTTGATCGAGCCCACGCGGAGCCCGTGCCCGGGGGGACTCGTGACGCTGACCGAGAGCACACGCGTTGGCTTCGAGCGCAGCGCTTCGATCGCGCCCGATGGCCGAGTCACTCTCGAAGGCATCCCGTTCGGGACGTACGCGCTGGCGATCGACTGCACCAGTGCGTTGGCGGGCACGTATCCGCCCCTTCGAGTCGCGGCTGAACCCGCCGAGTTGACCTGGACGGTGCGCGCCGGCCTGCGTTTACGCGGCCACGTCCTCGACGCCGCGGGGCACGGTCTGGCCGAGCGCACCGTCGAAGCGGGTGCGGCGGAGGGCAGCACGGATGCACTGCCGCCGTCCGCCGCAAGCACCGACGCGCAGGGCGCGTTCGAACTGACGGGTTTGGCGCCCGGTCTGTATCGCGTGGTTCTGGCCGAGCGTCCGAGCGTGGTGCAGGACGTGAGCATTGCGGCTGATGCCGAGCCGAGTCCGGTGACGCTGGTGGTGCGTGACAGCGCTGCAATCCACGTACGGCTGATCGGTAGCGACGAGCGCCGGTACGACGCGTATCGCGTGCGTGCGCTGCGGTCCGACGCAGAGCCGGAAGAACGAGTCGCCTCGCGTGTCGGACGTGCGCGCTTCGAGCTACGCGAGCTGCCGCCGGGCGAATACGAGCTCTCTGCGAGCGACGGTCAGAACCCAGTCCTGACCCGCCGCTTACAGCTGCGGGCAGCGGAAACCCAGCACATCGAGTGGAACATCCCAGTTTCCGACGCTGCCCTATCCGGGCGTGTGCTCGATGCGCGCGGCGAACCAGTGAGCGACGCGTGGGTACGTGTCACGCAGGGAGACGCGCCGGCGCCGCTCATGGGGCCAGTGCGGGCTGTGCTCACACAGGTCGACGGCCGCTTCTCGATCGAAGGGCTCGATCCACGCGCCGGATACGACCTCGAAGCCCATCGCCCTCCGAACGCGACCGTTGTCGCCATGGGCCTGCGGCCCGGTGCCCCGGCCGTGCTGCGGCTCCCCGCAGAGCCGGACTGATCGACTTGAGGGCGGCGATACGCCCGTAACTTAGTCTCACTTACCAACCGAAAACTCTGAAGGAACGACTCGACATGTCCAGACTACAATTGTTCGTCGCAGCATTTGCCGTAACCGCAGCCACGTGGCTCGGAGGCCAGAATGCGGCCGAAGCCCAGAGCTGCCCGTGGGGAGCCTACTCGCCGGAGACGGGCGCGGTCGGCAGCTACGAAAGCAACTTCCAGAACTGCGCGACCACCAACGGTGCGGTCAACTTCGCCGCACGCGTGTGGATCAACTCAAGCCGTCCCACCGCTTCTGCCCGTCGCTCGATCTGGTGCGACACGACGAGCAACGTCGGCTTGCGCGTCTACGCCGAGACAGTGAGCTCCTTCACGGGAGCATTCAGCTCGCGCATCATCCGCGGCAGCGCCAATAACTGCAGCACCACCCGCACTACCGGAACGCAGTTCGGCTACACGGTCAACCGCGCATGGTGCCAGGTAGGCATCGGCTCAGCCTGCACCGTCTCCGGCACGAACTGAATGATGAAGTGAACCGTGCAGCCATGCGCTGCCATGCGCGTCCCGTATGGCAGCGCGCGGCGTCGGTCACCCGAGCTCGATCGCGAGCCCAGGCGCGCGCATGTAAGCCCAACGCTCTGGGTGCTCGATGCCTTCTTCGGCGAACACGGCGAGCGCCGCGTGCTCGTGCGCGTGGTGTCGAGGACCGAGTCGTGCGAGTGAAAGCCTGATGCTGGCCGCGTGCAATCGCATGCCGGTTGCGTCGTATGCGGCGATCGCGCGCTCCAGATACTCGACGCTGCTGCGACGCTTCCCGAGCTGGAAAGCGAGGGTCCCTGCGAGTTGTGCGGCGATCGCGACACCCCCGTGTGCATAGGAGCGCCGTGCCGCGCGGGCCGACCGAGCCAAGCGCGCGAGCGCTGCGTCTCGCGTGCTTCCGCTGCCGCTCGCGGCGGCAGCGGCGGCGCACGTACCCTCAGTCAGATGCCACATGACGCGCGTGGGTGCGCCGCGACCTGAACGCAATCGAAATCCGAAGCGCATATGCTCGCAGATCTCGAGCGCCGCCTGGACATTGCCCTCGTACATCGCCACGTTCGCTTCCCACCAAGGATCGAGATACGCAGTGTGAAGGTAGTCCAACGAGATGCCGCGTGCGTTCTCGATGTTTGCGCGAGCGCGCGCACTGTCTCCGCTGCGCAGGTAGCCTTGAGCCCCGATGACCTTGCAGCTCACCTCGAGGTGGCGATCGCCGCAGACGTACGCGTCATCGCCCCAGATTTCGGCCAGCTCGACCAGCTGCGCGATGCGACCTGTCCAGTACAGGCCGGGCAGAGCGACGCCGCGCGCACATGACCGAACCGACGCAGCGAACGGTGTCGGCAGCTCCGGCGTGCAGGCGATGTCGAGCGTCAACTCCACTGCATGTTTGGAATTGCTTACCACGAGCGCCGCGCAACCCTCCATGACCTGCACCAACGCGCTCTCCCAGATGTCGCCTTCGGGTGCGACCAGCCGCGTTGCTCGCGCGAAGCTGCGCCGCAACATCGGCAACGGTCGCCCGACCGCGATGGCGAACATCGTGACATGGAAGCTCAACGCTTGACCGTACACGCAACGATCGCCGCGGCGTGCGGCTATGGCTAACGCGTGCGAAGCCACTCTGCAGGCGAGCTCGGGGTCGACGACCAGCAGCGCTGGTGTGAACCGCCACATACGCCGCAATGATTCGCGCGCGGAGTCTTCGGCTGCGGACGGCGATGCTGGGCGCTTGCGCAACCTCGGTGCGCCGGTGACCAGCACGAGCAACAGCGAGATGATCAGGCGCAGCATCGAGATCTGCCCGGCTTCGAGCGGCATGCCCAGACCAGCCGCCAGCGGTGCGAGGAGCTCGAGTCCGTTCTCGCGGCGTCCGCTCACGAAGTATAGGTCCGCAGCTGTGAGCCGCAGCGACATCTGCTGTTCGACTGGGGCGGTGTGAGCCGCTCGTTCGAACCCCTGCGCGGCGAGCAAGGTCCGCCCCGCGCGACTGCAGGCGTTGGCTGTCATGAGGCGGAGTCGCTGGGCTTCGGCTGCGGCCGTCGCATGATCGAGCGCGACCTTCAGCAGGTCAGCCGCGGTGTGGAATGCGTATCTGCGACTCGCTCGCTCGGCCGCTCGCTCGGCCAGCGTGGCAGCCTCGTGTTTGCGGCCGGCGAGCACGCAGTGTCGAACAACCTGTTCGAGATGCGAGTCGCCGCGGGTGATCAGGTGTTCGGCCAAAACACCGTGCAGCGACTCGTGGCGAGCAGCGGGAAGCCGTTCCACCACGCAGTCGCGCAACCGATCGTGTTGAGGCTCGAGGTACACGTCGAACGCGACCGCGCTGTCGCGTATCATGCCGGCGAAACGCAGCTCGCGCAGCGTGCTCATCCGCGCGCTAGGAATCGCGTCGAAGAGCAGCGACCTGGGTAGCGGATGTCCAGCCACGCACAGGAGTTCGAGCATCTCTCGGGCATGAACGGACAGAACACTCAGCCTGCGTTCGAAGGCCGCGTCGAGCTCGACGGGCTGAAGGCCAGCGAGATGTCCGGATGCCTGTGCGTGTCGGACGAGCTCGCTCGCGAACAAGGGGTGACCGCCGGACTTCTGGGCAATGTTTTCGGCTTGTCCTCGCGCGTCACCACCCAACAGCGCGAGCGCCATCTGCACGACGGCGGGCGTGCCGATCGGGCCCAGCTCGAGTTGGTTTGCGAGGCCGGCACCGGCGGCATCTTGCAACAGCTCGGCGAGTGCCGCTGTGCTCGGCTGGGTGTCGGTGCGGTATGTCGTCAAGATCCAAATCGGCGCACCATCTCGAGTCAGCAACTCGTGCAACAGCCGGACGCTATCCGCATCGCTCCATTGCAGGTCGTCGATGAACAAGCCGATCGGTCGGTGCAGTGCGAGATGCGACAAAAGCTCCCGCAGCGCGGCCAACGCACGTCGCTGCAGTCCTGTTTCGAGTGCGACCGGGACGCGATGCGAATCGATCCGCTCCGAGTCGCATCCGGCGCTCGGCTCTGGCGCGAAGCTCCGGAGTGCGGGAAACATCCGTCCCAACAAGTCGACGTCGCGCGGCACGCACGACGCACGCAGCTCGGCGGGCAAGCTGTGAATCAGCTGCGCAAGCTCATCCATGAGTGCATCGAACGCGTTGTGGTTCAGCACTTCTTGAACGAAGCAGCGACCGTTCAAAACGATCGCGCCGTCGCGCCGCAGTTGAGCGATGAAGTGTCGAGCGAGCAGTGTCTTGCCCATGCCGGAAGGCCCGCGGATGCAAGTCGCGCGCAGGTTGCCTGCCCGGGAACATTCGAAGCTGGCCCGCAAAAATGCCAACTCGCCCTCGCGGCCGAAGCACGCGACGGGTGGCTCCACGCGCGTCGGTTCGGGGGGCTTCGCGAGAGCTGCCAGAACGTCTCGTCCATTTGCACGCTGGTTTGGATCGCGCGTCAAAAGCTCCATGCACAAATCCTCGAGGTGCGCGGGTACGGTTGACGCTGTCAGCTGCGACGGTACCAACGGGTCGCGAGTACGCTTCGCCTGCATCAGCTCATGAACGTCGCCGGTGAACGGCCGTACTCCGCAAAGCGCCTCGTAGAGCATGCTCCCGACCGCATACCAATCGCTTGCGACCGTGGCGTCGAGCTCGGCGTATTGTTCGGGCGCCGCATAGGTGGGCGTGCCTTCGAAACTACGACGGCGGGCGCGCGTATCCGGCTCGGGATCCAGCGCCTGGACCAGACCGAAGTCGATGATCGTCAGGTGCCCTTGGGCGTCGATGAGCACGTTCGACGGTTTCAGGTCCCGATGCAGCTTGCCGTGTGCGTGAAGACACTCCAGACCTCGCGTCAGCTGTTCTAGGCAGTGCTCCAAACGCGCGACGTCGAGCCGACCCGCGCCAGTGCGCACGAACTCGCTGAAGTCGACGCCTGCTATCAAATCCATCGTGAAGAAGCCGCGCTCCGCTTCATCGACGAACAGCTCGTGCATCGCAATCAGGTTGGGATGGTCGATCTCCGACAGAGTCCGAAACTCGCGCTTGAAGCTGGACATCGCGCTCGAGTTTCGGCACTGAAGCAGCTTCACGGCCAGGCTCTGTCGACTGCTCGGGTGATACGCTTCATACACTGCGCCCGTGCTGCCCGAACCGAGCCAACGCACCAGCTCGAAGGGTCCGAGGAAAGAACAATCGAGGCCCACGACCAAGTCTGCCTTCGCGTGGGCCGCTGGCTCCGCTGGTTCAGTGCGGGTGCGACCCGCGCTGGATGGCTCGTGAGGCTTCGATGTAGAATCGAGCGCAGTCAGCTGCGAGCCTTCTGCCGCTGCGCGAAGCGCGCGCAGCATGAGCGTGGCGTCGCGATAGCGTGCGGCTGGGTCGAACTCGAGGGCGCGCGCAATGACCGGTAGGAATACCAATGCGTGCGTGTCGCGCAGCAGCTGGTGCTGGAACCGCGGCACTGACTCACGTTCCGCGCGTGGCTGCACCGCGTCTCGCCCGCAAAGCGCGAGCGCCAGCAGCGCGCCACAGTCGGCGACATCATCCGCGAATGCGGTCTGCACGCACGAGGCGTGCGCACGATCGACCGTGGGCGGGAGTAACGACGCTTTCAGGACGCCCGCGGCCGATTGTTCGAGCCAGACGAACTCCGGCGTGACTGAACCGTGCACGACACCGGTTGCATGTGCGCTGGAGAGCGTGTTCAGGACCGGCAAAAGAACGTTCAAGGCCTGTTGCGCGCCGAGCGTCGCTCCGTCGCACAATCGCGCTGTCAGCGATTGGCCGCGTGTGCAGTCCACGTCGGGCCAGCGGAATGACACGCCAGGCTGGGGCTGCTCTCGCTGCCACGCGGAAGCCCGTCTCAGCATGCACTGCGGATGCGAGATCCGAAGGCTTGGAGTTTGCGCTCGAAAGTCCGCAGTGGAAGCCGCAGCAGCCGAGCGGCCGTGCGACGATTTCCGCCGCTGCGTTGCAATGCTTCGCTGATCAGCGCCAGCTCGTGTTGCTCGAGACTGGCGCGCAGATCGAGCGCATCATTCGAGGCGCTGACTTCGTCCAACGCGATGGGCTCGCGGCGTGCGCCGGCGCATCGGGCGTCGGAGTGTTGAGCTTCGTCCGTGGCCTCGTCGCGCAGCTCCGAGGGTAGGTCATCGAGGCAGATCTCGGAACCATCGCTCACGACGATCGCACGCTCGATCAGATTGCGCAGCTCGCGCACGTTCCCGGGCCAACGATAGGCATACATGCATGCCAACGCGTCGCGCGACAACTCGAGCGTCGAACCTGCGCGGCGCAGAAAGTATTTTGCCAACGGCGCGATCTCTTCGCGCCGTTCGCGCAAAGGCGGGATGTGTAGCACCATGCCTTTCAGGCGATGGTAGAGGTCCAGCCGAAAGCTGCCGGATCGCGTCATGCACGCTAAATCGCGATGAGTCGCTGCGATGACGCGGACATCCACCTCGATATCGAGCGAGCCGCCGACGGGGCACAAGCGATGAGTATCCAAGACGCGCAACAAGGCCGCTTGCGCGTCACGCGATAGCTCGCCGACTTCATCCAAAAATACGGTCCCGCCATGCGCTTGAGCGAAGGCGCCTGCTTGGTCGCGTGTAGCGCCGGTGAACGCGCCTTTTACGTGTCCAAACAGAACGCTTTCCACCAATGTCTCGGGGATGGCTGCACAGTTGACCACCTTGAATGGACGGTTACGGCGTGGTCCCTGCTCGTGTAGAGCGGCAGCGATCAGCTCTTTGCCGGTGCCAGTTTCCCCAAACAGCAGCACCCCGATGCGATGTTGAGCCGTGCGTTGCACCAGCTCGTGCAGCTGCAACATAGCGCGGCTGTGCCGGATCATCTGCTCAGGCACGTTACACACCGAGCTCACGTCGGCGCTGGTTTTGGTCCGCGGACTCGTTGCAGCCTGTAGCTGCAACGAAACGCTGGCTCGGCCGAGCTGCGCGGTGGAACCAATCGCGAGCACCGCCTCTTGGATGCGCTGCCCAGCCACCCAAGTGCCATTGCGCGAGCCCAGGTCGACCACGCGCAGTGCCCGGTCCTCCCGCCGAAAGCATGCGTGCAAGCGCGACAAGCTCGGCTCTGAAAGCAGGATGTCTGCGGGCTCGGCGCGGCCGATCGTCAGTGACGTTCGCGCGCCGAAGTCAAACGCCTGACAACTCCCATCCATCGTTACGACGAGTATCGAGCGCTCGGTTGCAGCGTCCGCGAGTGATTGGCGCTCGTTGGTATCGACAGTGAGTGTTGCGATGGACTGATGGCCCTGTGACTGCATCATGGATATCGGGTCTTACAGGCAAGCGATTCAGCTCTCGATGTTCGTGCTTGCCATGCGACGGCGTGAAACTTAGCAGTTGTTATGGGGAAGGAGCATCTGCTTTCGTCGGCCGCCGCGACCGACGGCAGCAGCCGACTCGACTAGCGTAGTGAGGGATCCGTTCACCGTTTGCAGGCGTAGCCACAGGCGCGTCCACCGCGCGAACCTGCATTGGTTCGCACGGGTGATCTCACGTTTGTTCGGTCTCACGATCGAGGCGAAGTGAGCTGCACGTGCGAGAGGATCGACCGCGACTGAAATAGCGTGAGTTGCAAAACATTGTTGAGGAACGCAAGCACTACGGCACTCACCCCCGCGCTGATTTCGCTCGCGCGTGAGCCGCCCGAGGAAGCACACTTCGGCAGGCGGGTATCGAGAGGTCGGTGCCGCAAGAGGGGTCGAGATGGGCGAGATTCACAGAACCGATTGCATCGTCGACGGGATTCGCTGCGTCGTGCGCTCGAGCGGACCGCAACATGATCGCGAAGCGATCGTATTCCTGCACGGCAATCCGGGCTCGAGCGAAGACTGGTCGGAGCTGCTCGCACGCGCGGGCGACTTCGGCCGTGCGATCGCGCCCGACATGCCTGCATTCGGTAAAGCAGAACGACCGCATAAGTTCGACTACACGATCGAGGGCTATGCGAACTACCTCGAAGGCATCTTTCGAACGCTCGGCATCGAACGTGCGCACTTGGTGTTGCACGACTTCGGTGGACCGTGGGGCCTGTTCTGGGCGGCCGAACATCCCACACGCGTTGCGAGTCTCACGCTCTTCAACGTCGGAGTGATGCCCGAGTTCCGCTGGCATTTCATCGCGCGGATCTGGCGCACGCCGATCGTCGGTGAGCTCTTTCAGGCGATCAGCTCGCGCGCCACCTTCAAACGTGTCTTGAACTCGACCAACCCAAAGCCATTTCCCGAAGCCTTCCTCGATCGCATGTACGACGACACGGACGCCGGCCTCAAGCGCGCGCAGCTGGCGCTATACCGCGCGACGTCGGATTTCAAAGCGCTGAGCGCCACGGCGGTGGCACACCTCGCCCCGCTCGGCTTACCTGCACTAGTCATCTGGGGTGAAGCTGATCGGTACGTCGCATCGACGTTTGCAGCAGAACAGTCGAAGTACTTTCGGGCCGAGATTCATACCTTGCCGAACTCGGGGCATTGGCCGATGGTGGATGATCCCGAGCAGGTCGAACAGTGGGTGATTCCGTTTCTGCAAAAGCAGTTGGGGCGAGAAACGAAGCAAACTGTGAGTGCCTCGAGCTGACACACGCATCGAACTACAGGGGGAAGTGGAATGCCGGTTGTCGACAAACTGATCGTCACGAACGTCGCTGCGCTGAAGCGAAAGTACGGGAGCAAAGGCTACTCGCGGATCAAACGTGCGGTCACGCAGCTGGTGGCTGCAGACAAGCAGCGCGGGGTGCACACGATGTTTCTCGCGCTCGACAGCGTATCGGCGATGAAGAAGAAGCACGGCGTCGCGGTCACGGACGCGAGCGGGCCACGGCAGTACAAAGAAGCGATCGACGCCGCGCATCGCACGTCTACACCGGACTATCTGCTCATCCTGGGTGCTACTGACGTCGTGCCGCATCAAGATCTCGAGAACCCGCTGTACGCACCGGGAGACGACGACGACAAGTTGGCATTCAGCGACTTGCCGTACGCGTGCGAAGCGGCCTACA
>DASRXR010000862.1:0-25373 GCA_035687405.1 Polyangiales bacterium
GCAGGGCATCTTCATCGACAACAGCGCCGGCGCGCAGCAGGAGTTGCTCGCAGCGCTCAATGCGATACGCGGCATGACATTGTCGTGCGATTTTGCCGTGCCCGCGCCGACTCAAGCGGGTTCGGTCATCGATCCCGCGAAGATCAACATCACGTATTCGTCTGCGGCCGGTTCGCCGATGACGTTGGGTCAAGTGCCGAGCGCGCGTGAGTGTGCGGCCGCCGCTGCTTGGCACTACGACAACGCATCGGCGCCAACGCGCGTCTATCTCTGTCCTTCTGCGTGCGACATCGTGCGTCGTGATCAGAGTGCGCAGCTGAAGATTCTGCTCGGGTGCGCGACCGAGGTTTTTTTGGACTGACATCGATCGTCGCGACGCTGCGATTCAGATGTTGAAGGAGAGAATCATGATGAGTGGACGCTTGAGGGTAGGTTCGATCATGACTGTGTTCGCGTGGGGACTCATCGCCGCAGCTTGCGGAGACGATGATACCAGTGGCAATGATGCGGGCAGCGCTGGTCGCGCCGGTTCGGCGGGCGGCCGTGCTGGCTCCGCGGGAGGTAGTGCTGGCTCCGCGGGAGGTGGTGCTGGTTCGGGCGCTGTCGGGAATGCGGGCGGTCGCACGGGCGGAGCTGGCGTCGGTGGGGCCAGTGCGTCTGGCGCGGGGCGCGGTGGAAATACCGGGAGTACGGCACAGGTCTGTCCGAGCGCGGAACCCGCGAATGGAGAGGCGTGTCAATCGGGTCGAGGCGATTGCATGTTCGGTACTAAAATCTGCGATTGTCCGAACGACACGAGCGTATGGCTGTGTTGGGATCCCGCGACGGATTGCCCGGCGACACAGCCGGCGGAACAAAGCGCGTGCTCTGTCGTGGGCATCGACTGCGAATTCGCCCAACCTCAGGGCGGCGGCCAGGGAGGCAGCAACGATTGCGAGTGTACGGACACGGGTTGGGATTGCGGCGGTCAGTTCTGTCCGCCCGCCGAGCCTGCAGCTGCCACAACGTGCGAAGGCGGTGACGGCGTATGTGCGTACGACGCGCGCGTTTGTGACTGCGACCAATCGATCTGGGCGTGTTGGAACAAGTCCGACTGCCCGGCGACTACGCCGGTGGAAGCTTCCGCGTGTACGCTGCAGGGCATGATCTGCGAATACGCTGGCGGCGACTGCGAATGTGATGATGCCGCTTGGGAATGCGACATCAATGACGCCGATGGCGGCGTGTAGACACGCAACGAGCCGTGGCACATCGCTCTCGGATGTCAGAGCGATGTGCCGTGCCCGGCGCATTTGAGCTGCATCGCGCAGCAGCGCTAGCGCCGCACGATCACGGCCGGCGGCGCACACTCATCGGCGCTCGCGTGTCCAGATCGCCTCGCGATTCCAGCCGTTAGTACATCGCGCCTCCCCGAATGATGATCAGAAGCTCCATCGGTGCCGTGTCATTGCTTCAGCGCGCCGCAACCCACGCTTACGAAGAAGTTGTTAGTCGGAACGGGCAGCTTTGCATGGCGCGCAGCCACCAATGAGATCACCTGCTCGGACCAGAGTCGGCACATCTTCGAAATCGAGTCTGGAACCCGTGTAACGCTCGCGCTGATCGTCAGTCGCGTGCATCCGGAAGATGCCCCGGCGTTTCGGGAACGGCTCGAGCGCGCACGTGGCGGCGACACCGTGGTGGAGCTCGGTCTTCGGCTGCAGCTGGCCAACCGCTCCATCAAGTACCTCCACATGGTCGCGCACGGGAGCCGAGATCAAGAGCTTCAGTGGAGGTACATCGGTGCGATTCAGGACGTCACGCAGCGCCGACCCTCGGATGAGGCCCTCGAGAGAGCGCGCGCGGAGCTGACACACGTCGCACGGGTGACGAGCCTCGGGGCACTGACCGCGTCGATCGCACACGAAGTCAGCCAGCCGCTATCCGGAATCGGCATCAATGCGGGCGCGTGTCTTCGCATGTTGGGCGCCGATCCTCCGAACGTCGATGGGGCGCGCGCGACCGCTCAGCGTGTGATTCGCGACGTAAACCGTGCATCGGAGGTGATTGCTCGATTGCGTGCACTGTTCGGCAAGACCGGCGACACGGTCGAATCGGTGGATCTGAACGAGGCGACGCGAGAGGTGATCGCGCTGTCGTCGAACGAGCTCATGAAGAGTCGGGTGGTTCTGAGAGTGGAGCTCTTCGATGATCTGCCGCGCGTTGCAGGCGATCGCATCCAGCTCCAGCAAGTCATCCTGAACCTGCTTCTGAATGCTTCGGATGCGATCAGCGCGATCATCGATCGTCCGAGGCTCTTGGTCATCAGCACCGCGCGTGACGCGGGGTCACGTTCTCGTTTTCCATCCCGCGCTGGCTCGAGGCGTGACAGCTGAGTTCAAGCTGCGTGCACGACACGTCGTGCGTCTTGCCGCCGCCGGCGGAGTGCAGCCGCCGGCGGCGCGAAGCCGCCAGCGGCGGTCACACTACACGCGCTTCGGCAGGTTCGGTACGCTCATCACCTCGCTCCAGCGGACGCGGCCCGTGAGCTGCATCAGCGCAAACAGCGTGAGGATGGCGAGGACAGTGACAGTCAGACCCGTGAAGCCCGACCAGAAGTGCGCGAGCGAGAAGCCGATCAAATAGATGATCTGCGCGAACGCGGCTTCCCGCAGCGCGAAGCTGGCCGACACGACCAGGCGCAAGTAGCTGACGACGAGAAACACGCTGACCACGCTGCACAGCGCAAACGCCCACTCCGTGGTCAGATGATCGACCGAGTAGCCGAACAGCAAGTGGAACGCGTAGAACGCGCCGGCGATGAAGAAGTAGTTGATCGGGTGGATGTCGATGCGTCGCAAGGTCGCGAGCACGTAGATCACGAGGAAGTAGAAGAACAGCGACACCGGCGCCGAATACGCGAGCTCGGACGCGAGCTCGCCGGGTTGCAGGCGGCTCGGCGTGAGCATGCCGATGCCGAAGCCCGATACGAGCTGCTCGAACTTCCACGTCAAGGCGTAGCCATCCGCAGTTTGTTTCCGCTCCGACGGCGAGAGCGTCTGCTGCGGGAAGTCGATGTCGCGGAAGTGCGTCGTCATGTTCAGCTCGAAGTCGCGCAGGCGGGCGACGCCTTGAGTCGGCAGGTACGTCCACTGCTCGAGGCCGCGACTCTTGTACCCGAGCTCGATCTGCACCGATTGACCCGGCTCCACCGGGATCTTCGCGGTGATGCTGTTGTCTTGCGCGTCGAGCGCGCCAGCGAAGTCGGCGCCGTTCACCATGAACTTGAAGCCGTCGTAGATCGCATTGTGATCCGGGAACGCGAAGCGCACGGCGACGGTGCCCGCTATCGGTTCGGCATGTCGGTAGGCGTAACGCGCTGAAAACAAGACATCGTACAGGGAGTACCACACCAGGCCTTTGCGCCGCAGATCGGAACCGAGATCCACAGTCACGCGCGAACGGTCCGGCAACAGCGCCTTGTCGTGTTTGATGGTCATCAGCTCGGTGACCTGCGACTGCACGCCGTTCTTTTCTTCGGTCCGCTGAACGCGCTCCTGAGTTTCCCAACTGAACGTCAGCTGCGGCGCCTGCTGTGCCTGCGGGCTTCCCCACAGGCTTTGCACGCCGTCGCGCAGCTTCGTGTGCGTGGTTTCGGCGCGCCGCTCGGTGACCGAGCCGAGAATCATCCAGCCGATGGCTGCAATGACCCAGATGAACGCGATGCCTACGATTCGTTTGATTCCGCCCATGACCTTTTCCTTGGCCGGCCGCGCCAAGTGCGAGCCGTCGGAATACGGTCTAACGGTCCGGAATGCCGAGCCTGCGCGGGGGTGGTGCCGAACCCGAGGAATGATCGTGCAGAACCTGTGCAAGCGCGGGGGAACCACGGCTGCGTGTTAGATTGTTCGTCGATGGCCGAGATCCTGGTGGTCGACGACGACGGGCACATTCGCGAGGTCGTGCGCTTTGCACTCGATCGCGCCGGGCACAACGTGCGCGAAGCAGACAACGGTCGGGCGGCGCTGCGCGCGGTGGCCGAACGGATGCCGGACTTGATCGTGCTCGACATCGTCATGCCGGAAGAAGATGGCCTCGCGACGTGTCGCGAGATCCGGCGGCACAGCCGCGTGCCGGTGATCTTCTTGTCGAGCCGCGACGACGAGCTCGACCGGGTGCTCGGGCTCGAACTCGGCGGCGACGACTACGTGAGCAAACCGTTCAGCCCCCGCGAGTTGGTGGCACGCGTGGCCGCGGTGTTGCGGCGGACGGCGTTGCCGGCAGAACAAGTCGAAACGCGTGTGGTGCGGGTTGGTGGGCTGCAGATCGATCTCGAACGCCACCGTTGCGAGCTGCACGGCAGCGAGCTGGTCTTGACCGTGACCGAGTTCGAGTTGCTCCGCGCACTGATGAACGCGCCAGGGCGAGTGCTGTCGCGCGCCCAGCTGATCGAGCGCGCCTACGACGGCGATCACCACGTGACCGAGCGCACCGTCGACAGTCACGTGCGGCGCTTGCGCAAGAAGCTCGCCGATGCTGGGGCCGACCCGATCGAGACCGTGTACGGCATCGGCTACCGGCTCCGTGAGAGTAGCGATCCGTGAGGGCCAGCCGGCCGAGCATCCGCACGCTGCTCTTCGGTGCGAACACAGCGGTCGTCGTGCTGCCGCTGCTCGCGATCGCAGGCCTGCGCGTCTACGACATCTACCTGTTACGCCAAACTGAACGCGAGTTGATCGTGGAGTCGGTGATGATCGGAGAGGTCTTTCGCGAGGCGTATGCGCGCGAACGCGGAGCGCCGGCGGGCGATCACCGGCCGATCGCGCAGAGCGGCGAGCGCTACGTGCGGATCGAGCCGGTGCTCGATCTCGGCTTTACCGTGCTCCCGCCGCAGCCGACGAAGCTGCCGCACGCGACCGTACGCGACTCTTTGGCGCAGCGCGCCGGCGCCGCGATCGAGCCGCTGTTGCGTCGCGCCCAGACGTTCAACCTCAGCGCGATCCGCGTGCTTGACGCCGATGGCTGCGTCGTCGCGACCACGCGCAGCGAAGCCGGGGAGTGCATGGCCGCGTTTCCGGAGGTTCAAGGCGCGCTCGCCGGCAGGTACGCCGCGGTCGCGCGCAGCCGCGTGAGCGATGAACCCGCGCCGCCGATCGGCGACATCCGCCGGCGCGGCACCGAGCGGGTGTTCACCGCATTGCCAGTGTTCGTCGACGGACGCGTCGTTGCCGTCATCCGCGCTTCGCGAACCGGCCTCGACGCTTTGTCCACGTTGTGGGCGAACCGACGCGGCTTGGTCTTGTCGTTGCTCGCGCTCGCAGCCATCAGCTTCGGGGTCAGCTTCGGTTTTTCGGCGGCGATCGCCCGACCGCTTCGCCGCCTCACCCGCACCGCGCGCGCGGTCGCGGCCGGCAGCGAGTCGAGCGCCAAGCTCGCGCCACAAGGTTTCGCACCCGCCGAGGTCGAGGTCCTCGCCCAAGTTCTCGCCGGCATGACCGAGCGACTCGAACGGCGCGCGCGGTACGTCGCCGAGTTCGCCAGCAACGCCAGCCATGAGCTGAAGACCCCGATCACCGCGGTGCGCGGGGCGGCCGAGCTTCTCCAGCAACACTGGGCCGAGATGGACGTCGAGCAGCGCGATCGGTTTCTGGCCAACATCACCGAAGATGCCGAGCGCATGGAGCGCCTGGTCACGCGGCTACTCGAACTCGCACGCATCGAAAACGCCGGCACGGATGAGGCGGTGCGCGTGCCGATCCCGGACTTCGCTGCGCGTTTCATCGAGCGTTACGACGGACGTGTCCAGCTTGCGCTCGATCAGCCGCCGGCGACGCTCGAGATCGCCGAAAGCCACCTGCACAGCGTGTTCTCGAACCTGATCGACAACGCACTGCGTCACGGCGCGGAAAAACCCGTGTCGGTGCGGCTTGCAGCTGAGGGCGGCAGGTTGCGGATCGCCGTCCGCGACGAGGGTCCCGGCGTCTCCGAAGCAAACCGCCAGCGTCTGTTCCAACGTTTCTTCACGACAGAGCGAGACCGCGGTGGCACCGGCCTCGGGCTCGCGATCGTGAAGGCGATCGCAGAGAGTCGGGGAGGGCGAGTCAGCGTCGAGTCGGGCTCGGCGGGCAGCACGTTCACTGTGGTGGTGTGAGCTTTGCGCGTTCGCGCCGCGCGCTACACTGCCGGCATGAAAAAGCCAGTTTGCGTCGTCGTCGGGATCGGACCGAAAAATGGCGAAGCCTTCGCGCGTACGTTTCATCGCGCGGGCTATCGCCTCGCGATGGTGTCGCGCAAGACGGATCTATCTGGCCAGCTCGCGTCGGAGCTCGGGGCCGACGATGCGAAGGCGTACGCATGTGACGCTTCGAACGCGCGCGAGTTGATCGCTACGTTCGCGACCATCCAGGCGGAGCTCGGCGCGCCGGATGTGCTTGTCTACAACGCCGGGTCGGGCTCCTGGAAAAGCTTCGACGAGACGACAGCGGAAGAGCTCGAGCGTTCATTCCGCATCAATGCGCTAGGACTCATGACCGCCGCGCAGGCGGTGTTGCCCGAGATGCGCAAAGCGAAACGAGGAAGTGTCCTAGTCGTTGGCGCGACGGCCTCGTTGCGCGGCAAGCCGATGACGACGGCATTCGCGGCGGGCAAAGCGGCGCAGCGGAGTCTCGCGCAATCCATGGCGCGGCAGTTCTGGCCGGAAGGGATTCACGTCTCGCTCCTCATCATCGACGGTCGGATCAGCGCGCCCGGTGGCTCGCAAGAGGGCAAATATCTCGACCCGCAAGACATTGCATCGGCCGCACTTTCGCTCACGCAGCAGCCACCGTCTGCTTGGTCGTTCGAGGTGGATCTCCGCCCGAAAAACGAATCGTGGTGATCACAGCTCAGGGCTTAGGTAGAGCTCTCTGCCAGGAAGCCAGTCCTTCGACGCGTTTGATCCAGGCGTCGACGCTCGGGTACGACGTGAGCGAGATCTGTGCCGGGTCGCGCAGCTGGAACGTCGAGGCGACCGCGAAGTCAGCGAGCGACAGCGTGTCGACCACCCACTCCTTTCCCTTTAGGAGTGCCTCGAGCACGGGCAGGAAACGATCGACATCGACTTGCTTAGATTTGATCACCGCCTCATCGGGCACGCCCAGCTTGAAGCGGGCCTTGTACACGCGCTCGAACGCGATCGCCTGCATCGCGGGACCTAGATGGATCGCCTGCCAGTACGACCACTGGTCGGAAAGTGCGCGCCGCTTCGGATCGGCAGGGTCGAGATCGCGCTCGGGCTTCTTTGTCGCGAGGTATTTGTTGATCGCTCTCGACTCGAACAAGCTGAAACCGTCGTCGTCGACGAACGCCGGCACCTTGCCGTTTGGATTGGCCGCGAGAAAGCCCACCGGCTTCTCACTCGACCGCAGGTCCACTTCGATCAGTTCGACTGGCAGATCGAGCTCGTAGACAACTGCACGCACGCGCATCGCATTGGGTGACTGGTCGGCGGTGTATAGTTTCATGATTCTCCGAGGTGCAAGTTACCACGGGGCTGCGCGCGGGCACCGCGACCCACGTCTCTTATACGAGAATGGTCGGGGTTTTGCGAGACGTTTGAGGATGAGCTCGCGGTAGCGTGCGCGCATGGTCGACTTCTACTTCGGCAAGAACTCCGGCAATGCAGCGCGAACCGCGCTGGCTCTGTACGAGGTGGGAGCGCAGTTCGTGGCTCACCCGTTGGACCTTCGAAAGCCCCGTAGCCCGAGTATCTGGTTCTCAATCCGGTCGGAAAAGTGCCAACGCTGATCGATGGCGCGATCACGCTGTGGGAGTCGAACGCCATCAACTGGTACCTCGCTGAGAAGCACCAACAAGCGGGCCTCCTACCTTGGACGCCGGAAGGCCGCGCGGCCGTGCTGCGTTGGGCGTTCTATCAGACATCGCACGTCTCGCCCGCGGCCACAGCCGTTCACCGCTCGATCAACCCCACGCACACGGCTACGCGCCGTAGATCCTCAAACGCCCTCGAACGACCCGCGCGCAATCAGCGCGGTGCAACTTCGCGTGTGCGCGCGGCCAGCGTCGAGGGTGTGACGAGTCTGTAGCGAGGCGGGCACGACCAACCTTCACCGCATACACTCGCTCGCATGTCGAGTGCGCCGAGCATGATCAGCTCACGACCGGAAGTGTCAGGAGCTTCGAAGGCAGCAGTAGTTGCGATCGCGATGGGGTATGGGCACCAGCGTCCCGCGCGTGCCCTCGCGATGCAGCTCGGTTGCGAGGTGCTGCACGCGGATCGTGCGCCGCTCGCGGACCAGGAAGAGCAAGCGCGCTGGACCACGATTCGGCGCTTCTACGAGAACGTGAGCCGCATCTCCGGCCTGCCGTACATCGGCACGCCGTTCCGACTCACGCTGAACGCAGTCACCGGCATCCCGCACTTGTATCCGTTTCGCGATCTGTCCTCGCCGACTGCTGCGGTGAGTTACCTCGAACGATCCGCGCGCCAGGGGCTCGGGCGATCGATGATCGCGTATCTCGAGGAGCATGATTTGCCGCTGCTGACCACGTTCTACTCGCCGGCGATTTTAGCCGACTATCACGGCTACGATCGCATCTACTGCATCGTCACGGATTCGGACGTCAACCGCGTGTGGGCTCCAATCTCGCCGCGTGCGAGCAAGATCCGGTATTTCGCGCCGAGCGGTCGCGCCGTACGACGGTTGCGAGCGTATGGAGTCGATCCACACTCGATCGAGCTCACCGGCTTTCCGCTGCCGCACTCTCTGGTCGGGGGCCCCGATGCGCCGGTGCTGCGCCGGAATCTCGCCGCACGGTTGGCGCGCCTCGATCCAAACCGCGTGTTTCGGTCTCAGTTCAGAGCGGACTTGGAATCGTTCGACGCACTTCCCGCCGCTGGCGGGCCACTTCACCTGGTGTTTGCTGTCGGCGGTGCGGGTGCGCAGGCGGAGTTGTCGGCGAAGTTTCTCCCGAGCTTGCGCGACGCGTTGCTGGCCGATCGACTGCGGCTCACCTTGGTCGCGGGTGTGCGTGCCGACGTGCGCGATCAGTTTCTGCGCGAGATGGAGCGCGCGGGTCTGATGGGTGAGCTCGATCGACGCGTCGCGATTTTGTTCGAGCCTGAGATCGACCGCTACTTGGATCGATTCGACGAAGTGGTCGCGACGGCGGATGTATTGTGGACGAAGCCGAGCGAGATCGTGTTTTACGCGGCGCTCGGGATTCCGCTGCTTCTATCCGAGCCGATCGGAGTCCACGAGCACTACAATCGCCGCTTCGCGCGCGAGAGCGGCGTCGCGTTCATCCAGCGCGAGCCGCGTACGATCGGGGAGCGCTTGATGGAGCTGCTCGACGACGGGCACCTCGCGGCAGCGGCGTGGGCTGGATATCGCAGGCTGCCGCACTCCGGCTTGTATCGCGTGCTCGACCGCGTCCAGGCTTGGCGTTGACGTCTCCACACGCACTCCAGAAAATCGTCAGTGGTGGGCAGACGGGCGCCGACCGCGCGGCACTCGATGCTGCCCGTGCGGCAAACTTTCCGTTCGGTGGATGGATTCCGCAGGGACGCTGGGCCGAAGACGGCGCGGTCGATCCGGCGTACTCGGGACTGCGCGAGACTGCGAGCTCTGAGCCTGCGGAGCGCACTCGACTCAACGTCATCGATTCCGATGCGACGCTGATTGTGTCCCACGGCCCGTTGATCGGCGGAACTGCGCTTAGCTTTCAGATTGCAGTCGAGCTCGCGAAGCCGGTGCTGCACATCGATCTGCGGATCGTGGACCTGGCTCGAGCCACGCGCGATGCGACCCACTGGCTTTGCGATTACGAGGTTGAAGTCCTCAACGTGGCAGGCGCTCGCGCTTCCGAAGATCCTGAGATCTACGCCGCGACCTTCAGCTTGATCTCGGCGATCGTCACGTGCTGAGTCTGCGCTCGACGAGTCAAAACTCGGCGAGCGTGCCGTGACGATCACGCGTCGAGCTCGTTCGGCTCGTCGGGCGGAGCCTCCAGCGCATCGGCGAGGAACTCCGCTTCGTTTGCGCGAGCACGCGTTTCCTCCACCGCGGACCGAGAGCTGTCGCTGCGAGCCATCCGAGTCGTTCGCCACAGCTGTGCACGCGCACGGCACAGCTTCGCGCAGCGCAGCCGTTCGGCTTCGATACTGAGGCTGATCAGATCGGCAAACCGCTCCGCGGCGATGTCTCGCGTGGGTTGCGGAAGTTTTGCAAGCGCCTCCATCAGCTCTCGCTCCAGCGCAGCACGTCGATTGTCTGTATCACTGAGCATCGCTCTGCTCCGAGTGTTCGATCCCGTTTTACGGGACGCTGACCCACGTCGGCGTCCACTCGCTACACGATGGCGCGTCTTGCCCTTGCTCGCCAACCCGGATCAGGCGCGAAACGAGCGGGCCGCCCTCTCGTCGTCACTCGTTCGGCATCTCTCACCGTCGCCACGCGTAGGTACGGCTGGTGGGCGATGGAATCGAGCTTGGGCCCAGCTAGATTATCACGCATCTAAGATGCGGGATAATCCTGGCGCCCGGATGCGTCCTGTGGGATTATCGCGCATCTGAGACGCGAGATATTCCCATGGCACTCCACCTCGTCGGAGAGACGATCGACGCCAAGAGCGCCCACCGGCGCGCCCAACAGGGCGAGTTGTTACAGCTCATCCGCGGGGTCTACATCGAGCGCGCCGACGCGGCGGATGTGTTGGTACTGCGCCACGCGGTGCGGATCGCGCACTATCTGTACCCTCAGGCCTACCTGTCCTCCGCGAGCTCGGTGCTGCTCGGTCCGACGCCTGACGGTCGCCTGTTCCTCGCGGGTCGCCGCAACCAGCGCACGCGTCTGCGGTCCCTCGAGATCGTCCAGAACGAGGCGCCAGCGCATCCGTCAACTGCGCCCGCCATCGTCGCCGACGAGCTGGGTGAGCTGCGCATTGACGTGTCGTCGCCGCGCCAGCGCTTCCTCGA
Organism: Polyangiales bacterium; assembly: GCA_035687405.1. Taxonomy (GTDB): domain Bacteria; phylum Myxococcota_A; class Polyangia; order Polyangiales; family JAFGIB01; genus JADGRF01. The sequence goes on from DASRXR010000862.1 coordinate 10,955, forward strand.
GGCATTTCGCATGCGCAGCGAACACGCGACTGCGATCGATCCCGAGCTGCGCAGGCAACTCGCCGACAGATTGGTTGCCGAGTACGGCACGCCCCAGGCCGCAGCCGACGCAGTGTGGGCACTCGCGCGCGAGAACCAGTGGTATCGCGAGGGGGAGGGCGCCGAACGCTACCTGCTCACGCAACAGCCCGCGGCAGTCATCGCGACGAGGAACGAGGCAGCGCTCGACTTCGACGTCGCCTGGCACGGTCACGCGATCGGAACGCTCCACCACGACGGCTTCGAGTGGCGCTGGCGTGCCTCAGCGACAGCCGACTTGCCGCCGCTCGTGCGCGAAACAAAACCGGGGCGCTTGCCGGCCTTCATCGAATCGCTGTTGCCCGAGGGCTGGCTCGAGAACGTGCTGTCCGAGCGCGACGAGCGCGACACGCTGCGGCATGGGCGTCGCTACATGTCCAACATCACCATCGTCCCGCATGGCGATACGAATGCGCTGCCGCCGGACGTGCTCACCACACCGCTCTCCAAATTCATCGACGGAGGTTCCTTCACCGGTCGCTACGCCGGTCCCGCGCGCGGCGAACTCAACGCGAGCTTCGAGCAGAACCTCGCACTTCTGTTCGAGCGTCGGGAGACGCCGCGTCTGTCCGGCGTGCAGATCAAGGCGCCGATGAGCCTGCTGCGCGACGGCTCGCTGGTGCCCGCCGTCGGTCGTCCGTTCACGCACATTCTCAAGCCGGCCGGAACCGCGGGCTTCGAGCAACTTCCGCTGGTCGAGTGGCTGTGCCTCGAGCTGGGCCGCGTCGCGGGCTTCGATGTACCGGCTGCCGCGCTGGTCGCAATGCCTGACGGTATGCTGCCTGCGCTGGTGGTCGAACGCTTCGACGTGCGCCGGTCATCGCGCGACCTGCGGATGTGGGCGCTCGAGGACTTCTGCTCGGTGCTCGATCTACCGGCGGCTGCGAAGTACGACGGGACCATCGAACGCGCCGGCAAGGCACTGCGTGCTCTGTCGACCGACTTTGCGGCCGATCTCGGGTCGCTTCTGCGTCGGGCGATTTTCGCGTGGCTGATCGCAGATGGAGACATGCATCTCAAGAACCTCGCGCTGCTCAAGACTGCGCGCTTGGGATCGGAGGCGTTCAGCGGCGTGCGCCTCGCGCCGCTCTACGACGCGGTCAGCACGCGCGTCTTCCCGAAGCTCGCCGGGGACCGCATGGCGCTAAAGCTCAACGGCAAGGACGATCGCCTCACGCTCACGGACTTCAGCAAGGCCGCGAGGACGATGGGCATCCCGGTCGCAACCGCCGAGGCCGCGTGCAGCGAGCTGACCGACCGTCTGTCGACGCACCTGCACAAGTTACAGCTACCGACCTTCGCGCGCCGTAACGCCAAGCCCACGCGCGATGCGCTGTTTGCGATCGTCGACGCTCGGACTCGCGGTCTGCGTTGAACCGTCGCCACTAGCGAGTTCCTCGCGGCGGCGCTTCGGGCGCATCCGGCGGGTCGAGGAATACGCCGGGCTCGGGATGGCTTGCTGCACTGACCGCCAACTCTTTCTTCATGGCAATTTGCGCCGCGACAGATTGCGAAAGATCGGCGTCAGTAGCGGTGGCCGGCAGGATGTAGTCGTTGACGACATCGCGGAAGATCCGCACGTTTTTCGCGAGTCGCAGCCCGCCTTCGATCGGCAGCAGGCCGGTCATCACGACAACCGTCTGGCGATCCGGAAGCACCGTCACGAACTGTCCTTTGAAGCCCATCATCGTGTAGCTGGGTTCGGTTTCGACGATGTGATCACGCCAGAGGTAGTAACCGAAATCCCGCGCAGCCACGGGCGTCTCCATCGCCTGAACCCAACTCGCGGGAACGAGTTGCCGACCCTGCCATTCACCGTCGTGCAAGATCAGGATACCGACCTTTGCCATATCCATGGGCCGCAGGCGTAGGCCCAACCGCCGGAGACCAGGCTGCGAAGTGGCTGCCGACATCGGCGACGAGAGCCACGCGATCGGGCGAGGTGAAGTAGATCGGATCGTTCTCGGGATCGAAGTCGTAGGCAAATCCCGAGGACATCGACAGGATGTGGCGCAACTTGACGTCGCCCTTGTCGGCGACCGCGTCGGTGAGCTCCGGACGGTACTTCGAGATAACCGAGGCGACATCGGTGTCGAGCGAGATCGCGCCCTTGTCGATGAGGATGCCGGCGAGCAGGGCAACGAGTGTTTTGGTGCACGAGTACAACTCGTAGTTGTAGTCTCGCGTCAGGCCGCCAGTGTAGCGCTCGAAGATCAGCTTGTCGTTCTTGACCACGAGCAGGCTTTCGACATCGTACTCGTTGGCGCGCAGCCACTCCGACATCGCAACCAGTGGTCGAGCGTCGACGCCCTGGCTGGCGGGTGTCGCCGCTGGCAGATTGATCATCACATGTGGATCGGCCAGGGCTGGCGAGCGACCGACGACGATTGTCGCCAGACAGCATGCCGTGAGCCAGCGGAGATGTCTTCGAGCATGTTTTTGTCGCGAAAACAGCTGCGGGCTCTTCGCGTTCTCTGGAATCGTTGTCCGATGTGGCTTTGTAGCTGACGTTCTGAGGGCCATACGCGGACGTTACGTACGCTTATGTTGCGAATGCACTTCGTCTCGACGAACAGTGGGGCGCACACCGGCCACGCTCACACTCCCGCGAGCGAGTCGCTCATTTCGCGATGCCGAGATGCGACGTCGGGGACAACGCCTTCGCGTCCTGATTGAGCGTGCCCGTGAGATACGAGTACTCGAAGCCCGAGAGTGGCGCATCAGCGCGCTCGACCGCGTAGACCGCACCAGCCGCGGTTTCGAACGCGAGCTCAGCGTCGGCGGACGCGAAGACGATCTGATCGTCAGCGACCGTGCGTACCTGCACAGCGTTCATCGGCCACGGATTCACGAGCTTGGCCGGTTTGCCGTGCAAGCTCTTCAGCCCGATGTACTTGATCTCGCCCCGCTCGCGCTCGGAGGTCACGAGAAAGCCTCCCTGCGCCAGCAACGTGAATCGTGCGACGAAACTCGCATCCGCGGGTAACGCAGGGAACACGCGAATTTTTCCGTTGTAGCTCTGAAGCAGCGATTCGTTCACTGCGATCAGGTGCACGCCAAGATACTCGAACACGCCGTTCGTGTTGTCAGTCATGGCGTTCGGGTACTTTGCGTACTGATCGAGCATCCGCTTCAGGCCTTGATTGGTTTCGTCGCCTAGGCCGAGTCGCGCTGCCTGAATCGCGTCGTTCGCCCACACATTCCCGTACGGAGATGGACGCTTCTTCCACGTGTTGACTGCCATCGCGTAGTCGGCCGCGCCGATCCCGGTGACTCCGTACGGCCAGATCAACTCGCATGCGACGTTTTCACCGTTCCGCGACTCCGCCGCCGGCGGGTCGTTCGGAAGGTACACGTCGCCGTCGGTCGGATACGCGACGAGATGATCGAGCACGTCCTGCCATTGCGGGCGCAAGTCGGCGTCGAGCCCTAACGCCTGGCTGGTGCGAATCGCGAGTGGAAATACGTCGCGAACCGCCGCAAGGTCGGTGATCGCGTTCTTCACGTTCCAGTACGTCTCGTGCGCGTTCGATGAGCCCATGAAGTACTGACCACTCGCGGAATCCCGCGTGAGCTTTTGGCGATAGAACTCGGCGACGCCGCGCAAGAACGGATAGACCGAGTCCTTCAAGTACGCATCGTCGTTCGTCGCGGCGTACTCGGCGTACAAGTTGGCCGCTGCCTCAGCCCCGGTCGTGAAGATGTTCTTCGTATAATCGCTGCCGGTCGTGCCATCGGCGCTGCCGTTCCAGCCCATCGTCTCCGGCACCCACAAGCCGCTGATGCCGTACCGCGACATGGTGAGCGACTCGAGCGTGGCGCGATTGCGTGTGTAGAGGCGATTGAAGACGCGCGTTACGTCCGCGTGGTTCGATGCGAGAAACGAGTGGTAGACGTCGCGTTGGTTCCAATACCAATACGCATTGCTCCACTTCGTCTTGTCTTGCGTGGCGCGGAATACTCCGTTGATGAAGTGGAAGGGATAGTTGCCGTACGCGCCGGCTGCGATCATGTACGTCGCGAGGTAGTAGACGTTCTCGAGAACGTCGGCGTCGCCCTTGGCATTCGAGTACTGCACGAACGACTTTCGCCAAAACTCGGCCCAAAAATCCTGATATCGCTGTGAGGTGTCCGCGTATCCAGCCGCGACGGTATCGCGCAGCGCGGCTTTTGCGCGTGCCACCGAGTCGTAGCCCGGTGCGTTGATACGGGTCGCGCAGACGACCCAGATCGTGTAGCTGGCCCGCGGTTCGATCGACAGCCGCACTCTGTTGCCGCTCATGGCGGCAGTCGTGAACGGAGCGCCTTCGACCGTCGCGGCGAGCGTGTAACCGAAGTTATCGCTGTCCGTCTGGCCGCGGCTGATGCCGGCGCTACTCGAGTCCGCGTGACTCACGACTTGCTTCCATGAATCGAGATTCTTTACTGCACCGCTGTTCTCGAGCTTCGAGACGTCCCACAAGCTCAACTCCACGGTCACGCCGGTCACGTTCGGGCGCGCGTCCTCCACGTGAATGCCGAGCACTTCGGAGTTCGGTGACCCGAGGATGGTCACGGTGCGACCTTCGGCGTAGTGCGTGCTCAGCGTGCCGGCGTGCAGCGCTAGGCGCTGCTGGAATGCTGAGGCGTCGGCGTCGAGGGCAGGACTCGTCGAGAAGTTCACCAGGCCGGCCGAAAACGCGGTCTGCGGCGAAGTATCGACGTTCGATATCTGAAGCGTCAGACCGTTTTCGCTCCACACCATCGCGCCGACTCGGCCGTTCCCAATCATCAAGCCGTGGAGTGGATTGGTGTTCGGCTTGTTGAACACGACGTCGTGCTTCGACAGATACCCCGCATAGTCGACATTCAGTGCGCCGCGCGCTCGATCGAAGGCGTGGCCAGCCGGATCATCGATGCGCGTGGTCATGCCGCCGTCCGCGCCACTCGGCTCCGGACTCGACGCGGACCCGGCGGAGCCGGCAGTGCCACCGTCCTCGCGTGCGTCGCCAGCAACGCCCAATCCGGCGCTCGCGGCCGCGCCGGAGCCGGGCCCACCCGCTCGTGAGCTGCGCGTGCCGCTTGCGGCTGCGGAGCCGCTTGCGCCATTCCCTCCAGCCGCAGTGACGCCGCCTGCGCCGGAAACTCGCGCAGTCAGATTGTGCGTTCCCGCATCTCCCCCGCAGCCGCACGCGGCCACGAGCCCGTACACCAAGAGAGGAGCGAGGCGTGAATCGACCGATCGGGAAGGGGAGTCGCGCATGATCACCGCGTCTCCTGAGTGGGTGCAAAACCAAACCCGATCACAAAATCTTTGTGTCGCGCTACCGTGCTCTTGCCGCTGGCGGCTGCGAGCATCCGAGTGGAAGCTCCGTCAGCCGCACACCGGCTCGACGAAGCACGACGTCCTTCATCGCTATCGGCAACGGGGTTCTACATTGCCGCCATGCTGCTTGTTCTCGTGCGGCATGACGTTCGAATCGATCACTGCGCGCGCAGCCGGTATCATCGGGCCCTTGCGAGTCTATCAAGTGTGGTACTGCACGATGAAGCTAGGCTAGTTGCCTTTGAACACGCGCGAGCGTGGCCATTCGTTCAGCAACGCAGCTTGTTCGTCAGCCTCTCGAACGCCATCTGGCTGACATTCACGCGCTGAAGAGTTTTTGTATCCATTTCTTCGATCGAATCGAATACGTACGCATTCCTGCGCTGAACGCGGCGCGCCAGTACCGTCACAGTTGTGGCTTTCGAACTTTTTCGAAAAACTCGCGACGTGAAGCTTCAACTTGCGCGAAGTTCGCGCTTAGGGGGCGTGACCCTTGTCGAGAACAATCCAGAGCGCGCGGCCGCGAGCTGAGTCTGTAGACGGCGGAGAGAAGTCCCAAGTAGTCGAGATCGAAACTGATCTCGCCTTCTGCGAGCGACTGCTGCCCGAAGTGTCTCGAACCTTCGCGGTCTCGATCCAAAGCCTTTCGCCCGAGCTGCGCACCGCAGTCTGCATCGCGTACTTGCTGTGCCGTACCGTGGACACGGTCGAGGATGATCCAAGGCTTCTGCCCGCCTCGCGCTGGGCACTCTTCGATGCATTCGACGCCGCGCTCGCGAGCGCGGCGGAAGGCTCTGCATCGCTCGCGTTCGAGGATCTGGCTAGAAGCGCCGATCTGGGCCTCGGCGCCGAATCCGAGCTGTGCCTCAACTCGGGCGCGGTGTTCCGCGCATACGCTGCGCAACCCACCAATGTCCGCGACATCATCGCGCCACGCCTCCTGCAAATGTCGCGCGGCATGCGCGGATACACCGAGCGCGCTGCAGCGGAAGGCCGGTTGCAGATTCGCGATCTGCCAGATCTCGAACTCTACTGCTATTACGTGGCCGGAACGGTCGGCGAGCTGCTCAGCGATCTGTTTGTATCCATGTGTCCGCTCGAGCCGAAGCGGCGTGCCGAGTTGATCGCGCGTGCCGTGCGCTTCGGGCTCGCGCTGCAGCTCGTCAACATCTTGAAGGACGTCGCAGAGGATTCGGAACGGGGCGCGTGTTACCTGCCCCAATCGCTCGCGGACGTCGAAGGCCTCGAGTTGTCGCGCCTGTTAGACCCTAGCCAGCGCGAACGCGGCTTGCGGGTGTTGCGTACGTTGGCGCGGCGTGCCCGCGAGCATCTCGTCGTTGCACAGGAGTACACGCTGCTGTGGCCGCTCACACCCGCGGGCCGCGAAGTGCGTCTGTTCTGTGCGGGTCCGCTCGCACTCGCGCTCGGCACGCTGCGTGAGGTCGAGCACGGCGAGGATGCGTTCCGCAAAGATCGCGCCCCGACGGTGACACGTTCATTCGTCGCGCGTACTCTCGAACAGATGTGGCGCGCCGTCGCGGCGAGTGATCAGGCCGAAAGTGATCGCCTGCTCACCGAGCTCTTCGAACGCGCGCGCGTCGGTGTCGCGGGTCGCCCCGTTCGTCCCGTGGAGCCAGTGCGGCTGGCATGTGATGGGGAGCAATCAGCATGACGGTGAAGACTCTGGTGACGGGTGCGACGGGTCATCTGGGCGCGAATCTCGTTCGCCGTTTGCTCGCGGATGGCGATGCCGTGCGCGTCCTCGTGATGCCTGGCGACACTTCGCCGGCCTTGGACGGCCTCGAGGTGGAACGCGTGGTCGGCGACCTGCGCGATGCGCGCGCGGTGGCTGCAGCCGTCGGCGGCATGGGCCACATCTATCACACCGCCGCGATCGTCTCCACGGTCCAGGGCGATGCGCAACACAAGCGTGCGATCTTCGAGACCAACGTCGTCGGCACACAGAACCTGCTCGATGCAGCGATCCGAGCCGGTGTGCAACGCGTGGTCGCGACCGGTTCGTTCAGCGCGGTCGGTTACGATCCAGAAGACCCTTCGCGCGCCTCGAACGAAGACATGCCGTTCGATCCGTTTCGCTCGCCGACGCCGTATTCGACTTCGAAGGCCGCGATGGAGCAGCAGTGCTGGCAGGCGGCCGCGCGCGGGCTCGAAGTCGTGGTCGCCGTGTCGTGCGCGATCATTGGGCCGTATGACTTCACGCCATCGCGGCTCGGCGGCGTGATGTGTTCGTTCGGGCGCATCCCGTTCTACATTCCTGGTGGCTTCCCCTTCGTCGCCGCGCGCGATGTTGCAGAGGGCCACGTCCTCGCGATGAACAAAGGCCGCAGTGGCGAGCGCTACATCTTTGCGAGCGAGTTCCAGACGATGCACGACATCATGGCGATGTTCGAGGAAGTCACGGGCAAAAAGCGGCCGCCCATGAAGCTTTCACCGGCGGTGATGGGCGCGATCGCGACCGCGATCAATCCATTCGTCACGCGTTGGGTGCCGCCGGAGCGCCATCGCCTGACTCCGGCGGCAGTGCACATCCTGCAGCTCGGACGTCACGCCGACATCACGAAAGCGCGCACGGAGCTCGGTTATGAGCCTACGCCGATCGCGACTGCCGTGCGCGAGGCATATGAGTTTTACCGCGAACGCGGCATGGTTCGAAACGCTGCGCAGCCGAGCCCAGTTCGGCCCGCGGCTCAGCACATGGGTGCGGAATGAGAAAGCTCGATTGGTTTTCTCCGCGCAATCGCTCGGAGTCGGCTAGCCAGGAACCGGTGCGGAACGAGCCGCCGGCGTACGAACAGGCGGAAGGGCGCAGGCAGAAGGCGCGCTCAGCCGGTCTCGATCCGAACTACTGGTACCCGGTGGACTACGACGCCGCCGTCCAGCCGGGAGACGTGCACGAGATCTCGTTTTGGGGCGCGAGCTACGCGCTGTTTCGCACGGAGAGCGGCGAGCTTCACGTAATCGAAAACCGTTGCGCCCATCGGCAGCTGCGATTGAGCGAAGGTAAGGTCGACGGCTGCAACCTGGTGTGCGCCTATCACGGTTGGAAGTACGACGGCGAAGGCAAGGTCGTCGCGATCGACCACGACTTGTTCGATCGCGCGATGCCGCGCATCCGCGTCGGATCTAAAGCAGTGAAGGTTCGCTACGGCTTGATCTGGGTTTTTTTTGGCGACAGCGAGCGCGCGCAAGAGCGCGACGTGCCGCGCATCGCCGAGCTCGAGGGCAGCTCGCCGTGGCCGTGCGTGCCGATCGACTTCCGCTGGAAGGCTCACCACTCGATCATCATCGACAACGTGAGTGACTTCACGCACGCCTATTTGCATCGCAAGTATCAGCCATTTCGCGATGCCAAGCTGACCGACTGCCACTCGGAAGGCGACAAGGTCTTCGTCGCGTACGATGCGAAGATCGGTCAAGGCCCGATCTATCAGAAGCTCGTCAACCACTCCTCGATGAACAGCAATCGCATGGAGCTTTGTTACGAGTATCCGTTCCAGTGGTCGAACACGGACAACCACATCAAGCATCACTGCTTCGTGTTGCCGATCGATCGCACGACGACTCGCGCCTTCTTCCTGTTTTATTACGACCCGCGCGCCTTCAAAGTTCCCTTTCTTCCGCTCGCAATCCCCTACCGACTGCTGCGCCCGATGCTCCGGGCGGGCAACGCCCTGTTGGTGCGCCCGCTGCTCGCAGAGGACGGTTTTGCGGTGGAAGAAGAGCAGCGCGGCTACGACCGACACTTCGACGCGCCGATGATGGAGCTCAATCCAGCGATCAACGCGTTCCAGAACCTGACTATCCGCAAGTGGGACGAGCACCTCGCATCGCTCGCAGCGCGTCCACGGGGCGCACGCCCGCGTGCAGCGGCAAATCCCTGAGAGGCTCCGCCATGAAAAAATCCGAGGGCTCCTACGAGGTGGCGATCATCGGCGGCGGCCCGGTGGGCAGCCTGACCGCATTGGCCTTCGCGGCCCGCGGCGCGCGTGTCGCGTTGCTCGAAGCGAATCCGCGCGCTTCGACTCGACTCGCCGGCGAGTGGTTGCATCCCCCGGCGGTGGAGATCCTCGCGCAACATGGCGTGGATCTCGGCGGGCGGGACTACGTGATGGGCCGCGGCTTCGCCGTGTTGCCCGACGATGGTTCGACGCCGATCGTGCTGTCATATCCAGGCGGCCGCAGCGGCGCGAGCTTGCCGCATGAGCAGCTCGTCGCGAAGCTGCGGCGCAGCGTGATCGCGCACGACTCGATCGACTACATCGAGGGTGCGCGTGTGACCGCGGTCGAAGGCACGCGCGTGAGCTATCGCGTGGCCGGAGGCGGCGAGAAGGTGGCTCGAGCCGAACAAGTCGTCGGCGCGTCTGGGCGTTCCGGCATTTCGCACCGCGAGCTCGGGCTCGGTGACGAGGTTCGTGCGCGTACGTATTCGCGGATGGCGGCGGTCTTGCTGCACGACGTCACGCTGCCGTACGAGGGTTACGGCCATTTGTGTCTGGGTGCACTCGGACCCATCCTCGCGTATCGAGTGTCGTCGCACGAGGTGCGAGCGTGCTTCGATGTGCCACTCACACTCGAGCTGAATGGCGACCGTGCTGCGACGCTTTACGACGCCTACGCGCCGGCGTTGCCCAAAGGGTTGCGCGGTGCGTTCGAGCGCGCGCTCGCAGCCGATGACGTCGCTTGGGCGGTCAATCAAACGCGCTTGCGCAGCACGTTCGGGCGGCCCGGCTTTGCACTCGTCGGAGACGCGGTCGGTCACCACCATCCGCTGACGGCGGCAGGGCTCACCTTCGGCTTTCTCGACGCGGTTGCGCTGTCGCGCGCGCCGTCGTTCGAGGCGTATCGACGCGAGCGTGATCGAGGCGGACGCGTGCCGGAAGTATTGGCGATCGCGCTCTACGACATCTTCTCGGGCACGTCCGATGAAACGGTTGCGATGCGCAAAGCAGTGTTTCAGCTGTGGCGCGACGACCCGGCCGAGCGCGAACGCACGATGCGCCTCTTGTCCGGCGACGTGACCAACCTGCTGCAGTTCAGCGCGCCGTTCTTGAAGGTGCTCGCGCGCGCAGGCCTTTCGCTCGTCGGCAACGGCGTGCGCGCGCTCGAGCCACGCTACGGCGTCGATGCAGCGCTGCGGCTCGCTGGCTGCGCGCGTGAGTGGCTTTCCTCCGGGGCGCTACACTTGCACGAGCGCGAGGCAACGCCCGAGGTTGCGAACGCGGGCGAAGTTCATGCGGGCCGAACGCCCGACGCCATCCGTAGCCCGCTGCCGGACCTGCCGCCGTCGGCTGCGCTCGAGATCGGGATGTCGGCGCTCCTGTCGTGCCAAGACGAAGACGGTTCTTGGGAAGGCGAATGTGTGTGGTGCGCGATGCTGCCGGCCGAGTACGTGCTCGCATGGCACATCCTCGGCTTGCCGATCGACGAGACGCGGCGCCGTCGCATCCTGTTGCAGTTCGAGCGCACGCGTTTGCATGACGGCTGCTGGGCTCTCTCGAATGCAGACAGCAGTGCGCCCTCGCTGTTCGTCACGACGCTCGTCTACGTCGCCAGCCGGTTGCTCGGCGTCGCGGCGAATGATCCGCTGCTGGTTCGCGCGCGCACGTTCGTCGATCGCGAAGGCGGCGCGCAGGCGATCCCGACCTGGGGCAAGTTTTGGCTCGCGCTGGTCTCGCTGTATCGCTGGGAAGGCGTGAACCCGATCATCCCGGAGCTCTGGGCGCTGCCGAATGCGCTGCCGCTCCATCCATCGCGTTATTACTGCCATACGCGCTTGATCTACCTCTCGATGGCCACGCTCTACGCCGAGCGTTTTCAAGCGCCAGTCACATCGATCATTCAGGAGCTGCGCGCCGAGCTCTACCCGGAAGGGTTCGAAGCGGTGAATTTCCGGCTGGCACGCAAGCAGCTTCGCACGGGAGATCTGTTTGCCCCGCCGAGCACGCTGCTCAAGCTTGCGTACGAAGGGCTGCGCGTCGTCGATCGCGTGCGCACCCGGCGTTCGCGTGCGCAGCTGCTCGCGGGCTTTCGCAAGGCGATTCGCTGGGAGCTGTCAGTCTCGAGCCACACCTCGATCTCACCCGTCAGCGGCTTACTCAACATGATCGCGCTGTGGCTGCAGGATCCAAACGATCCCGATCTGGCGGAGGCGGTCCGACGTTTCGAGTGCTGGGTCTGGGAAGACGACCGCGCGGGCTTTCGCGTCACCGGCGCGCGCTCGGCGATCTGGGATACGAGCTTCGCTCTCCAAACACTCGCGCTCGCGGCGCCCCACGTCGAAGTCACGAATGCGATGCAACGCGCCGCAGAGTTTCTGCGCACGCAGCAGATTCGCGAGAGCTTTCCCGACTACGCCGCGAATCATCGCGCTGATCCACGCGGAGGCTATCCGTTCTCGTTCGTGTGGCACGGCTGGCCGGTTAGCGATTGCACTGCCGAGGCGATCCTGGCGCGGCTCGAGTTGTCGGGCGCCGATGCTCCGTCCGACGACGACGTCGCGCTCGCCGCTCACTTCGTGTTGCGCGCGCAAGGTCCTGATGGCGGTTTTGGTAGCTACGAAGCGCCGCGCGTTCCATTTTCGCTCGAGCTGCTCAACCCAGCGGAGATGTTTGGCGATTCCATGACCGAGTCAGGATACGTCGAGTGCAGCGCGTCGTGCATCGCTGCGCTCGCGAAGATCGCGAGCTCGCGCCCGAAGTTGCTCGCGCGGTCAGAGCTCGTGCAGATTCCGCAGGCGATCGCGCGCGGCGCCGAGTGCATTCGACGCAAGCAGCGCACCGACGGTTCGTGGCCGGGCGCCTGGGGTGTTCGATTGATCTACGGCACGTGGTTCGGGGTGCGCGGCCTGCTCGCTGCGGGTGCGCCGCCGACTGATCCTGCGATTCGCAAAGCGTGTGCGTGGCTCAAGGCGCAACAGCGGGTCGACGGGGGTTGGGGCGAACACGCTTCGATCCAGGCAGGTGGCTACGTGCATCACGAGCAGGGCCAAGTCGTGCAAACGGCATGGGCACTCCTGACGCTGTGCGAGGCCGAAGACCCGGACTTCGCTGCGATCGAGCGTGGAGCTCGCTTCATCGCGCGCGCGCAGCTCGGCAACGGCGAATGGCCGCGCGAAGAACCCGCGGGTTTGTTCTTTCGAACGGCGTTGCTCGAGTACGAGCTCTACCGCTGCTACTTTCCGATCTGGGCGCTGGCGGCTTACGAAGCGCGGGTCAAAACGCGTCTTCCACTCTCGACTCGGGTTCGATCCTCCAGCCATAAACCCTCGTCGGCGCCCGAGCTGCGCGTCGAGGGCGAATGACTGGCTACGACTCGGGCAAAACCGAGTCTGAGGTGAGCGTATGCACAACGTGATCGTGGTGGGCGGTGGCCCGGGTGGAGCGACCGCCGCACTCAGGCTTGCGAAGGCAGGTGTGAGCGACGTGCTCCTGCTGGATGGCGCGCATTTTCCGCGCGACAAGACCTGCGGCTCGGGGCTTTCGCCGACTGCGCTGGCGCTCGGAGACGAGCTCGGCATCGGCGACGAGATTCGCAGTCGTGCGACGCCGGTCGACTCGGTGCGAATCGTCACGCCGACCGGGCGTTCGTTCGTGCTCGCTTCGAATGCGGCTGCAGTCGTGCTCTTGCGACGCGAGTTCGATCATCTGCTCGTGCGCACCGCGCTCGACAAAGGCGCGGCGCTCGAAGGCGGTGTGCGCGTGCGCGAGCTGATTCGGGAAGCGGGGCGAGTTGTCGGTGTCCGAACAGCCGATGGCCGCGAGCTACGTGCCCGCTACGTGTTGTGCGCGGATGGCGCGCACTCGATCTTTTCGGCAGACCCGCGGCCGAAGCGCAGCATCTCCACGATCATGGGTTGGTGGGACGACGCTGAGTTCACGCCGCGGCAGATCGAAATGGTCTTCGCCAAGAGCGTTGCGCCACTCTATGGCTGGCTATTTCCGGAGACCGATCGGCGCGTCAACATCGGGATCTGCATCGATGGCCAAGACGCGGCCGGCAACAAGACCCAGCGCAACGTGCGCGAAGTCTTCCGCGAGTTTTTGGAAGTGCACTTCAGCTCGAAGCTCGCGCGGGCGACGCAGGTTGGGAGCTTCAAAGGCCACCCGATCGTGTACACGACGTGGGTCGGTCACTGCACCTCGCCCGGTGCGCTGTATCTCGGCGAGGCGGCGCGAGTCACGCACAACGCGACGGGCGAAGGGATTTCGCAAGCGATGCAGAGCGGCATCTATGCTGCGGATGCAGTTGCGGACGTGCTCGCGGGACGTGTGTCGGAAGAGGATGCTTGGAAGGCTTACGTGTGGAAGCATCGCAAGCGTTTCACGTTGGGATTTTTCGCGGGCTATGCGGTGCGCGCTGCCGTGCGTGGCGGTGTCCTGGACGCGATGGCGATGGCGTATGACAACCCGACCGTGCGGCGTGCGGTCGTGCGCACGCTCGGCTCGGCGCTCGCGGGAACGTCAGTGCACGAGGTCGCGGTTCGTGCTGCCACGCCGGCGCATGCTTCTGCGCCTGAACTGCAGGTCCCGGTGGCGGAGCGCGCGATGGATCGCGCTCCAGGCGACACTGTTTAGCGAAGCGATGCGGGTGGTGATCCCGGCTTGTGCTCGAGCTCGTCAAAAATCCCGCGCAACACGTCGGCAACCCTTCCAACCCCCTCAGCAGTGCGCACACACGAAAGGTGGCTCCCAGGAATCACCACCCGACTGACCTTGCCCAGCGCCACGCGATCCCAGCCGTCAAATGGCGACTTGCGCGTGTACTCCTCGGAACGAATGATGTTCAGATTCCCACGCCATGCGGGAGGCTGGTATCGCAACGTGGCGAGGTGATAGGTGCCCAGGATGTACGAGCTGCGCAGGTCCAACGGGACTTGCTCACCACGCACCAGGTACAACATGGCGCGCGCGATATCGCGCTGCGCGATCAGGTAGTTCGCTGCGATGCGCGCCCGACGGCGCAGATGTTTTGCTCCCAACCCCAGGTGGCGACCCGCGAAGACATCCGGGTGCCGAG